>JBBSTN010000008.1:0-26373 GCA_038235845.1 Gemmatimonadales bacterium | reverse complement strand
GGCCTCGTGGTTCGTGCACTGGCCAGTGTCAGCGAACTTTCTGTAGAGACGATTGCGCATCGTCTCATGGGGAAGTGGGAACCGTCTGCCGAATGGTTTTCGCGGTTGGTGAGCACTGAAACAACGGATGCCGATTGGAGCAATCCGTATCCTTTCTATCTCGCGTATGCGCTCGAACAGCCGCTCGAAGCACTGGGTAACGTGAGCGAATGGCAGGTGGAGTTGAAGTGGGACGGCATACGTGCACAGTTGGTACGGCGGCGCGGTCGTACATTTTTGTGGAGTCGTGGTGAAGATCTGCTCACTGGCCGCTTCCCCGAGATCGAGACCGCTGCAGAATGGTTGCCTGATGGCACGGTGCTCGACGGCGAGCTACTGGCATGGCGTGATGGTCGCCCGCTCCCATTCAGCGAACTTCAGCGACGTATCGGAAGAAAAACCGTTGGAAAGAAACTGCTCGCGGACGTACCGTGCCACCTGCTTGTGTACGATTGTCTCGAGGCAGAAGGAGTTGACATTCGTGATTTGCCACTAACAGAACGGCGAGTGCGTGTCGAAGCGATAACTGACGCGCTACCGGTCGGCGCGCCGTTCAGCACCTCTCCGCTTACCGAATTTGACAGCTGGCAAGCGGTTACTAGTGCACGCGAGGAGTCGCGCGCGAAAATGGCCGAAGGTTTGATGCTCAAGCGACGAACGTCGGCGTACGGCGTGGGAAGAAAAGTTGGTGATTGGTGGAAGTGGAAAGTCGCACCATTGACCATCGATGCCGTGCTTGTGTACGCACAGAGTGGAAGTGGCCGTCGCGCCGGCTTGTATACCGACTACACATTTGCGGTGTGGGACGGCGACACTCTGGTGCCTGTTGCTAAAGCATATTCGGGGCTCACAGATGCCGAGATCCGCAAGGTTGACGCATTCGTGCGTCGAAATACGCTGGAGAAGTTCGGCCCTGTGCGAACGGTCAAGCCGGAACTCGTCTTCGAGCTTGCATTCGAGGGAATTCAGCGCAGCACTCGTCACAAAAGTGGTATCGCCGTGCGATTTCCGCGCATGGCAAGGTGGCGAACCGACAAACCGGCCAGCGAAGCAGACACACTCGACAACGTGAAGCGAATGTTAAACGGCGTCAACCCTGACATTGATCCCGCTGACAGCGACGGTTCTCTGGGCGAGCGCGGCGACGGAACCGGCGGCAGTGCGTGACTGCGACCGCCGCTGAACCGAACGGAGTACTTGACTGGTTCGAATCGCGAGGATGGACGCCGTTCGACTTTCAGCGTGAAGTATGGAGCGCTTATCTCGCGGGAGAATCAGGCCTTATCCATGCCGCCACCGGCACCGGCAAGACGTACGCGGCCTGGATTGGTGCGCTGCTCGAATACGAGCAGGAAGGTATCGCGCACAAACGCGTACGACGACGAGCCGACGCGCTCCCGCTTCGCGTACTGTGGATTACTCCACTTCGCGCGTTGGCCGCCGATACCGAACAGGCTTTGCGCGACCCCGTTGACGCACTTGGTCTGCCATTTACTGTGGAGTCGCGCACCGGCGACACAACACAAGCACAGCGCGCACGCCAGCGTACACGCCTACCCACCGCGCTTGTCACTACGCCGGAGTCGCTCTCCCTGATGCTCTGTCGAAAAGATCACGCCGAAATCTTTTCGGAGTTGCGCTGCATCGTGGTGGACGAATGGCACGAACTGCTGTCAACCAAGCGAGGCGCGCAGGTGGAGCTGGCGCTCGCGCGGCTGCGACAAATCCAGCCGGGACTGAAAACGTGGGGCCTCTCCGCAACGATCGGGAATATTCCTGTCGCCGCCGAGTCGCTTCTCGGCGTCGATTCAGCCGGCAACTCGAATCCTGGTCGCATCGTCCGGGGGTTTGTGAGCAAGGACATCGTTGTCGAGTCGCTCGTTCCAGAAACCATGGAACGGTTTCCCTGGGCGGGACATCTAAACACGCGCCTGCTGCCGGAAGTGATGCACCGACTGGAAAACGCACAAAGCGCGATAGTCTTTACCAACACGCGTTCGCAGTGCGAGATATGGTTTCAATCGATCATAGCCGCTGATCCGTCGTGGTTCGAGTTCACAGCAATTCATCATGGCTCACTGTCCCGCACGCAGCGGGAGACGGTGGAGGATGGGTTGAAAAGCGGGCGCTTCCGTGTTGTAGTGGCGACATCTTCGCTCGATCTTGGAGTCGATTTCACGCCGGTTGACGTAGTGATGCAGATTGGCAGCCCTAAGGGTGTTGCTCGACTGCTTCAGCGCGCTGGACGATCGGGTCATTCCCCCGGTCGCGTTTCGCGGGTTGTCTGCGTTCCCACTCATGCACTTGAACTTGTCGAGGTAGCCGCAGCGCGCGACGCGATCAAGGCGGGCCGCATCGAGAGTCGCGACCCCATCGATCGTCCACTTGACCTGCTCGCACAACATCTCGTCACACTTGCTCTTGGCGGCGGCTTTACGCGTGATACTGTACTGAGCGAATTGCGCTCCACCCGTGCATATCATGGGCTAACCGAACAGGAGCTCGATTGGACGATCGACTTCGTTACCCGTGGTGGCGAAACTCTTAAGGCATATCCCGAGTTTGCGCGTGTTGTTCTGCAGGATGGAGTATATCTCGTTACCGACCGTCGTGTAGCACTGCGGCATCGACTGAATATCGGAACAATCGTGAGTGACGCTTCCATCGCAGTGCGATTTCTCAGCGGGCGTCGGTTGGGAACAGTGGAAGAAAGTTTTGTATCGAGACTGACGCCCGGGGACACATTTTTCTTCTCTGGGCAAGCGCTTGAGTTTGTGCGAATTCGCGAGTTGACCGCGTGGGTGCGAAAGGCGAAGAAACGTGAGGGAGCCATCCCGCGGTGGATGGGCGCAAGAATGCCGCTCAGTACCGAGTTGTCTCACGCGCTACGGGTAAAGATCGACGAGGCGCGGCTCGGGTTGTTCGACAGCAACGAAATGCAGGCAGTGCGCGGCGTGTTGTTGCTGCAGGCCGAGCGAAGCGTACTACCATCAATGGACGAACTATTAATGGAATACACTCAGTCTCGTGACGGGCACCATCTGTTCGTCTATCCCTTTGAGGGCCGCCTGGTGCACGAGGGCGTAGCTGCGCTGTTTGCGTATCGAATATCGCAGCTCGCGCCAATCTCATTTTCTTATTCATGCAACGACTACGGATTCGAGCTGTTGTCGCCGGAGCGTGCACCCATCGAGGAGGCCTTGGAAGCGGGGTTGTTATCCACCAACTTTCTTTTGCACGATGTGTTGAACAGCTTGAACGCTGCTGAGCTGGCGCGCCGACAATTTCGCGAAATCGCGCGGGTTGCAGGTCTCGTTTTTGCTGGCTATCCAGGGCAGTCGAAGTCGATGAAGCAGGTACAGGCGTCGAGCGGATTGTTGTATGATGTGTTCGTGAAATACGATCCTGGAAATCTTCTGCTGCATCAGGCGCAGCGCGAAGTGCTGGAACGGCAGTTGGAAGCCAGCCGCATTGGTCGCGTACTCGAACGTCTCATGCTCGGCACAGTGCGATTGGTTGAAACAGAGCGATTCACTCCTTTTGCGTTTCCGCTCGTCGTCGACAGCACGCGGGCGAAGGTCAGCTCGGAGCGAATGGGAGATCGAATCAAGCGTATGGCGAAGGCGGCCGAAGAACCTGCAACTCAAAAACGTGCTTCCGCCGCCGCTTCTCGAACGAGGTCCCAGCAGATATTCAACATGGCTGTATCCGGCAGTAAAGACTGACCTCATGCACTATTACAGGTACAGGTACAGGGCTGACGTGTTCGAGGCACCATCGCACAGTTACGATGAGTGACAGGATGGTATTGCGTGAGTGAAGCGGGGACGTTGGAAACAGTCGTTGCCGGCGAGCCTGTTGTGTTATATCCCGAGCGTGGACTTTTCATTCCCGGCCTGAGCACCGCCGTCGTCGCTGACCTTCATTGGGGTAAGGCGGCTGCCTTTCGCGCACAACACGTTCCGGTTCCCGCTGGAACGACGAGCGCCGATGTGGGCCGACTCGGCCGATTTGTCGAGCGCACCAGCGCGTCCACGCTAGTGGTGCTTGGCGATCTGTTCCACGCACGAGCGGGCAAGCATCCGCGCACGCTTGCTGTGCTGGATGCATGGAGAGAGGAGCACCCTGAACTCAACATCGTTCTGGTACGCGGCAATCACGATTCGCATGCGGGTGATCCGCCTGGTTCGCTCAAAATTATGTGCGTCGATGGTCCGTGGAAGCTGGGGCCGTTTACCTGCGAACATGTTCCAGTGGAGCGATTAGGCGAATATGTGTTGGCAGGTCACCTTCATCCGAGCGTAAGCTTGAAAGGGCGCGCACGGGAACGATTGCGTCTCTGTTGCTTTGCTTTCGGGCCTGGCGTGGGTATTCTGCCCGCATTTTCGTCGTTCACGGGTGGCGGTATGTATCAACGGGCAGACGGTGACAGGATTTTTGCGATAGCCGAGGACGACGTTCTTGCGCTAGGGTGACGGAAGAAGGGAGACTTGCACAACTAACCAAACGGCGCCAAGATAGGGGCATCTTCACTACGACTTCACATAAGGAGTCTGCAATTATGCCTGACAGCACATCCACCCGCGAGGAAGACCTCCGGCAGCTTCTCACCGATGCGATCGAAGTTCAACTCGCCGCGCTCAAAGCCGGGATCGGCTTCTGGAGTGATTGGGTGCAACAAACGACCGACTTCGTTCAGTCAGCTACAAACAGCCTGCTTCGTATCAATTCCCAAGACGAGAAATCCAGCGACCTGTTGCTGGAGCTGGTCGACGCCGGGCGGGCAAGTATTCGAACAATGACCGACATTCCCCGCAATACCGCGTTACGCTTCATCGACGAACTAGACAAGATCGACAAGAAGAAGACGGAGCCGGTAACACCTTCGGGCTCCGCGAAAAAGTCAGCGCCAAAGACGTCCGGCAGCTCTGTACCGGTGGCGCGATCTCCATCGAAGAAATCTGCGCGTCGCAAGCGCGCCGGTCGCGTCAAGGAATGATCTGATTACAAGTGGTTTCACCTGTCATCTCCAACCTTACTGCTAATTCCACCTATGGCACCTCTCCTGAAGACCTGCCAGAAGGTCTGGTATTGGCAGAGGGCTACGACCGCGAACTCGAACAGCTGCGAGGATTTCTTGGCGAGATAATCGCCGCAAGCAGTCCGGAAATCAAAAGACTGTTGGAATGGCAGTTTTTCGGGCGTTCAAAGTACTTCCGGCCGGTAACGCTCTTTGCCTGCGCAACAGCAATGTCGGGGCAGGACGTGGAAAGCTCCACCATTCGCGCAGCAGCTGCGATCGAGATGGTGCACAATGTTTCGCTCATCGTAGACGACATTCTCGACCGCTCGCGATTTCGGCGCGGTGTGCTGACATTGCACTGCAGATTTGGTATGCTGCCTGCTCTCATGGCGTCCGGATACATCACTGCTGATGCCTACCAGCTTGTCGATTCCAATCCCTTTCAGGTTCAGCGCATCGCCGAACTCTTTCGTCGGTTGGCAGCGGCGGAGACACTTCAGTGGCGGTTACGACGTCAACCGCTCGGCCTTGAAGACTGGCGTATAATTGCCGGCGAAGACACCGGAAGCATGTTCGAAGCGTGTGCCTGCCTCGGTACTGGTGATGAGAAATTACGACAGTATGGACACCTGCTTGGAATGCTGTATCACGGCTGCGACGACGTAGGCGACGTTAAGGGCGCCGTGGCGCTTGGCGGTGGCGGCGAAGAAGATGTCAGGGACGGTATTCTCACTCTTCCAGCTGCAATTGCGATTCAGGATGCGGAAACAGCGTTGCACTTTCGCAACCCGTCCCCCGAAAGCACCGCACATCTCATAAAGAAGTTCGAAGAAGCATTACCGACGGCCGAACGCTATCTCGACACAATTGCTGCCGAAGCGGAAGCAGAGGCAATTCGGGTGGCGCCTCGGCCCGACGTGCTGGTCAATCTTGTACGCAACACTCGACGCTTATCGACGTGACAACGTTGGCCCGCGCATTCGCGGGTCGCGCAATCGAGTAGTGCCGGCAAGTGCCAGCCATTTCCTGCCCAGCTCAGCCATCCATCTTGTGTGCCACATGGGATCCTCTGCAATGGACGACCACCAGCCACTGTGCCAGGCGGCCATATCCTCGATACCACGAATGGCAGGAAGCTGGCCGGTCATAAGCTGCGTAGCGAAACGACTGCCCTCTCCCACAAGTTCGCCAACGCTTCGTGCGTACATCTGACTGATGATGCCCAGTGGCCGAACGTCGAGGCCACCAAAAGCAGCACCGCCAACGCGCGCGAATTTTCTGTCGCGCATTGCGATGACGCAACCGCGCGCCACTACGCTCATCCAAAACTCGCAAAAATGCTTGTTACGCATCATACAGGCGACGAAGTCGAGAAAGCGCATCGATGGGTCGAAGTACGCGCGAAAACTGCGCTCGTACTGTGACAGGAATTTCGCATCTGTACGACCTTTCTCGAGCGCTTCCCCAATCACCGCTGCTCCCAGCAGCGCCGACTCCGCCGCAGGAGTGATTCCCTCACCCGTCATTGGATCGACAAAACAGCCCGCGTCACCGATCAGAATACCGCCATCGAAATGATTGGCCCCGCTTCCCCCATATGTCTTGACTATTCCTCCAATCGGTTTGGATGCCAGTTTGATATTCTGACAGCCCGGGTGCAGTCGTTGAAGCTTGGTGAGAAACTCGTTGAATAGCGCCGGTACATTTATTCGATATCGGTCGCGGGTCTCGGCGAGAATTCCGACACCAACATTTGCGCGCCCATTTGTCATGGGGAACATCCACCCATAACCAGGAAAAAGGTCGCGATCGAAAACAAACGCTGCCTCGCCGTCGGTTATGTCCAAACCGTCGACATAAGCGCGCTGCGAAATCGCCATGTATCGAGGGTCGTCGTCGTGCATCCCGTACGAACGAGCCACCACCGAGTGCGTTCCATCCGCACCGATCACCAACGGCGCAGTAACCGTTTGTTCGCCACTGTTACCGCGGTAGTTAACTCTGTGTGAACCATCGTCGTCGCGTTCCACTCTCGTTACCAGGCAACCCTGCCGCACCTCCGCACCCGCCAGCGACGCAGATTCGAGTACGCGATAGTCGAGATCTTCACGTGGGATGATGTAACCGTGCTGTGGGAGTTCTTTCTGCCCTTCGTAAAACGGGATGTGCTCGCGATAGGCGCTCTGTCCGTTGAGAAACAGATTCACATGCGTGATCGCCAGCCGATCGGTGCTTTCAATCGCACTGAGACAACCCATCGTCTGAAACAATCTCAGCCCGCGCGGTTCGACGAAATCGCCACATACTTTTTCGCGTGGAAACGTCGCACGATCGAGTATGAGTGTGCGTATCCCACGTTTGGATAGATTCCAGCCCATCACAGCGCCGGCGGGACCGCCGCCAACGACGATAACATCCCACTTGGACGCTTGTCGTAACCTGCCTGGCGTACTGCCCTGTGATGTCCGCACAGTCAATCGCTTTCGAGGCAGAAATCACACGTCACCCACGGCGAACCCTCCGGAATTTCAGCGAGTCGCGCGAGAGTCAGTCGATAAGATCGCTCGGCGAAGTTGAATCCTACCGTGGCGCCGAGGTTGAGTTCTCCATGCCATTGATGTGTCAGGAACGGGGGCGGTTCATGGCATACCAGCACTCCCGCCGGCCTCTCGAGCGCCGAAGCGCAAAGCGCCATTGGAGTTACCTCCACCGTGACAAAATCACGCGACCGTGGGGTGCGAACCGCGACAACCAGTTCCCCGAGTATCGCAAATGGGTCGGAACCGGGCGAATCGATCACAGTGGCATTCCAGCAAGCTGTGGCCATCTGAACTCCTGAGTTGAGCCCACGTATTGGACACGTAGACGATACGCGTATTCTCCGTATACTCTGCGCTTCAAAGGACGGCCGCGCAAGAGGACGTGCGGCGCGCTTGACATCGCGGCCTGAAAATCGTACATCTGGGATTAGCTGGACTAGTAACGGGAATAAACAGTCGGACTTACCAAGGAGTGGACCTATGGCGACAAACGTCAGAGTCCTGAGCATGCCTGGGGTCGATATCGACGTTCTTCCTCTGGTTGACGTCGACGTCGTGCATTTGCCTTCCGTGGATGTGGACGTGAATTCGCTGGCTGATTTGCGAATCACAGACATCGGCTCCGTCGGGCCCGTGCATCTCGCAGGCATCCCGGACAGCTATACGGTGTCGATCAGCAGCCTGCCGGATCTCAACATGCGCATCCGGGAGATTCCCTCCATCAGAGCGCATATTCCTGCCAACTTCAGGCTCGGCTTTTCACTGTTCGGAGTGGAGCTCGCGTCGCTTAATCTCTGTGGCGAAGCCCAGATAATCACCGAGCCGTACGTACCAAACCCGTGCGAACGTTGCAGTACTCCACGCGCCGTAAACAACGCAACAAATCAGAGTGACGTCGTTGGTGGCGTTCTTCGGATAAAGTAGTCATGGCATACGCTGCTAACATCGAGCAGATCAATCTTTCTGGGCCGCCACAAAATCTGCACGCAGTCATTCAAAATTTCCCGATGGCAAAGAGTGTAATTGCCCTGACGTTGACAATTGGCAACGAAACGGGAATACATCGGGCGCTGGTAAGGCCACTTGGCAGAGGTAATTCTGAACTTCGATTAAAACTGCCTCCGCAAACGGCGCCCGGGAGCTACCGTGGTGACGTCGATCTCGATGGCGCTGGCGCTGGCGAAAGCGACGGCAAACTTCGCACGATTGTCGTCGATGTCGAACCGGTGACGCGGGTAAAGGTCCATCCGGAGCAAACAACTTTTGACATGGTTGCAAGCTCGAAATCAGGGTTCAATGTGCGGGTGACCAATCTCGGCAACGTACCCGTAGATATTCCGGAAAGCTCGACGCTCGATCTCGATGACGAACAGTCGCAGGATGGCGCGCTGGGACGCACGTTACGCGCAAAGCTGTCCCAGGGCGAACAGCGCGTGGAACGGCTCTTCGAAGAGTTGAAGGCAAGTCACGGTGGCGAAGCGCGCGTGCTGGTTCATACCGGCGCGGGTTCGTTGCCGCCAGGTGACAGTCGCGCTCTCCAGTGCACGCTGGTCGCACCCGACATGATTCAATCTGGTCGCACTTACGGCGGTGATTGGGCACTCGGCGACACCAGTCACATAATTGTGGTTAAAGGAGCAAAAACAGCAGTTCGCAACAGTGAGGGAAGCAGAAATGAGTAGCAACATGGATTCGACCAGCACTGGGAGCGGCGCGCAAAACAATGTCATTGGCGCACTTCTGCAGACGCCACTGCGCATTGCAGAAGCACTTTCAAAATCTCTGTCCGGTATTGCCTCTGCTAGTGGTTGTGAAATTCCCCCTCCCTGCTGGGAGCCCCGGCCCGCCGGATCGTGCGCACTTACGATTGCACCGGGCAGCGTCGGAACGATATACGTCAACGTATCCAACTGCGGATGGACGCCTCAAACGCTAGCGATCACCGCGCTCGGCAAGCTCGCCGGTTGGGTGAAGTTCGAACCAACCTCTATCTACCTCGGCCCTCAGGAGAGTGCGACGCTCGTTGTGACTGTTCGTATTCCAGATGGCGTACAGCTTGGTGCGAGGATGTCCGGCCCGATTATTCTGCGCGGTTGCGTCGATCATTTCATTCGCCTGTCCGTTATGGTCGACAAATGCGCGGGCGTTACCTGTTGTGATGTAAACGTGTCCGACTGCGCGGACAATATTCATCACTGGTATGACCACTTCTATTGCGCTCGGCCCTGCCGCAATGTGACTGGAGATAAAGAGGGCGTGCGAAATGGCTGACGGAACTGGGTCCGGATTAGGTTCGCGCTCCGATATGACGGAACTGATGCGTCGCACAATTCAGGCAAACGCCAGATTTTACAAAGGCTGGGTCGACCTGTCTCTTGAGTACTTTCGCGGCGTAACGGAGATTTTTTCCGGCATTGGCGAAACACGCACAGATTCGGGAGCCGGCGGGGGCTCCGGTACTGAATTCGAAACCGAGAACGTTTCCGGAGCGGGAGTGATTGTCGTCGAGGGAGAACAAAACAGCGCAGTGAGATGCGCGTTTCTCGTCACGAACGACCTCGCGCGAAAAGTAGAGTGCGAGCTGGTTGCAACGCCGTTTGTCGATTCAACTGGTGCACGCACTAATCTGAAAGTCAGTTTCGAACCACCGAAGCTGGAGCTCGGGCCCGGCGAGCAGCGGGTGGTAAATGCCGTTCTCGTTATCGACGAAAGCCTTGGCGCGGGCGTAGGGTATTCCGGCGACTTCACCATCAAGGGCATGGACGGATTCGCCGTGCCTGTTGTAGTGAGAAAGTTGAGCCCCGCAGTGGATAAAGGCGGGTCGCCGATAGATCGTCTCGACGAAGAGCCGATCACAAAACCGGCCGCCGCTGCGCCCAGGACAAAAACCCGTAAAGCTTTAGCGAAGCGGAGCCAGAAAACGCGCTAGCACCTTGAAGCGCAGAACAACTTCTGCGCGTGAGCGTACGTCAGGCGACCGCACGTCCGTTACTCGTGAGCGTTATTCGTGAGCTTTATTCGGTTCGATTTCTGCTCCGCTCGCTATCAAATCCCTCTGGGTATCGCTTACGCAACTTGTCGATATTCCGGCTCGCGATGTCGTCGAGTGAAAGGCCCAGCACAGTCGCGAATGCGCCAATATACCAAAGGCAGTCGCCGAGCTCCTTTTTGAGCGCGTCATGGTCGAGCGGCGTATCATGAAACAGATGTTTCTTGATTATTTCGGCAGTTTCACCCGCCTCACCGGTTAGTCCCAGCGCTGCGTTTGCAAGCTGCTGTTCGTGTGTGCGATCCATGCCAAGCGTACGTGCCGCAAGTTGCTGGTATTCGTCAAAGTTCATGGGAGACCGCGGTAGGAGAAAGTGGAGCAGATCGCGAACTCGAACGGCCACCCCAGAAATTCATGGAGTGGCCGTTCGAGTTATTTCAGCATCGATTCAATGCGATCAGATTTCAATCTCACCGAATATTCGTATCGCCAGATCAGAGTGGCGTACACGGGCTTGCGAGGCCACGTGCGTTACACTCGTTGGCCGGAATGATCATGTTCGGGTAAAGTGTGTCGCCGGGACGGTCAACCGGCAACTTATCGAGGCGTCCATACCGTCGCGCGTCAATCCAGCGTGTACCCTGCGACCACATCAGTGAGTACAACCGGTTGTAGAGTAACTCCGTGACGAACGCATCGTTGGCGCTGCTTGCGCTAAGCGATGTGGGCGCCAGTCCACCCGCATTAACCCGAACGAGATTCAGGTCGTCGATTGCGCCTTGCTTGTTGTTCGTGTTCCACCGTATTTCTGCGCGGAGAAGTATCAGCTCCTCGTTGATGATCCACGGTATGTCCGCACCGAGATCGGCCACCGCCGGATTGGTGGGGCTGTTGTAAAGCGTCGGTTTGAACTGTCCGACGAGGTCGTTCAGCGTGCGCGTTCTACCCGCATCAGTAACCTTGCTGGTGAGACGATTGTCCGGGCTTCCATTCGCCTTGAGCTGCGCACCTGAAATGATGCTCGGATGCACCCAGAGACGATTGTTAGAAAGTGGTTCGGACACCGGATTGGTGGGCTCGCCGGAGGCCGAGGAATAAGCGTAGTAAACGCCCTTGCTCAGAGTGCCCGGTAAGCCGGTCGTGGTGATGAACGACGCGTTGATTGCAGTACTCGCCTGCGCCCAGCACGTCGTACAATTCAGGAACGTTGCTCGGCGCACCAGAATCTTGGCCGCTAACGCACGGTTGAACTGAAGGAAAGTTGCCGGTGTCGTGAATCCTTCGTAGCCTGGCGCGAAGCTGAACGGAAAGGCCGCCGTCCCTGCCGCTGTCAGGTCTGCAGCCGCCTCGTCCATCAATGCCGACGCAGCCGTCATTGCAGCGTCGAAGCTGACAAAAGGAGCCGGATCAGCTGTAATGGGCTGGTCGACCTCAAGGGGAATTCCAAGCACACCGGTTCTTACCGCCAAACGCTGAATGTGCCAGGCCTTCATCGTCTTCGCGAACCCCTTCGAAGCCGAAACCTCAGCCGGAGACAACCCCGACGCCTGAGGAAGCGCAGTCAGGTAAGTATTGATGCTGCGAATCGCGGAATAGAGGTTCGTCCATATTGCAGAATGACGGCCCGTCGGGTCTGCGGGCCCTCTAATCTGCTCGCCGGTTTCGCGGGGGTCGTTGCCCAGCAGGTTGTAGCCTACACGACCGTACAATGCGTAAAACTGGATCTCCGTGCCAATATCGTTAAACGCTTGTGAAAAGATGCCGGTAGCGGCTCGCGCCAGGATGGTCTTGGTGGGAGAGCCGGTGAGCGTCTCCACCGTGGGTGCATTGGTGTTTGTTACATTCAGGTCGCTGCAGGCGCCAACGGCCACGAGGCCGGCAACTGCAGTTGATCCCAGCAGAACCCGGATGTGCGAGCCCGAAAAACGGGCCACTTCTTTTATCGGTATCATCAGAAACCCAACGTGAAGTTTAGGAAGAAGCTGCGACTGGGCGGGTAGGCACCAATGTCGAGATTATTTCGAATGGCCGCCGCGCCAAAGTTCGCCACCTCAGGGTCGAGGCCCGTGTACCTGGTCCACATCCAGAGATTGCGGCCGGACAAACTGATGCGTGCCGTCTCAAGCCCGACGCGCGTTAAACCGCTGATGTAGCGCTGCGGTACGTCGACACCCACGGAGACTTCGCGCAACTTGACGAAGCTGGCGTCTTCGATATACGGCGCGATCACACCTTTGAGATAACCCTGATATCGGGCAAGCCCTTCCGGCGTTCCCCAATCTACAGTGGTACGTGCGTCGTCCTGTAGATAGCGCGTGAGATTGATAACATCGCCGCCCTGTTGCCAGTCGAGAACGAAGTTGAGCGACAGCCGCTTGTACGAGATGTCGTTCACGAAGCCCACGCGGAACTCAGGATTGGTGTTTCCCAGCTGCGAGAGCGACGCTGCACGGTTACCGGCCGAATCGAAGTTGAAACCCACGAGCTGCGTGATGGGTTGGCCAACTTCGATGCGCGTACGGCCAAGGTTGCCGAAGCCGGATGCGGCCGGGAAAAACGGCGGCAGGCCAGCGAGATCGACGACCTTGTTGGTATACCTTGTGAACGTTCCGCGCGACACCCACTGCGTGTTCGAATTCGAAACCGGCGTGTAGCCAAGTCCTATTTCCACGCCTCGGTTATTGAGCTTGCCGCCATTGAATACCTGGCTTGTGAAGCCAGACGATGGCGATGGCACGCGCGTGAGTAGGAGATTCGTGGTATTGCGGCTGAAGTAGGTGAGTTCCCACGTCAACCGGGCGTCCAGCGCGTTACCGTCGATGCCACCCTCCAGCTCCTTGAGGCGCTCCGGCTCTACTCCTGCAAATCCGGCCGCTGTTCCCACCGTAACGCCCTGCTGACCACCAAGCTGCGGGGTGCCCAATGTGGTGAACTTTTGACCGAACAGCGGCTGATTTCCCGTTTCGCCGTAAGCAGCTCGCAGTTTTACCTCGCTGCCGTCGCCAAACAGATTGGGGAATCGATAGGATCCGGCAACCTTTGGAAAGGTGTAGTACTTGTCGATGTCACCGTTCACACTGCTTCGTTCTGCGCGAAGACCCGCTTGCACCAGCAAACGGTTGTCAAACAGTTTGACTTCTTCCTGAGCGTACAACGCGATGGTGCGCTCTGCGGTGAGTGCTTCAGCCACCGTTGTGTTGGTGCCCTGATCGACGTTGCGCTGTCCAGGCAGAAGATTCTGGGTACGAATGCTGAAGGTGTTGAGCTGGCGGTCTTCGTACTGAAGTCCGAATGACGTCGATGCTTCCCAGCTGCCGGGTGTATATGTGTGCACTCCGTTCAGATTCCAGTTTGCAAACCGGCTGCGACCCCCGCTCTCGATCGATTCACCTGGAAGAGCCTGTGGAACCTCAAAGAACAGGTCATTTGGAGTCCATACGTCGTTGTTCTGGTTGAACACGTCAAGGCCACCACCCGCCACAAGGCGGAGACTCTGCCTGTCGGTCGTCCACGCATTCCAGCCTAGCGTTCCGCCGCCGGTGAAACGGTTGGTCTCTTCGTGGTTGACGCCAAGTTGGGTGAGCTGCAGCGGATTTGATGGCACCCCAACTGTGGGTGCGACGAACGTTCCGTCTGCGTTTTTCCGATCAAAGCTTACGAAGCTCGGAATGTATGCAATGGCATAGCCATGACAACCGAAGTTGTTACAGTTGTTGTTCCATCCACGATCGTTGGCGTTTCGTGCATAAACGCTGGAAATCCTGAACGTGATTTTTTCGCCGAGGTCCTGATCGACGTTTACGCGCAGCGACTGCCTGCTTGCGCCGGTATTCTTCTCGATGCCTTCCTCGCGCTTGTTTGCACCGGAAATGAAGTAGCGCGTTGTGGGCGTTCCTCCGCTCAGATCGGCAATCGTTTCGTAAGATGGGGTCCGGTTTGAGTAAACCTGCTCCATCTGATTGAAGTAAGGGTTCGAGTTCCCCGCGAAGAACGGAATCGCGGCGTCACCAAATGCGGCAACGGCCGAGTCCTGTGTCCAGCGTCGTTCGTCGAGAAGGTTGAGTGGCGTATTCACTCCCACTCGCTGCGTCACGTTGACCCTTGGTCGCCCCGACTGTCCGCGTGTTGTCGTGATGACGACGACGCCGTTCGATGCCTTCGACCCGTAAATCGACGAGGCCGCGGCGCCCTTGAGCACTTCGATTGACGCGATGTCATTTGGATTAATGTCGGCGATGCGGTTGACCGGGTCGGCCTCGAGCGTCGATGCAGCTGCGATCGCTGAACCGCGGCCGCTCGGGATACTGGCGTTGGAGTAAATGACGCCATCAACGACGTACAATGGGTCGAACCCACCGAGAATAGTGGCGTTTCCACGTACCTGCATCTGGATTCCGCCGCCCGGGGCGCCAGAATTTGTCTGCAGATTCACACCGGTAATCTTGCCGGTGAGGCCGCTGAGAACCGTCGGCGCGGAAACACGATTGAGTTCCTCGCCCGAGACGAAGGCTACCGAGGTAGGTGCGCTTCGTCGCTCGATAGTGGTTGCCTGTCCGGTTACCACAACCTCGCCGAGACTGAACACGTCCTGCTGCAGAGAGATATTGAGTGTCGTTGCGCCCGGCGGTACGGCCACTTCGGTGCGCGTGTAGCCAAGCGCACGTACCTGCAGCCGGGCGTCACCGGTTGGTACCTGAATGGCATAACGACCGTCTTCACCGGCTCGTGCAGCTTCTGCCTGCGGAGCGCCGACGACCGAGACGACGGCAAAAGGAATGGGTGTGTCAGTGCCGCTTCGGGTGACGAGTCCGGTGACCCGTCGATCCTGAGCGGTGAGGATGGCGGGCGCCATCAGTAGCGCCAATATTGTGGCAAATCCAGTTTGCCACCGCACGCGATTGTGCACGTGGTCTCCTTAAAGGGGAGGTGAACCCGGCCCCGCGACGCGGGATGTTGTCAGGGGGTGCTGTTGAACGACCAAGCGTTCTATACAGGGACAACAAGTGACTCGATACCCCGCGTCACACCGGTGAAGTGCGGCGAAATATAGAGTGTGTGCGGCTACAGTTGACAAATTATGGCTGAGCTTGGTTCAATATCTACCGGCGAACGCCGAATGCTGACAAGGGGGCTCCTACTTGAACTCACGTATCCGAAGTTTGCGAAGCTCGAGCACTCCTCCGTGATCGCCCTGTATTCCGATCACGCCGCTCTTTGCCAGCGCAAAATTGGGCCAGCGGCCAAACTTGCTCTTCGCTACGCGCTCGAGGAAGTCGGGTGTGCCGTAGTCGTATGACGCCACTTTCTCGCCGTTCAGCCAGTGCTCGACGTGCGTTCCCCGCACCCGAATTCGCGTTGAGTTCCAGGTGCCTGCCGGGCGTACCACACCCCTCGGCGCTGCATAAAGCGAATGCGCCGCGCCTGCAGAGGTTAGTTCATTCTTTCCGTCAAGATGTCGCGCGTCGTCTAAAAGCGCGTATTCAGGCGCACTCCAGTAGACCTTGTTGTATTCCTCGGTAGCGCGATAAAAAACGCCGGAATTTCCGCCCTCGTCGAGCATCCAGTCGAAGGCGAGCTCGAAGTCCGTGTACGTCTTTCGCGAAACAATGTCCTTGCCAACGCCGCGCTTTACGAGCGAGTTGCCTTCCACACTCCAGCCAGCGGGAATCTCGGTTCCCTGATACTCGCGCCAGTTGTCGAGCGCCATGATCGATACCCAACCTGCCTGTGCATCTGCTGCCGTAAGGCCCGATGAAGCGGGCGATCCCACTTGCGATGAGTTGGTCGACGGGGAGTGCCCACACCCAGCAAGCGCAATCGACACCAGCAACAACGTGAACGACGGAAGTCTCGCACCGTTTATGTGATTGGTGGTCAATGGGGCATCGACGTCGACGCTAGTTTTGATGTTGCGAATGATTCCGAGCAATTGACTCCCGCAAGAGTGTTTGTGCGGCCCGCCTTACATTGAACCAGCGTCGCTCGACGAATGGTGTCAATCTGCAATCTTTCCTTCGTGAGCTCTCCGGGTTCATAATTAGCGATGCGAACCACTGCCTCCCTGGAGCCTCCTGAGCTCAAATCGGCCTTTGCCACCATTACGGCCAGGTTGATTCCGCTTCTGTTCACTTGCTATATCGTTGCATATCTGGACCGGGTAAACATCGGGTTCGCGAAGCTGCAGATGGCCGAATCGTTGCAGTTCTCCGACGCGGTGTACGGTTTTGGCGCCGGCATCTTCTTCATTGGCTATTTCATTTTCGAAGTACCCAGCAATCTCATTCTCGAGCGAGTTGGTGCGAGAGTCTGGATTGCGCGAATCATGATCACCTGGGCAATCGTGTCGGGTGCGTTTGCCTTTGTGTCGGTTATTCCATGGGGTCCGCTGCCCGCACTGTTCGGAATTCCGCGGGTGCAATTCAGTTTCTATGCTTTGCGTTTTCTGCTCGGTGTCGCAGAAGCGGGGTTCTTTCCTGGCATCATCCTCTATCTCACGTACTGGTTCCCCGCCGCTCGTCGTGCACGTACCATCGCTCTGTTCATGACAGCAATCGCAGTTGCCAACGTCGTTGGTTCGCCGCTGTCAGGAGCGCTCATGCAATACCTCGACGGGCTGGCCGGATGGCCCGGCTGGCGCTGGCTTTTCGTGGTCGAAGCTGTTCCATCATTTGTTGCCGGCATAGCAGTTCTCCTGATGCTTCCGAATGGCCCTTCACACGCAAAGTGGCTGACACCGGCACAACGCAGCGCAGTTATCGCGCGCATCGACGAAGACAATGAAACGCGCGGGTCCAGCAAAGGTGCGAGCGGGGCATATCGTGCGCACGGTACCACAGCAGTGCACAGCGCCAAGGGTGCACGAGCCGCGCTTACGAGTATGCCAGTATGGGCGATGGCGTTTGTCTACCTTGCTGGCACGTTCGCCCTTTACGGCGTCAACTTCTGGATGCCCACGCTCATTCAGGAACTCGGCGTCGATCGCACAGCTTATGTACGCATCGGTTTGATCACGATGATACCATGGGGAGTAGCGGGCATCGTCATGGTGTTCGTTGGTGCACACTCCGATCACACAGGTGAGCGAAGATGGCACGTCGCCGGTTCGCTTATCGTCACCGCGCTTGGACTCGCAATGCTCGCCGCCATCGGGCACGCTGCGATTCCCTCGATCATCGCGCTTACCGTTATCACCAGCGGTGTGCTTTCATTTATCGCGACTTTCTGGGCGGTGCCAACTGGCTTCCTGAATGCATCAGCAGCTGCTGCCGGTATAGCGTGGATAAACTCCGTCGGAAATCTTGGCGGTCATTTCGGACCTGATCTCATTGGACGTATTCGAACCGCCACCGGATCTACGAGTATCGCATTTATTGCTCTTTCGGCGATTGCACTACTGGGAGCGCTCATTCTGCTCGCCGCGACGCGGGCCGAAGATTTCGAGGTAAAATCCCGGTCTGCTGCAGAGTTGTACGCTGTCTCGCGCTGAACGCGCGAACTCTCAGGCTCGAATAGGGGTATAAGTCGCGGTCAATTCAATTTTTTCCAAACAACACCAGATCCTGTCAATTATGCCTTCAAAATTTTCTGCTGACGTTCGTCGAGCCTGTACGACTGCCGCGCTGTCGCTGGCTACTCTATCCATGGTTGCTGTTACGGCATCTGCCGCAGTATCCGCGCAAGGTGCAAGTGGCGGAGCCGGAATGAATCGTGGCGGCCCCGCACAGCCACCCGCTTCGCCGCGTGACTCCCTCTCTACCACGATAGACGGAAGCACGATCATGGTGAATTACGGCCGGCCGTCAAAGCGTGGACGAGTGGTTTTCAATGGTCTTCCCGACATGAAATGGGGAACGGTGTGGCGTACAGGTGCTAATGAAGCGACTCATTTCACCACAACCAAGGCGCTGGCTTTTGGAGACGAACTGGTTCCGGCCGGTACTTATACACTCTTCACCAAGCTCGTTGAAAACGGCAAATGGGAACTGGTTATCAACAAACAGACAAAGCAGTGGGGTACCGATTACGACGCGTCACAGGATCTGGCCCGCATCCCGTTGACGGTCACTTCCAACAACGCTGTAAAGGAAATGTTCGAGATTACGGTCACGCCTGCCGGACATGGGGGCGAATTGACGATTGCGTGGGATAATTACAAAGCAGTGGCAGACTTCACCGTACGTTAATCACCGTACGATAGTCTTTCTCCACGCATCATATCGGCGGCGCAGCTCGAGCAACGGGTTGTCGCCGCCGAGTGCGTTTGTAACCGAAATCGCGAGCCACGGAGCTTGTGGTGTGCCTTGGTCGCTCATCCCGATTTTTTCCGTGGCATAGGGCGCATCATTTCCGCGAGCCACGACAATCATCGCTGTGGCCGCAGTCTGGCGACTGGAGTCGCTAATGCACCTCACGTCGCCTCCCGCCACTGACCCTGCCTCGAGTGCCCGAATCAGCCGATCAGAAAGTTTGTTGAAGCCGGTCGGATCCTGCCATACGAACGCCGCGAGCGCGTTACTCACCACGGCTTCGCTAACAAGTGTGTTTCCCTGCACGCTCACACCGCGACTGGCGTCCGAGCGAATGCCGGCCCACCGGCGTGAGTCAGCCGCTGTGGCGCCATCGAGCATTGGCTTTCCCGTAAATCCCGCCGTCTCAGCTTTGCCACCCCGCATTGTGACGACCCCGTACTGTCTATTCCCCAGTCGCGCATCGGTTGTGGAATCCGCGACGCGTCGAATGACTTCTGCAGCTGATGCGCCGTCCTTTAGTGCCGCAAAAACAATATTTCGATTTCCCACGTCGAACGCCGCCTGCGTGGCTGCCGCGCCCTTGCCGGGAACTAGTGACGCAAGTGCGTCCGCGAGCGTGTTCGGCACGCATGACGCCATTGCCACGCCAACGTCGCCGTTTGCAGGGTCGACGGCCACGACAGACCATGTTGTCATGTCCAGTGTGTTGCCACTTCCCGCCCCAAGTTGTGCGCTATCCGCTCTCTCATCGGCAGTGGAGTTCACAGCGGACGGCGCATGCAACACCCTGCACCCGGCGATGGAGACCAAGAGTGTCAGTCGGAAGGTCTGACCTGCGAAGTTCATGGCGAGTTACCCGTTTAGTGTGTACGTGGGCTGTGTAAGTCGTTCATCTTACATAACGGTAGCTGCTGACGGCGAAGGCATAGCGTGTCAATTCAAGGAGAAGTCTGAATGAAATGGTTACGGGTGCTGGCAATTCTACTGGCCGTGGCTGCGGTGCTCATGTTCGCGTTGTCCGGGCCAGGAACACGGTTTGGCGTCTGGCACTATCGTGTTGGCCTGTCGATGCTCCGTTACGCGGCGTACACAGCGATCGGGGCCGCGGTCGTTGCGCTGCTCGCCATACTGATAACTAAACCTCGCGGCGCAGCACTCGGCACGCTGGTCGTGGCTTTGCTTGCGGGCGTGGTGACCTTCACAATTCCCTACCGGCTTCAGCAGCAGGCGAGAAAGCTCCCACCGATACATGACATCACAACCGACACCGTCGATCCGCCGGCATTTGTCGCCGTGATACCGCTGCGCGCGGATGCGAGCAACAAGGCTGAGTATGCAGGTGACAGTATCGCCGCGCTTCAGAAGGCTTCGTATCAGGATATTAAAACGCTCTCGATGTCTGTACCGGCAGCCGCATCTTACTCGCAGTCGCTCAATGTCGCGCGCGACATGGGCTGGGAAATAGTCTCCGCAGACTCTGCTGCGGGCCGTATCGAGGCTACTGCAACCACGGCATTCTTCGGATTCAAGGATGACGTAGTGATTCGCGTTCGATCCGGGAATAGCAATGATTCACGCGTTGACATACGATCGGTTTCGCGTGTTGGTCGAAGCGACGTTGGTGCAAACGCTGCCCGGATTCGCGCCTTTACAGATCGCATGAAGGGGTAAGGTATAGCGGGCGACCTGCATCGATTCGTTGCATCAGCTTCCCGTAGAATCTTCAGCTAGAATATTCGACGCTCAAAGTACGCATGCGGAAAACGTAGTGGTTGCGGTTTCCGCATGCATCCTGTATATCGGGAGACGAGCAACGCAAAAGCCGATGACAACGACTGGAAAGGAGTCTCCCGCATTGGATGCCGTATTTAGCGGTTACGACGCTGAATCCCATGCGGCAGTCAAATGAACGGTGGTGAGCTGCTTCACGGTCCGATCAATTCCCCGTACGGTAGGATGATGGCCGCACGCGACCCGCGAGGCGCTGTGTTCATGCTTGTTGGGAACTGGGCATTCGTGCGCGTCGGCATCTTACGCGGAGTGGAAATGCTATTCGCCAGACATTTCAGGAGTAGATGGGCGATCGGCTTCGCATTGCTCACCATTGCGCTTCATGAAACCGGCGCTCAGTCAGCAACGCGATCGATAAGTCGACGACAGTTGCCAAACGTCCTGCAGGCAAAGCTCGACAGCGGTAAACTTTCCAGGGTTTCTGCCACCAGGCCGAGTGAGGCGATTTCTGCATCACAGGCAGTGGTAGTTCGCAAGGACGAAGTGCTTGCTGCGAGCTCGGGAACCACTCCTGTGTTCACAAGAGTTGTACCGTCGAGATCGACCTCTTCTGCAGTGCAGGGCCGAAACCCTACGGGCGTAGACTCGGTATTCACATTGCCGTTTGCCTACGTCGGCTTCGACCTTGCAGGCAACACACCAGCGTATCACCCCACACTCACATCAATGGGTGGTCTTCGCTATTCTGCAAGAGAACGAACCTTCGTTGGAAGGTTCGCGGTGGGTCTCGAGCTGACCGACGCTCCCGGCGAGCTTCGCGAACTGCAAAACGCCGTCTCAATGAATTTTGGCGGCGACGCCGATTCGATTTCTCCCTCCACGATCGCATTCAAGCGCACCGGTGGACCGGAGATGACTGTCAGCGTTTATAGAAGCGTGCCGCAGGATTCACTACGTGTATTGATCATTCCCAAATTCGATCCGCGTAATCCAGCTACGCTCTGGCTTGCAGTTCGGCCCACGATAACGTTTCAAACACCTCCTGCAAAAATGCAGGGATTTGGCGTAGAGTCGCGAACGCTCAAGATTGGAACACGCGGTATGCGTCTTTCGGACTCCATAGACGTTGCGGTGAGTTCGAGCGCCGGTTCGCTCAACGAAGATCAGCTGCGTATCGGCAGCGGAGGCGGCAGCATAAAGCTTCGATCGAGCGGAGGTCTGGAGACAGCCGAGATTCGTGCAACGTCCGCCGGCTTCGAGGACGCAGAGGCGAACGTGGAGTTCATGTTTCCCTGGCTCTTTCTCGCTGCTTCTCTCCTCGGCGGCACACTGGGAGCACTCTGGGCCGAGCTGCGCCAGCGTCGGCGCGGCACCGTCTCCTCTGCAGCCCGCAGATTCTTTGGAGCACTGATCGGTGCGGTCCTCGCCACAATTATCTATGTCGGGCTGGGGTTGAGTCTGCTTCCCGCTGCCGTTAACGCGCCACTCGTTAACGAAATTGGTGTCTTCGCATTCTCCGCACTGGGAGGAATGTACGGATTGAAGACATTTTCCAAAAGCCAGGCTCGGTGAATCGACGCGACTTCGGCGACCTGCAGAAATTCGACACGATAGTCGTGGGCGCGGGAATAGCGGGTCTCACCTGTGCCTCGGTATTGCACTCCGCAGGTGTTCGTGTACTGGTGCTCGAAAGCGCGAACAGAGTTGGCGGGCGAGTGAAAACACTGTCCGATCCGGCAACCGGTCGTCCGCTTGCCGACCTTGGCCCGACGTGGGTGTGGCCAAACTATCAGCCTGCGGTATCAAGTTGGCTGCTGAAACTCTCACTTCGCACATTCGATCAACTCATCAACGGCGACGCAATTGTCGATGGTTGGAGCGCCTCGCCGCAGAGGTATATGTTGCCAACACAGGATGGCATGCTGCGCATCGTCGACGGGCCGGGTGCACTGGCATCCGCTCTGCTTGCTACGATTCCGCATGACTTGGTTCGGACCAGCTCTCAGGTAGTAAGCGTGCACGAACACGATTCCTCATCGGTGCATGTTGCCCTTGTCAACGGTGAAACGTTCACGGCCGACCACGTAGTGCTAGCAGCTCCGTTGCGCATCTCCGCCGAAGACGTTGCGATTCCGCAACTCGATGAGGAAGTGCGAGCATTGATGCGGCAAACCCCGACCTGGATGAGTACGCAGGCCAAGGCTGTGGCGATTTACGATCGTCCGTTCTGGCGAGAGAAAGGCCTGTCAGGTCGCATTGCGAGTCGAGTCGGACCACTTACCGAAGCACATGACCACACTCCCGCAGATGAAAGCGTTGGTGCGATTTTCGGATTTGTCGGAGTTTCACCCCCGGAACGACGAAACGCACCGGTTGCCCTGCGGGAAGCTATTGTTGCGCAGCTATCTAGATGCCTGGGGGCCGACGCATCTAACCCGCTGCAGTTGCACATTGAGGATTGGGCGGAAAACCGGAATATCTGCACGCCTTTGGAACGTGATCTGCCAGCCGCGCATCCCGCCTCCGGAGCATCATCGCTACGCACCCCACATCTACGCGGGAAGCTTCGATTTGCCGTGTCTGAAACGTCGGCATCGAGCCCGGGTTTGATCGAAGGAGCGTTGGAAGCCGGCGATCGTGTAGCACAGGAAATCATCGCTATCGCTTCCAGAGCTTGATGGTTGCGTCCCCGTATATTCCGACTCAGCATACATAACTAGATCTGCAAATCCCGATCAATCTGCAATGACTATCGCCTCGATGACCGATCGCCTTCGTGCGGCGCATATCGCCGTAGCACTCCTCTTCGCCCTTGCTGCCGACCGTCTCCCCGCGCAAGCGTTGCCCAGTGTCACTTCGCTCTACGTTGGCTACAACACCCGCAAGGTGTCCGCCAATCCAACCGGCGACCTCAAAGCTCGACTTGACTCCGTTGATCGAGAGCTGCAAACGGCCGTTAGCCTTGGGCAGATGAGTCAGGTGCGACGGCTTCTCGCCAAGGGCAACGTCCTGCTCGCGGGACGACCGTGGACAGATGTCGCCGACTACAACAGTTCGCTCGTGATTCGCAGTGACAGGAGTCTGGTTGAATCACAGACCCCGTACGTTGTCAGAATCGAACAACTCTATGCACCGGCTATCGAGCTGAAACGTTCGCTCACAGCGCGGGCTACGCTTTCGGCACGCGCACCCGGCAGCCCTCCCAATAGTCAACCCGAAGTTGTGAAGACGCTGGGCAATTACACCGGTGTGAGCAGAGACTTGCGTGAGTCGCCGTTTCCGATGGAGTTCAATCTGCGTGATGTTCCTGACGGACGCTACGTGCTCAACGTGGTACTGCAGGATTCAACGCGAACTCTGGGCAGCGCTTCAATGAATATTGCCTTGAGACGCGGTCTGGATGCGGCTGTGAAACGGCTGGACAGTGCTGCGGCAAAGGCTCCCGCGCAGCTGCGTGCGGAGCTGTTATTCCCAGTCGATCGCATGAAGAAAGTCAATCGAGGTGAGCTGGAGCTTCGCACCTGGAATTCCGCTGCAGACTTTGCCGCAGCAGACTCGGTTCTTCTCGCGGTTCGCGACCGGCACGACCCGTTCGCCGCCCGCACGGGTGACATCAAGCGCCACTACATGCTGGACTCTGCGAACGAAATCATGCCGTATCGCCTATATGTGCCGCGCGGGTACACCCACAACAAAACGGCCGTGCCTGTTATCGTTGCCCTGCACGGGCTTGGGGCGACTGAAGATTCATTCTTTGATGGATACGGAAAGGCTCTGCCGGCACTTGCCGAAGAGCACGGTTACATACTGGTCGCGCCGCTCGGTTATCGCGTTGACGGCGGGTACGGATGGGGAGTAGGCTCCGCGCCTGATGATGCTGCCGCACGACGCGCCAGCGAGCTCAGCGAACTGGATGTCATGCAGGCCTTGGACCAGGTTCGCTCAATGTACAACATCGACAGTAACCGCATCTACTTGATGGGCCATTCGATGGGTGCAATTGGCACGTGGAAGATTGCCGCGAAATACCCTGATTTGTGGGCGGCTATTGGCATGTTCGCCGGACAAGGCGTGCCGTCGACCGTTCCATTAATAAAAAACATCCCCGCTTTTGTAGTACACGGAGACGCAGACCCAACGGTGAACGTACGCGGGTCGCGTGCGATGGTCGATGCGATGAAAGTGAACAAAGTTGACCATGTTTACATAGAGGTGCCTGGTGGCACCCACAGCAATATTGTCGAACCCAACCTCGCGCGGATGGTCAGGTTTTTCGCCGAGCATACGAAGAAGTAACGCCCACTCGCCAAACCCACCACATCAGCAACGGCTGCAACGGCAACCTCGCCCATAACAGTGCCTGCCACAACGCTGATGCATGGTGCGAAATAGCCTGCTGCAACATGTAGACGTTGGCGGGGAATACGAGCACGAGTAGCGCGATCAGCCCCCACGCTGCGAGCACACGGGTGCGATTGACAAGAACACCCGCCGCTCCCGCCAACTCGGCGATTCCGCTCAGCGCGACTGCCAGCTTGGGCGACGGTACCCACGCGGGAACTATTGAAAGGAAGAACGCAGGTGCAAACAAATGGACCGCGCCAGCTACCGAAAAGAGAATGGCAATCGGTAAAGCGCGCTTGTCAATCACCTTGGCAAGGTCGGCAGCGATGAGTACCAGAGCACCGCGAAATAATGACATGCACTGCCCGCCATCACAAACAGATGCCACACGGGATGCGACCAGGATCGCTTCTGTCGGTAGAACACGACGCCGGCGGAGTAAAGCACACCACCTGCAACCAGCAATGCCACGCCCGCACCGTGCATACTCGCAACCAGCGGACGAATGGCTATGACGATCACCCAACCCATAAGCAGATACATGAACGTCGATATTCGTTCATTCCGAAAACGGAATCTCACTTTCGCGAATACACCAATTGCAGCCATCGACCACACCGCGCCGAACATCGTCCAACCCCACGCTCCGCGCAATACGCCAACGGTGAACGGAGTGTATGTGCCGGCGATGAGCAAATAGATGGCAATATGATCGAGTAGCCGAAGTCGACTTTTGGTTACATGGTGAGAAATCGCGTGATATAGTGTTGAAGTGGTATAGAGCACAATGAGCGATGCTCCAAATACGCTCGCACCAACAATCGTGAGCAGATCGCCACACGCCAGCGCCGCGATCACCAGTATTGGCGCACCTATAACACTCAGAAGGAGGCCAACGGCATGCGTGATTGCGTTGGCAACTTCCTCGCGCGGGGAAGCAATTCGCTCGATCAACGACGCAGCTGCTTTGTCCACACAAGCATGGCGCCGCAGTTTCCGTAGGTCTGATACTCGACTGGAATGAGCGCTCCCCGTGAATAATACTCGATACCAATGATGTCCTTGGGGTCGTATCCCGAAACCATTTCGAAGATCACCTTTCGGCCATCCAGGAAAAAGTCCGGCGTACATCCACCCACCCCGTGACTGATATACGCCGTTGTATTGATGCCCCGCTTTCGCACTATTAATGACGGTAGCGACTGGACAGCACTCATGAAGTCATGTTTGTTCTTCAAATCGCGGGCATCCAGGTATACGCCGAGTCCGTTGTCGCGGCGGTCTTCATAAGCCGACAGGAGCCGGTTTGTGGCACGATCGGCGCGTACATCCACACCCGCTATTCGATTCACCGCAGGGGGCAACGTCAAGACAACATTCGTCTCACGCCCCGGACGCAGGTCGACCGACGCAAACAGCTCACCGCTCCCGAGCTTTCTCGCCGTTATGGCCTGAGAG
>JBBSTN010000007.1:0-26537 GCA_038235845.1 Gemmatimonadales bacterium | reverse complement strand
GGGCCAACTCGATTTCCAGCGCATGAAGATAAGGAGCGTTGACAGTGCGAGGTGCGCCGCTGAAACCGCTGAACAATCCGTTGGGACACTCTCGATCGTCATCCCATCCTGGATGATCAAGGATGGGATATATACACAGCCCCTCCACCTGCACACCGGTGTGCTCTGCAGCTCGCACTTCCCGCATCATATATCGAAGCCAACTGGGGCGTTGTTCGCCTTCGCACCCCGTTTCGGCAATAAGCAGCGGACGGCGATAGCGTTCCGAGTTCTGACGCAGCAGTACTCGTAGCGGAGTCTGCTGGGGGTCGCCAATTTTTAGCGGCGTACTCCCATCAATCCATTGATTATACGGATAGTAGTTGATGCCGACCACGTCGATGTTATCTTCACGACCGCCAAGTTCCGGATGGCGCCGACCCAGTATGCAGTCGAGCGCGTGGTATTGAGCCTCGTTGTGGGCCGCTGCCTGTAGGCGGAGTACTTCCGACGCTCCGGGAGGCGCATGTATTTTGATCAACGGTTCGGCGGACAATATCGTGGCGTACTTGTCAACCGCTCGAATGCGCCGAATCGCAGCTACTGCCGCCCTACACAGAATGTGTTTGAGGTCATCACCGCGTCCATTGGCAAATGGGTTGAGGTAACCAACGTCACCCCCTGCCCAGGCGAAGAAGCTGATCTCGTTTACGGGGACATAATATCCGCCGGCTCCGATTCGCCTGGCCGCAGCCTCTGCGAAATCAGCAAACTTGTCTACAAAAGCTGTCTCCCACGGGCTGATCCAATCCGGCCAACCGTAATGCATCAGATCCCATATGACTTGTGTTCCTGATTGATGCGCGGCGAGCAGCATCGCGTCAAAGCTCGCCCAATCGTACAAGTCACGTTTTGCTTCTACAAGATGCCATCGAAGTCCATCTCGGACGGTGAGCAAGCCAACATTCTGGAGCTGGAGGTAATCACCATACGCTTCCGTGTCATGTCGAGTTGCGTCTATGACATCAAGGCGCTTCCCATCTCTCCGCCTATGAGTGGAGCACTCGAAGCCGCCCATGAAAAAACTTCGAAACCCCGGGTCCATCATCCGCCCGCGAGTGCCACTGGCGCGAGCTGCTGGTCGGCAATCAACCGCTTGTATCTCGCCAGCGCCTGTCCTACAACCTGGTCCATGTTGTAGTAACGATAGGTGGCAAGTCTACCAACAAATGTTGTGTTCGGTTCAGCCAGTGCGAGCTCCTCGTACTGCTTGTAGAGGCGCTGGTTTTCTTCACGCGGTATGGGATAGTACGGGTCACCGTCGCTCGTCGGATATTCGTATGTAATGCTGGTCGATGCCGACTTCTGGCCTGTCAGATACTTGTACTCCGTAATTCGCGTGTGCGCTACTGACTCGTCAGGATAGTTTACGACAGCCGCATTCTGGAACCACTCTCGGCCATGCGTCTCATGTTTGAACTGCAACGACCGGTAGGGCAGCTTGCCGAATCTGAAATTGAAGTACTCATCGACGGGGCCTGAGTAGACCAATCCATCATACTGCACTTCATGCTTGATGTCCTCGAAATCGACACCGAGTCGGACGCTGATGTTTGGATGATCAAGCATTTGTTCAAACATCCTGGTATAGCCGTGCAGTGGCAGCTTCTGGAAACTATCAGTGAAGTACCTGTCATCGAGGCTGGTTCGGGTAGGTACTCGCGATGTAACTGCCTTGTCGAGCTGCGATGGATCGAGACCCCACTGCTTACGCGTATATCCGCGAAAAAACTTCTGGTACAGTTCGCGTCCGACCGCCGATATGACGACGTCTTCAGAATTCGAGATATTTGAAACAGGCTCGGCCTTACTGGCAAGAAACGCCGCGGCTTCTTCGTCGCTCGACAGCGTGATATCGTAGATCTTATTTAGCGTCTGTCGATTTATGGGAATAGGAACATCCTTCCCATCGACATGCGCGAGCACGCGGTGCTCGTACGGGCGCCATTCAGTGAATTGCGACAAGTAGGCAGCGATATCATCGCTGTTCGTATGAAAGATGTGCGGGCCATACTGATGAATAAGAATTCCCGCTTCGTTGAAACAATCGTAGGCGTTACCGGCGATATGCGGCCGCCGATCTATGATCAAGACGCGGAATCCCGCGTCGCGGGCCAGTCGCTCTGCCATTACGGAGCCCGCGAATCCCGCTCCTACGACGAGAAAGTCGTAGTGATCGGAAGCGGGCCGTCTGTTACGGACCATCATCTGATAAATTCCCTCGGGAGATAGTCGGCTAACCATTGCCAACGTTCGGTTTCTGTACGTGACGTACGTTGCCGAATGCACGAACTGTTCCCGATACGCGCGGTCGACTCCCCTACGTGCTGCGCCCTTCCTAGAGCTCGGTTGTGGAGCGCGCCGGTGAGGGTGCTCGCGCAAGATCGTCAGTCGATCGTCGATTTCTTCGGGGATCAACATGTTATCTGAGATCGACGCAATCGGAATCGCATTTCTGCAAACACGTTTCCGCGAGACTGCGAGGGCTGGAGACCGCGTCGACAGCATCTTTTACTTCATTTCGCTGACCGCCAAGATGGTTTACTGCGGGCAGCATCGTCCATTTACCCCACCATATCGCCACGCTGCGAACTCCGGCATCAGCGGGCTTTCGATTCTTACAAGTTCTGTTCCTTCCCCGGACAAATCACCCACGACGGCCGTTCGCCGGTTAAACGCGATTCGACGGCCCACCGGAAAGCTCCCGGTGGCTTCATTACGGCGGAGTGCACCGCTGCAGAATAGACAAGTGGAGAACACGAGTAGAGTCTAGTGTGCGGCAGGCACGATCTGGTGGAGTCGGGTATACATCAACATGAACTCTACTCCACTCGGCTTCCAAAGCTCGTTTCGCGGCTCGTTAGTTCGTGCTTTGCCTTTTCGAAAGTTGCTGGTTACGGCGGCCGCTGCAACAGTTGTGCTATTGCCAGCGTCCGCTGCGAGAGCGCAAGGCTACCCCTTCAGTCAGCGAAGTCGGCTTGTTCAGAATATTGCGCTCACCCAGTTCTCCATTGAGTACGGGCGCCCCGTAGCTCGTGGTCGGAAGTTGTTTGGTGCTCTGGTGCCGTGGGATACGATCTGGCATCCAGGTGCCGACGATGCCACTGAGCTCTCATTCAATCATGACGTGTTGATGAACGGGACGCCGGTCAAGGCGGGCACCTATACACTGTGGATGGTTCCGCGCGAGAGCGCGCCATGGTCGTTCGTTCTCAGTCGCGGCCTGAAGGTCTCGCACAAGGATTACCCTGGCCAACAGATGGACGCGCTGCGTCTGGAAATCGCCCCCGAGACTCAGTCGCACATCGAATCAATGTCATTCTTCTTTCCGATGGTACTTCGCGACGAGGGCGTGCTTCGATTCCAGTGGGGGACTACGAGTTTATCAGTTGCAATCAAGGCGCCGTACAAGGAGTCCTAGCCTACCAGGTTTACACTCATCGCGCGCAACGCGCAATAAACTGCAAGGGCACGTTCGGATTCTGTTGTTGCTGCTTGAGCCCCGCATTTTGCGGATGATTTCATATTGTGCGATAGTCATGGAAGTCGTAACCTTCGACTTTGCGCGACGCGGAAGATCACGCAGTCCAGGATGATGTTGAAACGATATTTTGCACTCGCTGTTGCTTCTGTCAGCATGATCCCGGCATCCAATGCGACGATGCTCAGCGCGCAGGTCGCCGCCCGAACGACGGTTGTCTTGCTCGGTACTGGAACGCCAATTCCCGACCCGGATCGATTCGGTCCCGCGGTCGCGGTGGTAGTCGACAGCGTCGCTTATCTGTTTGATGCTGGCTCAGGCGTGATGCGTCGTGCAGCGGCAGCGTCCCGTGACGGGGTGCAGGGATTGCGCGCACCACAGATAGGACATCTGTTTCTTACACATCTTCATTCCGACCACACCATGGGCGTGAACGACGTGATTTTCACGCCTTGGATTCAGGGACGACGTTCGCCACTCGAGATTTACGGCCCGCCAGGTACAAAGGTGCTGGTCGACGGCATTCTCAGCGGCAATATCGAGGATATACAGGAACGACTCGCGAGTGCGGGGGGACCATCAGCCGACGGATGGAAAGCCAGCGTGCACGAGATCGCCGAGGGAGAGGTGTATCGCGACGAACGGATTGCAGTAAGAGCGTTCGAAGTTCCGCATAGTGCCTGGAAGCATGCATTTGGGTATAAACTCACCACACCTGACAAGGTTATCGTGATCAGCGGCGATGCTCGATCCAATAACGCCATTGCGCGCGAGTGCAATGGCTGTGACATCCTCATTCACGAGGTTTATTCCGATTCCGGCTTTACCACCATCCCCGATGAGCGTAAGAAATACCATGCGCAAGCTCACACTTCGGCCACTCAGCTCGGCGTAATTGCAACCGCTGCGCGTCCCAAGAGGCTAATTCTCTATCATCAGCTGTTTTTTGGCGCTTCGGAAGCGCAGCTGCTGAAGGAAGTGCGAAGCAAATTCAACGGGCTGGTAATATCGGCGAAGGATCTGGACCGATATTGAAAGTCGCGCTGGCGAGCCCGCGTGTGGCGACGTCGATCGAGGATGCTTTGACGAAAGTCGAGCGACTTATCACTGAGATGCTCGCATCACGGTTTGCGCCGAAGCGGTGCGTTTGAGAAGGCAACAAACAGGTATCCCGGCAGGGATTTAATTTGCCGGCGCGTTCTAGGCTCTAAACCAGTCAGATCGCCAGTTTCTTACGCGTTGCTTTATTTCCTTCGCTTTGATTGACGGGTTTGAAATGACTTCGCTGACAAGACCGGGAGTTTCTTCGTCGCTTGCAAAACGCAGAGCTACAAGTTGCGACGGAGTAAGACCGCCGATGTGAGGGTGCAATTCAGCGGGAAGTAGGCGCGCCAGTCTGAGGCGCTCCTCGAGACGGATTACACGATCCTGCACCTTGAGCGCCTGCGTTCGGCTCACTGCAATCGCGCCGAAGAGTGCCAGTGCGCCCAACATGGCGAAGGCAGTGTCAGCGCCTGGTGCCGCGACCAACCGCCAGACCGCCCACACGAGATAAGCAATTCCCAGCGGTGCCGTGAAGAAATGGTATGCGGGAGTGTACTGAGCATGATTGCCAATGTTCTGGATTCTGGGCTCGACCATGATGTCCTTGAATTTAGTTATTTCACCCGCTAAGCACGGAGCGCCAACAGGAACATAGTCAGGGCTTCCACGCGAGCAGGCCATCGATGGTGCGGGTGGCTATTCCAAACCTTGTATCCCAGTTGCCGCGAATCACCGTAACCGGCGCCGCGAACTGGGCGAGGGTTTCGGCGAAAAGCTCCTTAACCTGCTGCCGACGGGTACCGCGGTCGCGCACTCCATCGGCGACCCACGGTACATCGATGTCGAGAAGCAGATACATGCTCGGCATTCGTCTGATGGCTGCCTCCTCGATAAACGCCGGACAGCGGCCGAAATAATGATTGCAATAGACGACAGTACTGACGAGGTCTGTGTCCTGAATGAGCAGGGATTTGGCCCGTGCGATGTATTCGTCTTCGAGCGCCATCTGGCCTTTGGCGATCGGGCCGTGATCGGAAAAATCGAGACGGGCCTGCTTCCGGGCTGCATAGTCGCGCACAAACTCGGGGACTACCTCAACCCCGTAACGTTCTCCGAGACGGCGGGCAAGCGTCGACTTTCCAACCGACTCCGAGCCGGTCAGGACTACGCGTGTGAGGTCCTCAGTATCGAACGTTTCCATTTTATGTAGCCAAGAATTGCCAGAGCGAGATAGACTGCGTAAAGGACTGCGGACAACTTGAGGCCGCGTGAGAAGTAAAGACCGACGTACACGGCATCGGCCGCAATCCAGAGTGTCCAGTTTTCAATGTATTTACGGGTCATCATGTACTGCGCAACGAGGCTTGTCGCAACCAGCAGTGAATCGAGCAGGGGAGCGCGGGCGCCAGGGATGACCCGCGTAACCCTCCAGAAGAGCATCCACATGGCCACTCCTGCCAGAGCCAGCAGGAGCATCTCTCCCCTTCGAATGTGCGAAACCCTAAGCGGCGAAGCGTGCGCGGTGTCGCCTCGAAGCCAGTGCCACCACCCGTATAGCGATAGCACGAGATAGACCGCCTGAAGTCCGGTGTCGGAATAGAGGCCAGCACCTTCGAACACCACGATGTACGCAGCGGAGGTAACTACGCCGAGTGGCCAGCTCCAGATGTTCTCGATGGTGACCAGATAGACGCACATAACCCCAGCTACAAAGCCCAGCACCTCGATGCACGACGTTCCATGTGCGGTAAGCCAACCGCAGATATCGTTCAACCTTCGAGTGCCATTCGACGCGGACGGCAAAAAAAGAGGCCGCGGCGGGTGATGAGATTTCGATGCGGAGAGTGCATGCGCGAAAGGTAAGGTCGTGTTATCTTCACGTCGTAGTCAAAAATGACCGGGGTGCCGGCACCGCAAGGGTGTGTCGGCTGAGAGAGTCCCGCAGAACCTGATCCGGTTCGTACCGGCGTAGGGAGTCCATATGTTCAGTTTCGTTTCGTCGCGCCAAGCGCGCGTTGCGGCGCACGGCGTCGCGCAAACCTGTGAAAGTAATACCCGCTCCGACAGGGGTCTCAACGTCAACCACAACCACAACCGCAGCAGCAACCGCAGAAGTTCGGCGTATTCAATCGTCGCGAGTCTCGCTCTTGCGGCCTCGTTTGGAGCAGCCAACGAACTCGCCGCGCAAGTTCGTCGCCCGACTCGGTCTACCGCCGACAGCGCAACAGCCGACTCCGCGCGCAGAATCGAGCGCGTGCTGGTGAACGCAATACGGTCTTCAGATGCCGCGCCCGTCACGCAGAAAACCATCGAGCGTGACGTGATCGATCGACGCAATTTCGGTCAGGACGTGCCGTTGTTGCTGCAATCCGCTTCGCCTTCGCTTACCGCACACACGGAAACCGGTACTAATTGGGGCTACAGCTACCTTCGGCTCCGCGGCCTCGATCAGACACGAATCAACATCACCATCGATGGTGTACCGCTCAATGACATGGAAGACCAGGTTCTCTATTTCGCGAACTTTGCAGACCTGCTTTCCAATGTGCAGTCTGTGCAGGTTCAACGAGGTGTCGGAACCAGCTCTGCAGGCACAGCGTCGTTTGCGGGATCGATAAATTTCGAGACGAATCCAATCGCCGGTAGCACGCCAGCGGGCGATGCAGCGGTGCAGTTGGGTTCATTCGGAGCACAAAGAGTCACTGTAGGTGGGCGCTCTGGTCGAATAGGTAAAAATTTCGCCGTATACGCCCGTGGGAGTGCGCTACGAACGAACGGCTATCGCGATCACAGCGGCGTTCTTGGTCGCACTGGCTTTCTGGGCGCCGGTTGGTTTGGCCAGCGTGACATTGTCAAACTCACGGCGCTTGCGGGCCTGTTGAGCGACACACTTTCGTACGTCGGTGCAACGCTCGCCGAGCTCGGGGAAAATCGACGATACAATCCGCTGCAGGCTGGAGAACTCGACAGATTCGGCCAGCAGATGGTAGCGCTCGCGTACACTCGTATTCTTGACGCAGGCAACACGCTGAACACGACCGTCTATCGCAACTCTGCGAGCGGAAATTACGACTACTTCGACGGCGACGATCGCTATCGCTACAACCTGGCACATTCCTGGTACGGTGTCACAAGCGCGTTCAACGGAAACTACGGCGCCCTACGCACCAACCTTGGCGTAAACGCCAACATCTATCAGCGTGCACACCGCGCGTACCTCCGCCCGGACGTCACCCTTTATGACAACGTGGGCCACAAGAACGACGCGAGTGCATTCGGCAAGGTTTCCTACGACTACCGGCGTGCGACATGGTTTGGCGATCTGCAGGTGCGAACTGCGGAATTCCGCTATGAGCCCGATGCAAACGCGGCCATCGCCGAGCGAAGCAAGCGATGGACGTTCGTGAATCCCAAGGTTGGCGTCAGCTTTCAGTTGCAGGAAGGGCTTTCAGCATACGCGTCTTATGGACAAACGACTCGTGAACCAACCCGCAGCGACCTTCTGGCAGGAGAGGACGATCTCAACCAGGACAACGTCGACGCATATGGCGATTTTTCACGGGTGAAGCCCGAAAGTGTTCGCGACGCTGAGCTTGGCATCCGCCTTCGACGCGGCCGGGTCGAACTGCAGGGCAACCTTTACAACATGGATTTTCATAACGACATAGCACGCATTGGCCCACCAACTGCGTCGGGGTCGGTGTTGCGCCGGAATGTCGGCCGAAGCTTTCGCCGAGGCTTCGAGATGGACGCGACAGTGAACGCGCCATACGGAATTCAGTTTGGTGGAAATGTTACCCTGAGCGACAACAGAATTCGGCAGTTCACGGATTCCTCACGTGGCGCGCCGGTAATGAGGGAGAACGTGCAACCCCTCCTGACGCCGCGAGTGGTGACGTCGCAAAGAGTATCGTTCCCCGTCACAAATAACCTCACATTGTCTGCAGACGGGCGTTATCAGTCGAGAGCCTTCCTCGACAACACCGGTAGCGAAGACAGAGTGCTTCCCGCCTACTATGTCGTCGACGGCTCCGCTCGTTTCACCCTGGCACAGGGTCGCTATTCGCTGGTCGCGCGGGGCGTGAATCTGGGCAACAGTCAGCTCTATGGAAGCGGTTCAGTGTCATCATCCGGGAAGGTTCGCTACTTCATTCTTCCTGCGCGCTCATTGTATGTGACGGCCGAGATCGTTTTCTGAAGCCGGGAGAACGTGCTAGTTTGGGGGTCTCCGGCGGGCCTATTCCGCTCCAGACCCCCTTCCCAGATCAATGACGTCTGACTCGTTGAACTCGGTGAATCTGAGGACGCTTCGCGAGGTTGCTCGCGCTCTGATCGCCGACACCGACACTCGCGAGGTGCTTCGCACACTCTGTGAGGCGGCGATGCTTCAGGGCAGGGCCACCGGAGCGGCGGTGGCTCATGTGCGATCTGATGATGGTTCGTTCGTGGCTGGGAGCGGGGTGGGTAATGAAATGATCGGCACGGACTTTCCATTAACGGGCAGTATCACTGACCGGGTCATCAGGGAGCGTCGGGCAATCGCCATCAACAGCCCGGAGGAAAGCTCCATCTTTCTGCGCGAGCTGCTGAGGCCGTTAAAGACCGGCCCCGTGCTGTTGATTCCACTACTTGCAGAGAGAGAACTGCTGGGTGTTCTCTCGGTTTTGCGTTCTGAAAAGGACGCGCCCTTTGACGCCGTGGACGAGGAGAGACTCGGGACGATAGCGGATCTGGCTGCGCTGGCTCTCTGGCGGGTGCGAGCGCTCGAGGAGGCGAGGGCGGCCGACCGCGCCAAAACGAGTCTGTTGGCGACGCTGTCTCATGAACTGCGAACACCGCTGGCGGCAGTCGAGGGATATGGGGAGCTGCTGGAAGATGAGATCCTGGGGCCGCTTGCCCCCCAACAGCGGGACGTCATCATGCGGCTCCGGGCTGTGGGGCGACATCTCGGAGCCCTGATTGAGGACATTCTTACGTTTGCGTCCCTCGAGGCCGACCGGGTGACCGCGCGAAACAGCGACGTGAACATAGATGAGCTGCTAGACTCGTTGCATCCGTACGTTGAGCTTCTCGCTCGCGAGAAGAGCATCGAGTTCGCTATCGAGCTCGACGAAGACCTGCCGCTGCTTCATACCGACGAAGCCCGGGTGCGCCAGATTTTGCTCAACCTGTGCCAGAATGCGGTCAAGTTCACCGAAACCGGCGAGGTTCGCCTGCGTGTGAACCGGGGAGCAGCTGCGGGAGCAACGGCGGGCGTGGCCTCAGGGGCAGCTGCGGGAGCGGACGAGGGAACCGTTCGTTTCGCCGGTCATGACACCGGAATCGGCATCGGTGGCTCCGATCTGGAGCGGTTATTCCGTCCGTTTTCCCAGCTCGAAGATGTTGCTGCCCGACGCCACCGTGGAACTGGTCTCGGGCTTTACATTTCGCAACGCCTCGCGACACTGCTTAATGGCCGTATAGAAGTTGTATCGCGACTGAAAGAAGGATCAATATTCACCCTCGTTCTCCCCGCGTGACGCGAACTATTAGATTCGGTGATATGAGCGCGCCAGCAATCACCAGCGTATTCAACGACGGCATAATTGCCGAACAATTCGAACGTTATCGTAACGATCCCGCGAGTGTGGACGAAACGTGGCGTCAGTATTTCCGGGTTGCAGAGTCACTGTTTGCATCCAGAGGTGCGAACGGCAAATCGGATGAGGACGGTGCATCGTCAAACGGCGATGCAAAGTCCGCGATTGCCCCTGCCAGTGGCGGGGCTACAGGCGCCAGTGCCGACGTGTCACGGATGGCAAAAGTGTCGGCTGCGGCACGATTGCAACAGGGAATCCGCAGCTACGGCCATCTGGCGGTAAAGGTAGATCCGCTTGGTTCGCCGCCACCCGGTGCCGACGAATTGAGTCCGGCCTTTTATGGCCTCACCAAGGAAGATCTCAGCTCCATTTCGGGCGCTGCTCTGGGTGACGACCGTTTCCCCACGGCTCTCGATCTCATTAATCGTCGCTGCGAGGTGTATTCGGGTCGCATTGGCTACGAGGTCTGGCATCTTGGAACCGACATGGAGCGCGAGTGGTTTCGGCAGTCTTTTCGCGACCGGGTGCTGACCCGCCCCCTCACGAGTGACGAGAATGTGTCGCTGCTCAAGCGTCTCAATCAAGTCGACGCCTTGGAGCGATTTCTAGGCCGCACCTACCAGGGAGCGAAACGCTTTTCCATTGAAGGCACCGACGCGCTCGTTCCAATACTCGACGAAATCATCGCGGGTGCAGCCCGCGATGGTGCACGTGAAATTGTCATCGGCATGGCGCATCGTGGTCGACTGAACGTTCTCACGAACGTGATGGGCAAACCATCAGACGCTCTCTTCGCCGAGTTTCAGGGTATTCACGATAATTCGGATTTCCACTCGACGGGCGACGTCAAGTATCACATGGGGTTTGAGAGTTCGCGCGAAATCAGCGGCCATGAGGTCAAGCTTAGGCTTGCGCCAAATCCTTCTCATCTTGAGCTGGTCAACCCGGTAATCGAAGGTTTGGCGCGCGCACTTCAGCGCGTTCCCGGCAAGCTGTATGAGAGCGACGAATTGAGTGCGCTGCCAATCGCAATTCACGGCGACGCGGCGTTTCCGGGCGAAGGCGTGGTGGCGGAAACGTTGAACATTTCGCGACTGAACGGCTACCGCACCGGCGGAACGATCCATATCATCGTGAACAATCAGGTTGGGTTCACCACCGACCCCGAAGAAGCGCGTTCGACACGTTATGCCTCGGATCTCGCTAAAGGCTTCGAGATCCCGATCATGCATGTGAACGGAGACGACGCGGAAGCATGTCTGACCGCCGCGCGTATCGCCTGCGCTTATCGCACCAGGTTCGGCAAGGATGTGCTCATCGACCTGGTCGGCTATCGTCGGCATGGACACAATGAAGGCGACGAGCCGACATATACTCAGCCGGTGCTCTACGCAAAGATCAAGGAGCATCCAACGGTTCCGCAGGCCTTCGCGAAAAAGCTCATTGAAAACGGTTTAATAGAGCAAACCGACGCGGCCCGGTTCGAGAAAGAAGCCTTCGACCGATACGCCGAAATTCACGCGCGGTTCAAGGCCTCACTACTGGCAACTGAGCGTCATGCTCCGTGGCCTGCTGAACCCCCTCAATCTCCGGCAACTGTCACCACTGCAGTGCCTGAAGAGCGATTGGAGTTCATCAATGATGCGCTTCTATCATGGCCTCGTGATTTCTCACCTGTGAAGCGGCTGGCAACCCAGCTCGAGCGGAGACGCGACGCGTTTGTCGAAACCGACGGGGAAACGGGCAAGGTCGAATGGGGCCACGCGGAAGCATTGGCGTTTGGTTCGCTGCTGCTCGAGGGTATGTCGGTGCGCATGACCGGACAGGACGTGGAGCGAGGAACATTTTCGCATCGTCACGCAGTGCTTCATGATGCGGGAGATGGTCGGAAGTACACACCGCTCGCCAACCTCCCCGGCGCCAAAGGCGCCTTCGAGATATACAACTCGGCGCTTTCGGAAACCGCTGTGCTGGCCTTCGAATATGGCTTCAGCAACGTCGCGACGGATACGCTGGTGCTCTGGGAAGCACAGTTCGGCGATTTCGTAAATGTTGCTCAACCGATCATCGACCAGTTCATTACCGCCGATCGGGCGAAGTGGGTAACCGATTCAGGTGTGGTGCTGCTGCTGCCGCACGGATATGAGGGAGCGGGTCCGGAACACTCGAGTGCGCGTCTCGAACGTTTTCTTCAGCTGTGCGCTGAAGGGAACATGACAGTGACATACTGCAGCACGCCAGCACAGTATTTTCACCTGCTTCGTCGTCAGGCATTGCGGCGTAATCGGCGTCCACTCATTTCGATGCAGCCGAAATCGTTGTTGCGTTTGTCGCAGGCAGCGTCGAAAATTTCGGATCTTGCGCAGGGTACCTTTTACTCTGTTCTCGACGACCCTGTTGCCTCTCAACATCGCGACGAAGTACGCAGAATTGCATTCTGCACAGGCAAGATCTACTACGATCTCTCGATGTCCGAAGTGCGAAATCCCAACGTCGCTCTAGTGCGCGTGGAGGAGCTCTATCCGTGGCCGCATGAAGAAATTGCGCGCATTGTTGAACTCTATCCGGCACTTGAGCAAATCGTGTGGGCACAGGAAGAGCCGCGCAATCAGGGTGCGTGGACGTACGTGCAACCTCGTCTTCGCGCCTCTGCGGCAGCAGCGGTTGGGGTGAGGTATGTCGGCCGTGTCGAACGTGCGAGCCCGGCCGAAGGTTACACGGACGCTCACAAGGCTGAGCAGGAGCGGATCATTGCGCAGGTAATGGATACGGGCGAGGGTGCGACGAGGCGCCACACACCGTACACCCAGGCGGCGCAGTGAATTTCAGGCTCGGTAAATTGCGTTCTGCGCAAGGTCGAACCTCGGGATGTATCAGTTGGATGCGGCGAGTGAGCCGCGACAGCGCCGCGACAGTTGTCGCGGCGTTTGTCGTTGCGGCCGTTGGCCAGCTGTCGGTTGCGTTGGTGTTGCAACTCGCGGTAGCGCCCCGCCAACTCGCTGCGCAATCTCCTGCCTCCGAACGAGGGGCCGCTGCACTGGGGGGCGTTCTGGCAGGGTTGGGTACCACGGGCCGCGTATTGACCGTAGGCGCGCACCCCGATGATGAAGACACGCAGTTCATTGCGTGGCTCGCGCGCGGTCGACATGTCGAAACCGCATACCTCTCGCTAACGCGTGGCGATGGTGGTCAGAATCTCATTGGCAACGAGCTGGGGGAACTGCTGGGTGTCGTACGTACGCAGGAGCTGATGTCGGCGAGACGTATCGATGGCGGACGCCAGTACTTCACACGCGCCTACGACTTCGGTTTCAGCAAAACCGCAGACGAAACATTCAAACATTGGCCGCACGACAGCGTGCTGGGCGATGTTGTGCGGGTGGTGCGAGCTTTTCGCCCACAGGTCATGGTTGCGTTTTTTACCGGCACCCCACGCGACGGCCACGGACATCATCAGGCATCCGGAATACTTGCGCGCGAAGCGTATGACGCCGCCGCGGACACCGTACGCTTTCCGGTAGCCACCTACGGTGCGGCCTGGACACCGCTCAAGTTTTATCGTAGTGCGAGATCCAATCCCGACGCCGCAACGCTTCGCATGAACGTGGGCGAATATGATCCACTTCTCGGGAGGAGCTACTATGAAATTGCCGCCGAAAGCCGTTCTCAGCACAAGTCACAGGGCTTTGGAGTTCTACAGCGAAAGGGCGCGATTGAAGATGCCTTGACGCGTGAGCAGACTCGTGTAAATGCATCCACCCCGGCCAGTCAGGAGACAAGTCTCTTCGACGGAGTGGACACGACCTGGGCGCGACTTGGAAAACTCGCAGCGAATGAGGTGGTAGCGTCGAAATTGGACTCCGCGAGCGCGTCCATACTGGAGGCTCGCGAAGGTTTTCGAGCCAGCAATCCCACGTCAACCATCAGACCGCTGGTGCAGGCGCTTCGCCTCGTCCGGGGTGCATCGGATGCGCCGGATGCAGCTCCCGCATTGCCTCTAAACGTCGCGAGTACTGAGCTTCACGACGCACTCTCGCTCACTTCTGCGAGGTTGCAGGATGCGCTGGCGCTGGCCGCAGGGGTTGCGGTGGAAGCAATTGCACCGACAGCCATTTTCCCGGTACGAGATCCTGCACAAAGGAACGTGAACGACTCGCTTCCTGTCGAAATAACCGTTTTCAATCGCGGCGAAGTTTCCATCAGTCTGGTTGGGGCGAGCATTGACCCCATTGGTGGTCGCAGCGCTTCCGCGTCACCGCGAAAGGCCACCGATGCTGATGGAGAACACGCACCCGGAACAAGTTTTTCGGTGAAGCGATACGCAGTGGCATCTGCACCAACCACGAGCTGGTGGCGTGACCAACCACGAGTTGGCGACCTGTTCTCCATTCCGATTGGCAGTGCAAATGAAATTGAGCACGAGGCTCGCACTGCTGTGAATGCACGCGTGCGCTTGAATATTTCGGGCGAGAATGTCGACTTGGTGGTACCTGTCGTGTACCGATTCGCCGACCCGGTAAAGGGCGACCAACAGGTTGCGGTGAACGCTGTTCCCGGAATCACGATAGGGCTGGGAACGAGTCTTCAATACGTTCGCGCAGGTGTGCTCGTGGAACGCGAGTTTCATGTCAATGTTCGTTCTGCGTACGCAGGCCCCGCTACAGTGACAGTTCGACTTCAGCTTCCGGATGGCCTGAAAGCAGATTCAGTATCACGAACTCGTGTACTCACGCCCGATGCGCCGCAGGCCACTCTCGTGTTCAAAACCCATGGAACCGTGGCCGAGGGGAGGCTACAGATGGGCGCAGTCGCGATGCATGAGAACCGGCTGTCGGTAACGGGATACTACACAATCGACTACGATCACATCACCCTGCAGCGCGAATACTCGCCCTCAGGAATGTGGCTGCAAGCGGTGGATGTCCAACTGCCAGCGCGCGCTCATGTTGGTTACATCGCAGGGGTTGGGGACGCCGGGTTGGAGGCGTTACAGGAGCTCGATGTTCCGGTAGAACCGCTCGATCCGGCGGCTCTGCCAACAACTGATCTCTCCCGATTTACAAGCATCGTTCTGGGCCCTCGTGCGTACGAGGCAAGCAAGGTGCTCACAGCGAATAACGCCAAGCTTCTGGAGTACGCGAGAAAAGGTGGAACGCTTGTAGTGCAGTATGGTCAATATGAGATGATGCGCCCGGGCATCATGCCCTATCCCATCGAGCTGTCGCGACCGGCAGAGCGCGTAACCCTCGAAAATGCACCGGTTAACGTGCTCAGCCCGAGCGCCGATCTGCTTAACCGGCCGAATCAAATTGGCCCGACCGACTGGGAGAACTGGGTGCAGGAACGGGCGACGTACATGCCGAGCAAGGTTGCTCCTGAGTACAGGACTTTTCTCTCGATGCACGACCCAGATGAACCACCCAACAGCAACGGATTGTTGCAGGCTACCGTGGGCCGGGGACGTTATGTCTATGTCACGCTCGCTCTCTTCAGACAGTTGCCAAATGGAGTGCCGGGAGCAGCGCGATTGCTCATTAATCTGATAACTCCACCCGCGTCTACTGTTACTGCTCCAAAGCGATAGCAGATGCGTAAATCACTCCGCAAGATTTCAACAGCGACGCGAATGGCGTCGCTCTTGTTGCTTTCAGCCGTTATTGGTTGCAACGATAATGCAGGCCGAACAGTCCTGACGGTTTACTCACCTCACGGAAAGCGACTTCTAGAGCACTACGAGAAAGCCTTCGAGAAAGAGAATCCGGACGTGGACGTGCGATGGGTAGCGCTGGGTTCAAACGAAATTCTCGAAAGAGTTCGTGCAGAGCGCGAGAATTCGAGTGCGGGGGGGGACGTGTGGTTCGGAGCACCAAGTGAGCTTTTCGAACGCGCCGCGCGAGAGGGTTTACTCGATACGATTTCGCCAAGCTGGAAAAATAGCGTCACCGGAGATTCGCGGGATGAAGGTAACCGCTGGTTCGGAACTTACATGACTCCGGAAGTTATCGCATACAACAAAACCGCTGTGCCTGACAGCGCAGCGCCAGACGACTGGAAATCTTTGGGTGATCCCAAGTGGAAAGATCATCTGATTGTACGCGATCCCGTAGCCAGTGGCTCGATGCGAGCGATCTTTGGTGCAATCATGCAGGAGTCGATGCAGCGTACGCAGAAGACCGATTCTGGTTGGGGGCTGTTGCGCGCCATCGATCGAAACACCCGGGAGTACGCCAGATCACCGGAGGAACTGCTCGAAAGTCTCGAGCGTGGCGACGGTTGGATAACGATGTTCAATATGCCGGATATCGCGGCTTTGCAGCGATCGAAAAACTCGCCCGTTCGCATCGTTTATCCTCGACAGGGGACGCCGGTGCTGGTAGATGCAATAGCACTGATCAATGGATCAAACAACCGGACTTTTGCAACCAGGTACATCGAGTTCGTGACATCTAAGGAGGCCCTCAGATACGCTGCCGATTCGCTTCAGCGCATACCAGCGCGTAACGACATCCCGGACTCGGAGCTACCAGCGTGGATATCGGAGGCGCGCTCGTCGATGAAGCCATTCCGTATCGATAATGCACTCATGGCCGACTCACTCGACGCCTGGATGCGCGCCTGGGATTCATCTGTTCGCGGTCGAAATCGCTAACTCCGAAGTCGTCGCCGGCAGTGGTGCAAATGGACTTAACGCCAATCCAACAACAACCACCACCACCGCGCCTATCACGTTGTGCCAGAGAAAGGAAACCGACGGCGCGCCAAAAGACACCGCAGCAACCGACGCCATCCCGACCAGCATTCCAGTAAACGCGCCAAGCGCGCGAGCCCTTGGTATCATTGCCAGAATAAACACTCCAAGAATCGAACCGTAGAAAAACGAACCAAAGCGGTTCACGACTTCGATCAGCGAGCCGAGCGTTGCGGCGTAAGTCGCCACTACACAGGCGAAAATGCCCCACATCGTGGTGGTAATCTTTCCCGCCCGGAGATAGTGAGCACTGCTGGCCTCAGGCTTGAACCAGCGCTGATAGAAATCGACGATGCTGGCTGTCGACAGTGAGTTGAGTTCTGCGGCGATACTCGACATGGCTGCCGCAAAAACAGCAGCCAGAAAGACACCCGCAAATCCCAGCGGAAGTTCGTCGAGCACAAATCGCGGAACAATGTAGTTTACATCTCTCGACGATTCGCCCGATACCCTGCTTGCTGCAGCCAGCGCTTCCGTACGCACGGAGTTCACATCTTCATCCCGCGCACGGAACTGTTCGAGCGCCTGAGTAACCTGTGTGGCGTTGCCCGTGCGTCGAGCGTCTGCGGCGCTTTGGGCCGCTGCGCGTCGCTGAACGACAGCCGCGTCATAGCGCGTTTGCAAAGCAGTGTAAGCGCTTGGCTCCGCCTCCCGCACCAACGCGTCGTGGCGGGGGTTAAACAGCATTGGCGCAGGCTGGAACAAATAATAAAGGAAGATGAGAACGCCAATGAGCAGAATCATCGCCTGAAGCGGGATCTTCCAATACGCGCTCATGAGCAGCGAACTTCGCGCTTCGTTCACTGAACGTGCAGCGAGGTAGCGCTGCACCTGACTCTGATCGGTGCCAAAGTACGACAGCATAAGAAACGTTCCGCCAATGATGCCCGACCAGAACGTGTAAGTCTCGGTGACATTGAATGAGAAATCGAACACTCGGAGCCGGCCGGCGGCTCCAGCAATCCGAAGCGCATCGTCAACCGGAACAGGCATTCGATATAAAAGCACGACTACGAGCACGAACATCGCGCTCACAATCAGGTACATCTGCTTCACGTCAGCCCACGCAACAGCCCGTGCTCCGCCTACAATCGTATAGGCAATAGCCGGCACACCAATAAGCACTACGCTCCATTGAATATCCCATCCAAAAATTGCCGAAAAAACAACGGCGGGCGCGGCGATGATCGTTCCGCTGGACATTCCACGCGACAGAAGAAATAGCAGGCTCGTGAGCGATCGGGTCTTTGGGTCGAAGCGTCGCTCGAGATACTCATAGGCTGTGTAAACTTTCGCGCCATGCAGAAACGGAACGATCGTAACGCCGAGGATGACCATAGCGATCGGCAGTCCAAAGTAGAACTGGATAAAGCGAAGTCCGTCGGTCGCGCCCTGTCCCGTGGTGCCGATGAGCGTAATCGCCGAAAGCTGCGTCGCCATGACCGACAAGCCGACTGCCCACCAGGGCAATTGTCGGTCGGCGAGAAAGTAACCTTCTATGTCGCTGGTTCCGCGGGAACGCCGCAGCCCGTCCCAAACGATGTATCCCAGCCACACTGCAATTATCAGCCAGTTTACCCAATGCATCCGGTTACGAGCCGGGCAGCATGTAGCGACTCTGAAGCAGCCAGAGCAGCGCAAGTGTCACAATCTGCACAAGCAGAACCCGCCAGAGTGTGGTCCGAAACGGAGTAGGACTGGTCATGAGAGGAAACTGACACTTAAACTTCATGATTCCAATGCCTAAACCTCATGTAGTCATCATCGGCGGCGGATTCGCCGGTCTCGCCGCTGCACGCGAACTCCGTAACGCAGACGTTCGCCTTACGTTGGTGGATCGAACAAACCACCACACGTTTCAACCGCTGCTTTATCAGGTGGCCACCGCCGGTCTTGCGCCGAGCGATGTAACGGTGCCAATACGCTGGCGGCTCCGGCATCAGAAAAACACGACAGTTCTGATGGGCGAGATTATTTCAATCGATCCCGGGGCGCAGACAATTCGATTCGAGAACGATGAGGAGATGGCGTTCGATTATCTCATCGTAGCCGCCGGCGCACGACACGGATACTTCGGACATGACGACTGGGAAAAGTTTGCGCCCGGTCTCAAGAGTGTGGACGATGCCCGCGAGATTCGCCAGAGATTCCTACTTGCCTTCGAGAGAGCCGAGCGGTCACAGAGTGCCGATGAAAGGCGGGCGTTGCTCACCTTCGTAATCGTCGGCGCGGGGCCAACCGGTGTTGAACTGGCCGGTAGCATTCCCGGCATTGCGCGAAAGGCGCTGAAAGGTGAATTTCGCAGCATAGACCCCACCAAAACGCGGGTCGTCCTCATCGAGGCCGGGCCACGCGTGTTGTCGACCTTTCCGGAGGATCTTTCACGGCGCGCACACGAGGATCTCGAGGACCTCGGGGTCGAAGTGAGAACAGGCAGCGAAGTCACGGGCATCACGGACGAGGAAGTGCTTCTCGGCAGCGACCGCATTGCAACGCGCACGGTGTTTTGGGCCGCAGGCAACGTGGCATCGGCCCTCGGCAAAATGGTGGGAGGAGAAACCGACCGCGCAGGACGGGTAAAGGTGGCGGCCGATCTCTCAGTACCTGCGCATCCCAGAATATTCGTTGTCGGAGATCTCTGCATTGCACTTCGTAAGGACGGTTCCCCTGCGCCAGCTGTGGCACCTACGGCGAACCAGACAGGTGCACATGCAGCCGCAACCATTCTGAACGAGATCGAAGGGAAACCGCGCGAACCGTTTAAATACTTTCACAAAGGCGACCTGGCGACTATCGGTCGACATAAAGCAGTCGCCGCCTTCGGCAAATTTCATATCGGTGGATACGCTGCCTGGTTTCTCTGGCTGACCGTTCACCTCATGTACCTGGTTGGCTTCAGAAATCGCGCTGCAGTGCTTTTGCAATGGGGCTTTGCATATCTCACGTTTCAGCGGGGAGTGCGGCTGATTGTCGGTGGGTTGCGCCAAAAAGATGTCGCGGGAACAACGTCGTCAATCGACGTGAAACAGGTGAAGCAGCCAGCGCCTGACACTGGCAGGCAGGAGCACGCGTCACAGCCGATACGAAAGCAGGCGGACGAGTCGTCGCAAGAGCAACTTCCAGGGCAAACGCAAGAGCAACCGCACCCCAGCCCCGAGAAGGCCCGTTGAGCGTCGCTCGCGTCGGGGTTCCGGTTCCGGACGCAGTGCTCAACGCGCTGCCAGGTCGCGTGCGAATAGCGGACCTTACGGGACGAATAGTTCAGCGAAACGAAAGTGCGCGCGAATTCGATATGAAAAACACGAAAGGCACCGAAACTACTCTTCGGCAGCTGTGGGAACTATTCGCCCCATGCCATCCGAAGTCGCAAGACCCACTTCCCTATCTGCACTCTCCGTCAATGCGTGCGCTCGGCGGTCGCGTTGTCAGGAAGGAACTGATTCGGTTGTTGGTGGGAGAAAGGAAAACGGCGAGGGACGTGCATTTCTATGCCAGTCCACTTCGAGTTGAACGCGCGGTTACTGGCGTATTGCAAATCGAGGAAGACGTGCTCTCAGAAGTACAATTGGAGGGAGAAGAATTGACTGGCGTGATGCGCGTTGCGCACGACCTCAATAACGCACTCAATCCAATAATGGCAGCTTCATTCCTGCTGGAACGCCACGCAGATTCGCCGGATCTCGTCGCAAAGTATGCGCAAAGCATTAGTATCGCGGTCGAGAGGAGTGCATCGATTGTCGCGAGTATGATGAAAAGCACACGCAACAGTCATCGGGTGTCCGTTTTATTCCCTCCCGAAGTGGTAAATGGTGAAACTCGCTCGCGAATTCTGGTCGCTGAAGATCAGGAGGACGTTCGGGTCTCGCTCTGTCGTATACTGCATGGGGCCGGTTATGGTTTTCACGCGGTGGCCACGGTCGTGCAGGCCAAGAGGGAACTTGCGGCTAGTTCGACTGGAGCATACGATCTCCTTCTCACAGATGTCGGCTTCCCTGACGGAAGCGGTCGGGAGATTGTCGAGTTTGCAGCGTCCAACATGCCGGGCCTTCCGATTGGCGTACTTAGCGGGAACAGTGTGCAATCAGGTAGTTTTAGTGGAGGAGCAGTGAGTTTCGTGCTCGATAAACCAGTTCATCCCTTAGCACTGACGAATTCGATTGCGGAGGCATTAGGTGAGCGAAGAGAAGTCTGATCCGTTACCCGAACCGTCGGTAATTCGCGTTCTCGTGGCCGAGGACGACGCGCTGGAGCGGTCCACTGTCGTCGACTTGCTGGGGGCATTGGGCCACATCGTGGTTGCCCAAGTGGAGACCGGCGCCGATGCCATCGAGCAGGCGCGCCAATTTGCTCCGGACGCCGTTCTGCTGGATGTTCATATGCCCGGTGCCAGCGGTGTTCAGGCTGCAGAGGAGATTGCCAAGGCGCTCCCGGGAATCGCTGTAATTCTGGTGACAGGAGACTTGTCGCTTTCGCTTTCGTCGAGCGATGTTACGCGAAGCACGGCAGTAGCGCTGCTCGCCAAGCCAACGCCTGCAGGCACGCTCGATTCGACGCTGAAGCTTGCGGTGTCGCGTGCCAGGGAACTGGTGGCGGCGCGAGCGGAAGCCGCGGATGCCAAGCAGCAGCTGGAGGCACGCAAACTCATCGAGCGTGCAAAGGGCTTGTTGATGCGTCGTACCGGCAGCACCGAGCAGGAGGCATACCGTATCATGCAGCGCAGCAGCCAGGACCGGTCGGTGCGTATGGTGGATATCGCTCGTGCAGTGATCGAGTCGGAGCCGGGAATGAAAGGGACCACGAGCAACCCGAACCCGCAGTGACCCGGTTGACGTAGCAACCCCGGTAAAGGTCGCTACGTCTGCTTCAGCTACATGGCTGTCTTGCCGGGCGGTCCCGCTACCTGCTTCACAAGTTCGTACAGAAAGTCGAGCCCGTCGTAATAGCTCTTGACGCGAAGCTTTTCGTCGCGTCCGTGGGCGTTGGTCTCACCGGGCGAAGAGAATATCCCGCTGACACCATAGGTTGGGATGCCGGCGGCGCGGAGAAATCGACCATCCGTTGCGCCGGTGGACATTGTAGGAATGACGGGTATGTCGCCAAACATCTTTTTGGTGAGAGTCGTGGTTGCTGCAAGCAGGTTTGGATTGATGGCGTTGGGTGCCTGTCCAAATTTCTCACGACTGGCGACGGTAAGAGTAATCTTCACTCCGGTGTCGGCGAACACACCCGCCAACGTCGCCTTTACCTCGTCGATATTCGACGTCGGCACAATCCGGCAATTGATGTTGGCAGTGGCGGTTTGCGGCAGCGCGTTGTATGCATGACCGCCTGACAATCTCGTCGCGACGCACGATGTACGAAGCATCGAGGCATATCGCGGGTTTTTCGAGATAGTTGTCGCTGCGCCATTGTCATTCGGGTTGGCGACAACTGCGCGCATAGCTGCAGCCATAGCCGGCTTCTCCACCTTGGCGGTCTGCTCGAAGAAAGGACGAGATACTTCGTTGAGTGCTACCGGAAAGGAAAAGCGCGCGAGTTTGCCGAGTGCGTCGACAAGTTCATAGATTGCGTTATCTGGGCGCGGGACGCTGGCGTGTCCGCCCGTGTTGACTGCAGTAAGCGTGAAGTTGACCGGTACCTTTTCCGCAGCCTGAACGGAGTGGAACAACGGTTTAGCATCTTCCAGCGTGCCGCCGCCACCTTCGTTGATGGCGTATTCCGCGTCGATGAGTGACTTGTGGTTTGCGATAAGCCATTCGACACCATTCGCTGCTCCGCCTTCCTCGTCTGCGGTAAGTGCAAGGATCAGATCACGCGCTGGCACCCAGCCTTCCTTCTTGTAACGAATGAGGTTGGCGACAAAAATAGAAGCCATGGCCTTGTCGTCGGCTACACCACGTCCATAGAAGTACCCGTCAGCCTCGTGCATCTTGAACGGGTCGCGCGGCCAATCGCTCCGCAGCGCTGCAACAACGTCGATGTGTGCAAGGAGAAGGATGGGCCGCCCGCTTCCGCTGCCACGATATCGAACAACCAGGTTGCCTTTAGTTGGTGCACTGTCCGGCACGAGCACATGTACGTCGGCGGCTGGAAAACCGGCCGCGCGAAAGCGAGCGGCCATTGCTTCGGCCGCTTTGGTAACCGAGCCTGCCGAGTCGGCAGTGTTGATCTCCACCAACTCCTGATAGATAGCGCGCGCATCCTTTTGCGGAGAAGTCAGCGCGGGTTGCGCGTGCGCGCCGCTGGTGAAAGCGATTGCAGTGATGCCTGCGATCGAAAGTGCGGCGGTAAGGAAGCGCGATGACATATGCTTTTCGGATTGAGTTCAGGTAGGTGCGAGATTAAAAAGCTGTTACCCGCAGTGGTCTGCGTCAATGACAAAGGCAGAGCAGGTCATTCGATCGATTGAATGACTTCGCTCGCCGCACGAATGCCCGAACGAATCGCGCCTTCCATTGTCGCGTTATATCCATGATTAGCCGTCGCTTCGCCCGCGAAAAATAACGTATTGCTGATCGATTCAGCGAGCTCACTGGCGGCGTTAGCTCCTCCCGATGCAGGATAGCTGTAGGCTCCTAGCGAAAACGGGTCGCTTTGCCAGTCGTGGGCATGCCAGGACCGCAGCTCACCTTCAACGAGCGCGATGGGCACATCCAGCGTGTGGGCCAGGGATCTCACCGCGATATCCCGCAAGTGGTGTCCTGGCAGCGCACCGGAGAGCGCCAACTGCGAGCTGGCGGCCCATCCTGTCATGACGGGAGTGCCTTGAGGATCGGCTCGCCACCACGTCGGGAATGGCTGATCGAGGGACTGCGCAAAGAGGAAGGACGAGAGTTGCGGGTAATCGAGCCAGAACGGCCTGGTAAATACAAGCGCGATTCGCCTCGCGTTGCCCATTTCGAGCAGGCTGATGGCGTTCTCCTTCTCAGCAAGTGGAGGGTCGAATAGGACGGCGCCCGTGGCTGGCTCGGTGGCCTTGAGAACTGAAACCGGCAGGGTTATCACAACCCGGCTGGCTTCGTACGTGACGTCCCCTTGGGCCGAAATAGCGGAGACCGATGCGTTCCCCGCTCGCCATGCGACGCGCTTTACGACGGTTTCAAGCAAAACGGTACAACTTTCCTTGAGGCCCACGCGAATCGCCTCAACCAGCCGATCGGCGCCATCCGCACAGCGAAGCTCTGAAGCAGTGGCAGACTGGTTCTCCTCGACTTCCAGCAGCCATCTGGTGCTGCAGCGAGCTGGATCTGCAGCGTGAAAGCCCTGTACATACCCCTCGAAAATCGTCCTTTCCGCTAGTAAATGCGGAGCATTGCACCACCGGTCGAGTGCGTCGCGAAGCGGGAGATCGCCATTGAGGTCGTCCATTCCACGCGCAATGGCTTCCATGATCGGAGCCGCAATCGACTCCTGACTATTGACCTCCAGCACGCCGTCGTGGTTGCGCATGAGAAATTCGCCGTTTGCGGCGTGAAGCGTTTTGCGGTTGCCAAGTGCGTCCACCGCTTCGCCTTCGTTGCTGATCCACTCTGCGCCCAGTTCAAGGGCCAGGGTCCCGTCGCCCGTCGGGTTGGGAACGCGGTGAGTCCAGACCCGACCGCCCAGTCTCGACCTCGCTTCAAGGAGCAGCACCGCCTGACTGGCCTCGCTGATATCGCGGGCTGCGCGCAGGCCGGACAATCCACCGCCAATCACTATTACGTCGAAACGCCGGCTCGGCGCGTTCTCGTTCATCGTCAGTCTCAAAATGGTATTGTGAAGGATCGGCTGCTGTCTGGTAAGAGGTTCATCTTCTCACCTCAGCGCCTCTTGCAACCCTCGCTGTTCCCGCGGTGTAACTTGAAAGATCAGTGCCGGAGCATTTGAGACTGCCGGTTTGCGCGGTCCCATTCGCCAGCTTTCCCCTCCCGCCACAACCACACACGCCTGAACTGCCCATGACCCGTTTTCGTTCACGCCGAGATTTTCTCAAGGCCGGTGCAGTCGCTGCTGCCGGCACTATGGTGGCCCGCGATTCATTGCTGGCACAACCGCAGCTATTCCGGACTCCCTATGGAGTAGTCGACTCGCCACTCGCGGTAGACGATCCCGCCGTGAAGGCGCTCATGGCCGACGCGCTCGCGGTGGCCAAGGCCGGCGGCGCATCCTACGCCGATGTACGGGTGGCCGCGCGAAGGCAGCAGAATGTGGGTACCCGCGATCGTATCGTCACCGGTGTAAACGATGTCGACAGCTATGGACTTGGGGTGCGCACGCTCGTAGACGGTTCGTGGGGCTTTGCTGCCACCAGCGTCCTCACAAAAGATGCCGTTGCCGCAATTACCCGCAGCGCGCTCGATCAGGCCAAAGCCAACCGCGCAAGCCAGTTGCGGCCGGTTCAGCTTGCGCCGACACCCGGAAATCAGCAGGGCACCTGGAGCAGCCCGATAAAGACCGATCCATTCTCGGTCGCCATCCCGGAAAAGGTGGCACTTCTGCTCGCCGCCAACGAAGCGGCGCTCAAGGTGAAGGGCATTCGAACGGTCAATTCCTCAATGTTCTTTCTCCGAGAGGAGAAATCGCTGATGACAACCGATGGCAGCTACGTGGTTCAGACCATTTACCGAACGTCGCCAAATCTTTCGGTTACCGCCGTTTCGGCCGATTTCTCGGATTTTCAATCGGTGCAAAGCAACGAAATTGCACCAATGGGCCTGGGCTATGAACATGTTCTGGATTCCCGTCTGGCCGAACGTGCGCCCGAGTGGGCCGAGCTCGCCGTAGGAAAACTCTCGGCCAAGCCGGTGGAACCTGGCAGGTACGACCTGCTGTTGCATCCGTCCAATCTCTGGCTAACAGTGCACGAGGTGATTGCGCATCCTACGGAACTCGACCGGGCGCTGGGTTTCGAGGCGAACTACGCCGGCACCAGCTTCATCGCTCCCCCCGAGCAGGTGCTCGGCAAACTGCGGATAGGGGCTGATCTCCTGAACATCGTTGGAGACCGCGAACAGCCAGGATCCCTGGGTGCCATTGGGTGGGACGACGAGGCGGTAAAGCCGTCCAAGTTCGACATCATAAAGAATGGCATTTTTGTCGACTATCAGACCACACGCGAGCAGGCAACGATGCTCGCTGACTACTACAAGAGAATTGGCAAGCCGGTCAAGTCATACGGCTGCTCGTACGCGCAGAGCTGGGCCGATGTGCAGTTCCAGCGCATGCCCAATGTGTCCATGGTGCCGGGGCAGAACGACGACACCTGGGAGAGCATGATAGCGAAAATGGATCGCGGGATCGCCATTGTCGGCGATGGGTCATTTTCCATCGACCAGCAGCGCTACAACGGTCAATTCGCGGGGCAGGTTTTCTACGAAGTGCGGGGCGGGAAGATCGTCGGACAGCTCAAGGATGTCGCGTACCAGTTCAGGACGCCCGACTTCTGGAAATCGCTCAAGGCAATTGGCGGCCCGCGCAGCTATTTCCTGGGCGGCGCGTTCGGTGACGCCAAGGGTCAGCCTGGTCAATCGAACTCCGTGAGTCACGGCGTCGTACCGTCTCATTTTCAGCAGGTGAACATCATCAATACCGGGAGGAGGGCGTGAGTGTGAAGTCAGGATTTGGTCCCCGCTCGCTGTTTGCGCCCGCGGATATTCTCACGCGGTCG
>JBBSTN010000006.1:0-26881 GCA_038235845.1 Gemmatimonadales bacterium | reverse complement strand
CCCGTTATGACGGTTACAGATAGCCTGTATAACTTCAGGTATCTTGATAAGGCCGGAGTCGATTTGTCGACTGTCAAAAAACACGAAGTCGTTGCCCGATCCGGTCATCTTGAAGAACGGAATACCACCCAGATCTGCTAGCACCCGGGCCACGTCACGACGTCGCGCAGGTGGCTTTTGCATCAAAGCCGGCCTCGCAAACTCCACCAGCGAAGACGCCACACCATCCAGATGGCTTCTCGAACGATTCCTTTGGACATCTTTGATTCGCCCTCGGTTCGATCGTGAAAGACGATGGGAATCTCCGCGATGCGAAAATTTCGCTTCCAGGCGCGGTAACTCATCTCAATCTGGAACGCATAACCGTTTGAGCGAACCTCGGTCAGCTCTAGCGACTCCAGTACGTTTCGCTTGAAGCACTTGAAGCCGCCGGTGGCGTCGCCCAGGTGCATTCCGGTTACCGTGCGCGCGTAAATGTTTGCTGCATAAGACAGTATGAGGCGCGTCATCGGCCAGTTAACCACGGTGACTTTTCCGTCCCGATATCGTGATCCCAGCACCAGATCGGCGTCGCGGATCGCTGCGAGAAACTCCGGAAGATGCGCGGGATCATGCGAAAAATCGGCATCCATCTCGAAGATGAAGGCATAGTCGCGCTTCAGAGCCCAGTCGAAGCCCGCAAGGTATGCTCGACCAAGCCCCTGCTTGTCCGGTCTGGAAAGAACGTGTACCCGAGGGTTCTCACTTGCAAGCTGCCGGGCCATCTCCCCCGTTCCGTCGGGCGAGTTGTCGTCGACGACAAGAACCTCGAGACGGGGATCCTGCGACAGGATCTGTGGAACAATGCGAGCGATATTCTCGCTTTCGTTGTACGTCGGAACTATCACCAGCGCGCGCTCCCCAAAGATGAGGGAGCCCCTGGGAGGCGTAAGAAGTCGTGGCATCCTCTGACCCTACAATTCGGCAGACGCGAGCTTCGACGAACGTCGATCGAACAACACGCCCACTATCGCGAGGATCACCGCCACCAGAAGCGCCACCAAAGTGATAAAGCCTCCCGTCCGCACTGGCGCGCTCTCGAAACGCAGTTGAACGTTTTTGGCCGATGGGGAGAGAGGTATACCGATGAGCGTGAAGTCAGCTCGCCCAATCTCCACAGGCAGTCCGTCTACCTTGGCACTCCATCCGGGATAAAAATTCTCCGAAACTACAAGTGCGCTTCCTTCGGGTGTATTTCCCTGCAACGAAATATCGATTGCGCCTGGCTCATATCGCGTCACAGTCACCTGTACGTCCACAGGCGGTGGAAGCGCCGAGTCGACTGGTTTCGACGCCACCGGAGCAGCCGTATCGAAGATCGCAACCCGGTTCACGTCGAAGAGAGGATTCAGCAACGTGGCTTTGGCGGTCTCGTCATCGAGTTTGACGATGAGCGGGGTAACCCAGGCAGCAGGATGCTTACCCGGAAGCTCGAAAAGATAGGTCATCGTTCCGGCCGCGTCTCTTACGGGCCCTGCGACGAGTGTCGCCCCGGGAAAGGGGACCTCAGCGGCATTCGTATAAAAGAAGCGACTATTGGTGAGCGACCAGAAGTTGGGATTGGCGACCGCCTGGTAGCCTTCATTTTTTCCGTACAACTCCTGGTATCGACCTAGCTCATTTCCGTGGTATCCGAGCACTCCACGTATTCCATGATGCATGAGTGCATCACCCGCAAGGAAAGGATCGTGCGGTGCCATGTTGTCGCTGAGCGGCAGCGCAATCACCCGAGCTGGTTCGGGTTGACTCTTGATATACCGAATTATGGCATCTTCCGCGTAGAGCACCTTCGCCGGCTCGGAGAACCTCCAGTAATTGCGCTCAACACTCCACAGGTCCACCACGACAACGGCCAGCAGCACCCATGCCCCACGCCTGGCCTCAAGTTTACCGCGCGCAATCAAGGTGATAACTGCTACCGCCGCCAGCACAAAGAGCATCGATCGCCACGCGCCAACAACGACGTTACTTGCGTTGGCCAAAATGGCATCTGCGCGCGACGATCCGGCGATGCTCATCCCCATATTAGTGAAGACGCCGAGGGTGGCGAGAATTGCCACCACGAGGGCGAACGCGACCCATGATATCGCGTATCGCGCCGTTGCCTGCCCGGTCATCGCTCGCTCGGCTCCAAAGGCGGCAAGAGTGGCCACGGAAAATGTCGCCACGTATAAAATGGTGCTCGGTGCACGGAAGAACTTCGAGCCAGGTACTATTTCGTAGATGAGATGATAAAACGGCGTTTCACCACCGAGCGCCCAGAACATCGACACCACTAGAGTTGCCAACCAGAACCACGCATGAGTTCGATGCCGGTTGAGAACGCCGCCCCCAAATGCGAACAATGCGAGTACGAGAACCGCGGCACCCATGTACTCGCTATGAAAGTGAATTCCATTGCGGCCCCAGTAATTCTCCAGAATTCCAGAAAACTGAGGTAGGTACGTATTGATTGTTTCTTCGAGAGGCAGCGAGAAGCTGGTGGCGTAGTCGTAACCCTTTCCACCAGATCGGGGCGACCAATCTACGTACTGCATGACGGGCAGGTACTGAACCGCACCGATGATCATGCCAAGTACCACTGATCCCATTGCGAAGGCAAGCCGGGTAAAGCGGATGCGCCTGACCGGGTTCGAAACGGCCGAAGTGTCTTGCGAACCAGACTTGGGGGTGGTGGAGAGCAATGCGTCGTTCCCCCCCCGTCTTATTGAATCGGGACGGAAAGCAAGAAAAACTGCGAACGCTCCGCTGGTGAGCAGCATGTATTGCAACAGCTGGGGATGCGGAGAAAGGACGGCCAGACCGACCACGATTGCCAGCAGACCCCAGGCGGACATGCGCCCATCTCTCATTCCACGCACAAGTGCCCACAATGCGGCGGGCAGTAGCGCACTCACAAATAGCTTTCCGTCATGACCCGGCGAAGGATAGGATGCCACTGCTCCGCTGAGGAGATATGCTACGCCGCCAATCAGCGATGCGTGAAAACGCACCCCGCTGGCGCGCAGAAAGCCATATGTGAAGAAGCCCGCGAGCACGACATGGACGATGAAACCCCACGTCATCGCCACATCGGTGGGTAACACGAGCCGAAGGAGGAACGTGGGATAGAAGATGTCGCCATGCATGGCGGCGACATACGGCATGCCACCAAATTGGAAGGGATTCCAGGTGGGGAATCCATTACCCGCACGCAGCGACTGGGCGGCGAATTCGCGGAAGGGATAGCCGGCTATGTACTGATCAGAGCTCGGATTGACGAGAAACTTTCCGAGGAACGCGGGCCACGCTAAGAGCGCAGTGGCGAAGAAGCAGATGACGGCGGCCCAAATTGCGCCAGCGCGCGGGGGGGAGCCGGACTCGGGTTTTAACTCAGTGCGTGCCGCTGTTCGTACCATTGAGTAGGTGCAGAGTGGAGTTCAAGCGGAACGCGACCGCCGTGTTTCTGGCCTTCGCGACCATAAAAGAGCAATGAGTCCAGGAGTGATCTCAAGAACAGTAATCCATACCCTGGACGCGAGTGCAAGCACCGTCGCCTCCGGAATATCCGTCATTCGCAATCCGACCATCAACGCCACCAAAACCGGTTCACGAACGCCGAGACCGCCGGGCGCGAAGAGGAAAAGGTAGCCGCAGATATAGGAAGCCGTGTAAACTGTTATGAAGGCCACACCAGCGCCAGCGAATCCCGATCCCATCTGTGCGCCGATCTCCGGCGTGATGCCCTGCGAGAATGCCGCGAATGCCAGACCGTAGCCGATCCAGGACGCGAAATTAAATCCGGTCACGCTCCACAGCCTGCGAGCGGACACATGTTTTCCCACCGGTGGTAGGCCTCTTTTCACGGTCAACCAGTTGACCACGGGCGGGAGAACCCATGGAAGCACGAGTACGCCGACCAGAGAAATCACACTTCCAATGAGAGCGAGCAGGCCAAACGACGGGCGAATGACGGTCAGCACGCCGGCGCCGGTAATCGCCACCATGCCGAATCCTGCACCGATGTTGAGCATGGTCCCGAGGATCGCCGAGCTGGCTGCCGCGACGCCGGACACACCTTCACGGCGCGCCATGACGCTCATGGCCCCGATTGACCACACCTTTCCGGGAAGATATTTGCCGAAGTTGGAGATGGTCCAGATTCGCACGCTCGTCCAGAAGTCGGGCGCGCGGTCCCAGCCTGCAAGAAGAATCCGCCAACTTTGCACTAGCGACGCGTGCGTAAGCAGCACAATCGCGCTGCTCAGAAAAACCCAACCCCACGAAACGCTGATCTCGCTCGCCACATCCCTGACTTCGCTCCAATATCCTTGAAGCGCTCGAGCGGCAAATGCGAGCGTCGCCAACAGCAGAACCCATTGTGCGATTTGCCAGACGCGTCGTTTCGAACTCCTGGCGTTGCTTTGAGACAGTTCACCTGGGACTGGCTCCGGTAGCTGATCCACCGGAGTGACCGGGCCATGAGTCACGTCGGTTTCACGCCGCGCACTCGCGATAGATAGCGAGGTATCGTTCGCCGACTTCCGTTGGTGCGAAGTGGGCAATCATTGCCCGCCGGGCAAGCTCCCCTTCCCTTCTGGCAAGCGCCTTGTCGTCTAGAAGACGCGAGATTGCATCAGCAAAGGCGTTGAGGTCTCCCTCGCGAACCAACGTGCCACCTGAGTTCATTCGAACGACGTCCGGAATCCCTCCCGATGCAAACGCCACAACCGGCGTTTCGCAAAGCTGCGCTTCGACTGCGACCAGGCCCAAACCTTCGTTCGTTGACGGTACCGCCAATACTTCACACCCTCGGTAAAAGTCCACGAGCTGCGGTTGCGCGACCGCGGCAGTCCAGGTAATTCGTCCGTCCAATCCCAACAGAGCAGCCTTATGCCGAAGCGCCGCCTCGTCGGGGCCATCGCCCACGATGGAAAGCCTGGCGTCTTGCAGTGAAGAGAGAGCCATTATCTCCAACAGCGTGGCCAATCCCTTTTGCTGATTCAGTCGGCCGACAAAAAGCACACCCGCTCGTTGCGCATTACCATCCGGTTCGAAGTAGCGAACATCAACCGGCATTGGTTCCACAAGAATGCGAGTCGCAGGCGAAACCTGAGCCGCACTGTCGGCGAGCCAGGATGACACAGCAGTTACCCGCTGGGCTTTCTCCAGCACTGCTCTCATGAGTGCGCGAGCTGGAGCGATCCCCATCGCTAGTCGGACATCCGACCCATGCATAGTTATGACGAGGGGCATCTCAGTGCGGGCGAATGCACGCCAGATCGCCAGCGCGGACGGAAACCACCAATGCGCGTGCACGACGTCATAGGGTTTACCATCGCGGTGAGCCTGGCGCACCTGCTTCTTTACCGCCGCTCTGAGCGATCGCAACAAAGAAAGAAATGCCATGCGCGCGCGCCATGACCCGCGCACCGCTTCAGCCATGGTTCCGCCGTAGGCGAGGTTCATGTTCTCATCCTTGGCGTATGGAATCCGCCGCACCTTCACCCCTTCGATCGTGTCTTCACTTTCGAATCCGGTCGCACCGGGTGCGATGACATCGACGGTGGCGCCGAGATTCTGTAACGCTACCGCCAGTCGAAGCACAAACGATCCAGCAGCGTCTCCCACCCATCGCGGAAAGTTGTGAGTGACGAACAGAATTCGCATCGGGGCAAGACGCGAGGTTTCAACCACCGCCGTGAGTTGTCGAAGCAGACTTCGCCACATCTTCGAGTTCTCGCCGGAGCTCCCGGATCTCTGCTCGTTGCTGCGCGATGAGCTCACCTACTATGCCACTGGCAAAAAACACCGAACCGAGGATGAGACAGGTTTGCACCAGAGTCCAGATCCAGCGTTGTCCGGCCCCGGTGATCGCCAGCCATACTAGCGCGCCCAGTCCCGATAGCACTCCCACCAGGAACAGCGCGGCGCCGAGCATGCCGTAGGCCAGTAGAGGCTTGGTACCGAAGCGCAATTCGAACCATACCGCAAGCATGTCAATTACGCCGATCGGAATACGCGACCAACCGAATTTGGAGACCCCTGCGTGTCTCGCGTACAGTGGTATCGGAACTTCGGATACCGTGTAGCCTTGCGCTGCCGCCATCACAATCATGTATCGATGAAAGTCGGGCCGCATAGGGAGTGAGCTCATGATCTCACGTCGATAGGCCTTGACGTTGTTGAGATCGCGAACCGGTACGTCGAATAGCGTGCGACTCAGGCGGTTGTAGATTCTGGATACAAACGCCTTTTCGTACACACCCTGTTTGAATCCCGTTACCATGTCGGAACTGCCGTCGATGATTGGTGCGACGAGCCGGGGAATGTCTTCCGGTTTGAACTGAAGGTCGGCGGGATAGAAAACAAGAATGCTGCCGCGTGCGTTGAGATATCCCGTGCGAAGCGCCTCGGCAATACCGCGTTGCGCTCGATGTCTTATCGGACGCAGAAACGGGTATTGCCCCGCGAGGCGTTGCAGCACTTCCCAACTGTTATCACGTGATCCATCGTCGATAACCACAACTTCATATCGCGCGTTCTGAAGTGCGAACGTTTGCTCGCACAGTTGCAGGAACAGAGGCAGGTTTTCCGCTTCGTCCTTGGCGGGCACAAGGACACTCACGGACACGTCGCTCAAGGGGGCGTCCGTTGTCAAATCGCGCACTGACACGGTTGCTTTCTCAGCTGCGGCGACCGACGCCATTCAGCAGCAGTGGTGAGCGAAGCTACTCACTCCCGTCAAACTCTTCATACGCGTTTGCGCATGCGCGCGGGCAACACTCCGAGCTGGTCGCGATATTTTGCAACTGTTCGACGGGCAATCTGCACGCCGGTTTGTTGCAACACTTCGACGATCGCCTGATCGGTGAGCGGATTCTTTGAGTCTTCGGATGCAACGAGTTTCTGAATCTGGTCCTTGATACCGCGCGCAGACACGTCGTCTCCGTCGCTGGTTGAGAGACCGGAAGAAAAGAAATACTTGAGTGGTAACACACCGCGAGGTGTCTGCACGAACTTGTCGTTCGTCACCCTGCTTACGGTTGATTCGTGCATTCCCACGGCTTCCGCCACTTCTCGCAAAGTCAAAGGCTTGAGCGCCTGCACTCCTCGTTCAAAAAACTCCCGCTGACGATCGACGATATAGTGCATGACTTTCAGCATCGTCTGGCGCCGCTGTTCGATCGCCTGAATCATCCAGTTGGCCGAGTTCAATTTGCTGGCGATGAAATCCTTGCTCTCTGTGTCAAACTTTTTCTTGTCTCGCGCGATATCCTGATAGGCTCGCGAAAGCTTGAGTCGGGGAAGATTTCCGTCGTTCAGGAATATGTGATAATTACCATCGATGCGGTCGACAATGAGATCGGGAATGACGTAATTATCGCTGCCCGCCGAGTATCGAAGCCCGGGCTTTGGATCGAGCTTGGCGATTTCGTCGGCAGCACCCTGGACATCCTGCGCACTTATGCCAAAGCGTTTGGATAGCTCGCTCCACCGATGGGCGATGAGTTCCTCGAAAGCTTCCTCGACAAGGCGATACGCAAGGCTGTCCTGCTGTCCAACTGAACGCAGCTGAAGCAGCAAGCACTCCCGCAGGTTTCTCGCTCCGACACCCGGCGGGTCAAGATCCTGCACGATCTTGAGCATCGCGCTCATCTCGTCGTCGCTGAAACGCTTGACATCGGCTTCGATCTCGCGTTCTTCTGCCTCCCGTACGAGAAGTTCGTTTATACCGTCGCGGATCATTTCGAGCGGGCACGCCAGATAGCCGTCGTCGTTTATGTTGCCCACAAATTCGTCGGCCAGATAGGCCTGTCTGGCTGACAGCTCGAGCATGGCTAACTGCTCGCTGAGATGGTCAGCGAGGTGGCGGGATTCAACTGTTACCGGTTCGTACCACTCACGCTGTTCATGCTCTTCGCGCTGTCCGCCGGTTTCGAATCCATCCAGAAGTACTGCTTCCCAATCCACATCATCATCACCTGTTTTCTCAGGTTCCGCTTCCACTGGAGATTCAGGTTCGGCAAGATTCTCAGGTTCGGTGGAGTCATCGTTGTCCGGAGCCTCTTCTTCGTCGTCGTCCTGCTCAACCAGTTCCAGAAATGGATTTGTCAGCAACTCCTGCTTCAGGTGCTGTTGAAGGTCGAGAAGCGGCATGTAAAGCAGATCCATGGCCTGGTAAAGCCGTGGATTTACCTTGAGCTCCTGCCTGAGCGAGGTGCTCTGCTGAAGTCCGGGCTTCATGAAACCAGATTCTCCTCATCGGCTTCGGCAAAGCGCTCCCGAAGTCGGGTGGCGAGTGTGGGACCGAGGTAGTCCCGGGCCACATCCTCATCAAATACGAGTTCGCGCACAGTCCCGGAAACCTTCAGATGACCATCGTACATGACATAGGCACGATCGACGATATCGAGTGTTTGTTCGACATTGTGATCACTTATCAGCACCCCGATTCCTCGCGTCCGCAGATTCTCGACTATGGTCTGAATATCGTGAACGGCGATGGGATCGACTCCTGCAAATGGTTCATCCAGCATCATGAATTTGGGTTGCGTCACAAGAGCTCGCGTAATTTCGAGACGTCGACGTTCGCCGCCCGAGAGTTGATAGGCTCGACTTCCCCTCAGCCGCGCGAGTCCGAGTTCATTCAATAGTGTTTCCAGTCGACTTTTTCGCTCTTCCGATGATAGACCCAGTGTCTCAAGTATAGCTAGAATGTTCTGCTCGACAGTAAGCTTTCGAAAAATCGACGGTTCCTGCGACAGATACCCGATGCCCTGCCGTGCCCGTTCATACATCGGCATGTCGGTAATATCCTTTCCATCCAACGTCACTTTCCCGGACTGAGGCGCGATGAGTCCAACCAGCATGTAGAAGGTTGTGGTCTTGCCGGCTCCGTTGGGGCCCAGAAGACCAACTATTTCGCCTTGCCGAACTCTTACCGAAACGTCGTTAACGACCCGTCGTTTGCGATAAACCTTTACCAGCGACTGCGCCTCCAGCACTGAGTCGCCAAGATAACTTGTCGGCTCCTGATCGGGAGTAGAGCTCCTCGTGACAGCGTGCTCGCCCGTGGCCAGCAGACCTTCGACCCCGATGTTGCGAAGCGTTGAAACCTGCGACCAGACTTCGGGATTGACTCGGATCATCGTGTCCGGATCTTCCAGACTTTCCGGAGGGAGCTCGAGAACGCCCTGGGACGCCAGAGCGGGCATCATGTCGGAAGCTAGATAGGCTTGCACCTCCCGGGTGGATCGCTGATTGGCGGCGCGGGAAAAGTCGCGTCCTTCCATTCTCAACTCATCCAGCCAGAGCTCACGAAACCGATCCGTCACATCGTGCATCGATGCAGCGCCATGCTCGTTTACCACAGAGGCAATAACGCCGAGTAGCTGTGCGAGCTTTCGGTCGCCACCGACTAATTCGACAAGTTTGTCGATCCCATCGCTATCGTTGCTCATCGACGTCGCTGCTGAAAAAGATGGTTAGAAACCGCCATCGGATGTTCGACGGGTGAGTCGTGCTTGACCGGTTCTCTTCGACTGGATGCGGGCACCGGTGGTTTCCGTGGCAGCGGTTTAACTCTGGACGTAGTATCCTGCAAGCTATCCGGCACAGGTTCGAGATACCGGCCGGTAGCGCTCGAGTCTGCGACCACGTTTCTCACGCGGCCCGTATCGAATGAAACGACGATGGTGGACGCGCGAAGGTAATTAATCGCCGGAGGAAATTGCGGACCTTGTTTGGATGCGATCTGAAAAAGTGACGACGCGTTTCCCTGCGCCTCTATCTTTCTTATCTTCGCCTGCTGCGCCGTGTCTGCGGGAACGGTGACACTGTCGAAGGTTGCAATCACGGTATCGCCTCGCAACACATCCCTGTCGGGCGACTTGATCTTGAGTGTATCCGGTACTCCCGTGGTGATAGCTGTACCAACCGCCCGTACCTCGCGCACGCGCTGATCGGGCAGAAATATTTCAATGGAGTCAGCAATGAGTTCCTGCTGAGTGGTCGTAGCGGTAGCCCTTCCCTTTCCAAATGCGTAGGCGCGATTGAGCTTCTGATCGACGAGGCGCATGTCGATCTTTTCTGCCTTCATGTTGAAATCTTCATTGGTGGCGTTCGCATCATGCAGCGACACGACACGTTCTATGACGCGTTCCCGACTGTAAAGCTCGATGGTGTCACCCACCAGCTTGAATGACTTTTTCCCGTCGTCGTTTGTCACCTGTGCCTGACGTATAAGGCGCATTTTCTCACCGGTTCTATCGTAGCTGGCTGAGTCGGAGGTGGATGTAATGCTGTTTCGGGTAATCGAGACCGCGCCCCACGCGTACAGGAGTGAATCACCTTCGTCCTGCATCGTATTAGCGGTAATCACGATGGGCACCGTCGGCTTACCCGTGCTGTCCTTCTCGATCAGGCGCGCAGTTGGTCTTCCGGGTGCCAGAAGTTTTGACGACGGTCTGACGCCAGGTATCGGACGAAAGTAATCGATGCTTGGCCCCGTAAATGTGCTTCCCGATTCAAGCTGCGTGGCGACAATTCCACCGTCGGCAAACAGCCGCTGCTCACGAGTGAAGTAGGTGGCGCGAACAGCGTTGATCCGGATCTTGCCCGGTTCTTCGTAGACGACATTGCCAAAGAGGTTGATAACGTCTGCACCAGTGTACTGTTCGGCACTGTCGGCACTCAGCCGATTGTTCTCGCCCTGACAGAACCCCACAAATCCACCGCCGATGTAGGTGGCATTTGTTTGCGGGTTGAAACTGCGATAAGTGAGTCGGCTTTCGGCCGGCGACTGAGTAAAATCGAGCACACAATCACGCGTTGCAGGAGTGGCCTTGGCCGATGATTTAGCCTTCTTTAGCGAGTCGGCTCGCACAACGGAGTCGGATCGCGCGGCGGCTGCCGCTGCTACGCGGGTAACGCTGTCGATCTTTGCGCTGTCACCGGCGGGTGGCTTGGTAAGCGGAGGTGTCGGTGGAGTCACTCCCGCCCGGATTAGCGCTGTGTCGCCTATCCCACCCCCAACCTTTCTCAGTGAATCGCGCATGAGGGAATCCCGGCGCATAGAATCTGCCTGAGCGGCTGTCGCCACCGTAGGTCGGGTTCTGGCTCGACCACCTATACAGGCCGATGTCAGCACTATCCCCATTACTACAGTCAGTGTTGCAATTCGGCGCGCTACGCATGCTCGCGGTAGCAATTCTATCCTGAACATTATTTCGTCGGCACCCGGACAGGTGCAATTCCTTTGCAAGCCCGAAAGCAACGAAACTCGGTGAGCTTCGGATCGGATTCGAATCCGATACCACTCAATTGCTTGGAAGGCTCAATGAGAGTAAACGCGCTGTCGCTGAAAATCTGGTTGCGGATCTGGTCGAACACGAGCTGCGGTGACGTGAGCTTCCGCCCATCTTTGCGATTCACTATGACGTTTCCATGAGCTTCGAGGCGGCCCAGTTTCTGGTTGTACGAACCTGCCCGAGCCACCATGACTCCGTCTTCCGCACCCTCACTGGTATAGAAGGTCAGGTGGACAGGATGCAGATCGAAACGCTCGCCGTCGCCATACGAATATGCCGTATCGCTGAGCAGAACACCCTTGAGAATACCCTGATCGTTGAGCACCCCTCGGTATCCGAAGATCGCCTGATCTGCTGAGTCAGGAATCACAGTTGAAATGACAGCTGGCTTGGCGGCGGGGGCCCGGTTAAACGGGCACCTGGCGGCGATGAGAACCAGCAGAAGCGGAATCATTGCAAGTGTCCGCTTCATGCAGGCCATTGCCCGGCAGCGGGCATGGCGATTCGGCCCGAGAATGTCCGTACTGAAAGCATCATTCCCGTGGAACGCATCAGGACACACCCGCTCGCATGAGATCGTGCAGGTGAATCACGCCAACGAGGGTGTGATGTGAGTCCAATACCGGCATCGCGATGATGCCATGCGTTTCCATTCGGTGGACCACTGCACTCCCCAATTCGTCACTGTAGGCCAATTTTGGCGTCGCCGTCATGACGGCGGACACCGGTGTAGCGAGAAAGTCGGCCGACTTCTGTATCAGTCGAGCAAGATCTCCTGCAGTGACGACCCCGACAACTCGCTGTTGATCCATCACTATCGCAATGCCACGGCGCGCAGCGAGTGGCATTACAGCGTCTATCATGTTTGTGTCGACGTTAATGGTGGGAAGCTGGTCTGGCTCCATAACGTCACGAACGCGAGTAAGCAGGCGGCGGCCCAGTGCGCCCCCGGGGTGCAACAGTGCAAAGTCTTCTGCGCGGAACCCCTTTTCCTGAAGAAGCGCCACGGCTAATGCGTCGCCCATAGCCAGAGTGACGGTGGTGCTGGTGGTCGGGGCGAGATCATGAGGACAAGCCTCTTCCTTCACACCGATGTCAAGCACTACCTCGGCACTCCTCGCGAGTCTCGAATCAAGGCCCGATGTGAGCGCAACGATGCGCACGCCCAGTCGCGCGAGGGCCTCGATCAAGCCGACGAGCTCGTCCGACTCCCCGCTCTTTGAAATCAGGATGGCGACGTCGCCACTGCCAACTATGCCTAGATCGCCATGCAATCCTTCAACCGGGTGCAGGAACATTGCCGGCGTGCCGGTCGAGGTTAAGGTGGCTGCTATCTTCCTTCCGATCAGGCCCGACTTGCCAACGCCAGCAACGATCACGCGTCCTCTGCAGCCGGCGAGGAGATTAATTGCGCGGGCAAAGCTCTCGTCTAGCGATCGCGAAACCGCTGCGATTGCCTCCGACTCCAGGGAAAGCACACGGCGCCCGCGCTCGACGATCTGTTGCTGCGAGGAGCCCCTCAAGAGTCGTCGCTCTCGCTTCTGCTCGACACATATCGCTCGACCAGTTCGATCCATTCATCACGTGCGTCGAGTAATGACTCGGCAAATTCGCGAATTGCACCATGACCACCTTTCGCGGAGAGCTGGAGCCGTGCAATCCGCTTCACCTCGGGGCATGCGTTTCCGACTGCAACCGGCAGCGCTACAACGCGCATCACCGAGAGGTCCGGAAGATCGTCGCCCAGAAACGCTGCTTGATCGAGCGTACATCCAAGCTCACGCGCCACATTCCTCATCATGGACAATTTGCGCGCGGTCGGGTCTTGTACGACATGCGTAACTCCTAGCTCTCGTGCGCGCAGCGAAACGCTATCGGAAACTCGGCCGGTAATGATGACAACATGCAGGCCCGCTTCCTTGAGCATGTGAATTCCCAACCCGTCCTGTATGTCGTACCGTTTGAGCTCGAACGGGATTGCGTCGTCCCCTGACGACGTGGCTCCGAGATAGATGCCGCCGTCGGTAAGTACGCCATCAACATCCAATCCAATAATGCGGATCTTCTTTGCCAGCTCTGGAATGATCCGAGGATGATGAATTCGCAGCGGCGGCAATGAGTCGACAACCTGTGCATCGGTCATTTTCGTACGCTGGCCCAGATGTTAACCAGGCGATCGAGCAACTCCGGAAGCTCTTCGAGCGGAAGCATGTTCGATCCATCGCTCGGCGCGCTGTCAGGATCAGGATGCGTCTCGAGAAATACTCCGTCTGCGCCTGCAGCAACTGCTGCGAGTGCGAGCGTTGCCACGTATTCCCGTGCGCCACCGCTTGCGCCATGTTCCCCCATTCCCGGACGTTGCACGCTGTGAGTCGCGTCAAATATTACAGGCACCTCGCAGCTGCGGCGCAAGCGGGAGAATGAGCGCATGTCGACCACGAGATCGCCGTATCCAAAGAATGTGCCGCGCTCTGTTACAGCTCGTTCCCCCAGCTTCTCGTTGGCGAGTAAGGCACCGGCCTCGATCTTCCGAACGGCGCCAAGCATGCCTTCCGGGTGCATCCACTGACCCTTCTTTACATTCACCGGTTTCCCGGTTGCACCCGCGGCTATCAAAAGATCGGTTTGACGGCATAAAAATGCGGGTATCTGCAGCACGTCGACCACCTGCGCTGCCACCGCACACTGACTCTGTTCATGTACATCGGTGAGGATCGGCAATCCGGTAGCGGTCCGCACTCTGGCCAGCGCTTCAAGCCCGGCTTCGATACCCGGCCCTCGAACTCCGTCAATGTTGGAGCGGTTGGCCTTATCAAAACTCGCTTTGTAGATGATGCCGCCGGGCACCTTATTGGCGAGCCGAGCGAGAGACTCGGCAACGCGGAGATTGAGGGAATCATTCTCGAGCTGGCATGGGCCCGCAATGAGAAAGAACTGATCGTCCGGAAAATAGGATTTCATTCTGTCAGTTCATCGAAGGGTCCAGTGAACCTTCGCCGTCCGAATCCACCCCTCGGCGCTTGCGGTCTGCGGCGGCGACAAAGCCTGCAAAGAGAGGATGCGGGCGAAGCGGGCGAGACTGAAGTTCAGGATGGAACTGGCATCCCAGGAACCATGGATGTGAAGGTAGCTCAAGCATCTCGACCAAGGAGCCGTCGGGTGAGAGACCGCTCAACCGCAGCCCGTTTTCGGTGAACCGGTCGCGGTATCGGTTGGAGACTTCGTAGCGATGTCTGTGCCGCTCGCTTACTTCCGCCTGACCATATATTTCCGCGGCCATTGACCCACGCTGCAGACGGCATGGATATGCACCGAGTCGCATGGTGCCGCCAAGATCGGTAAGCTCGCGCTGGGAGTCCAGAAGCGAGACAACAGGGTCAGCGCAGTCGGGGGCGAACTCACTGGAATGTCCGTTCGAAAGCTTGAGAACATTACGCGCGAACTCGATTATTGCCACTTGCATTCCCAGGCATATACCGAAGAAAGGCAAGCCTGTTTCACGAGCCGTTCGAATCGCTTCGACCATTCCATCGACACCGCGAACACCGAAGCCGCCGGGTACAAGCAATCCGTGAAAACCGTTCAGTAACTCACGCGCACGCTCGCTGGATGTGAACGAGTCGCTCGAAGTCCAGGAAAGATCGAGACCAACATCGTTGGCGATTCCTCCATGTATCAGCGCTTCCTGCACACTCTTGTAGCTGTCGATGTAATCGGTGTATTTCCCCACTACGCAGATCCGAACACGTTGATCGCGCGGACGGACGACGCGTTGCACCATGGTCTTCCACGCGCTCATGTCGGGCGTGGGCGCCTCCAGACGTAGTCGCTCCATTACGCGGTCGGCGAAGCCCTGCGACTCAAAAGTTAGAGGTATCTCGTAAATGGTCGGAACGTCGGGACTCTCAATTACCGCTCCAAAGTCGACGTTGCAGAAGAGCGCAATCTTTCGCTTGACGTCGTCGGGAAGCGGGCGCTCCGATCTGCAGATGAGGAAATCGGGTTGAATACCAATTTCCATCAGTTCTCGTACTGAATGTTGCGTTGGTTTTGTCTTGACTTCACCCGCGGCCGCTATGTACGGCACGAGTGTCAGATGGACAAAAATTGCGTTCTCCTTTCCTACCTCACGACGGAACTGACGAATCGATTCAAGGAACGGTAGCGACTCAATGTCACCAACGGTTCCGCCTATCTCGACGATTACAACGTCGTTGCCCGGCGAGATTCGCTTTATTGCAAGCTTGATCTCATCGGTAATGTGTGGAATCACCTGCACGGTGGAGCCCAGGTATTCACCACGACGCTCCTTCGTGATGACATTCAAGTAGATCCGTCCAGTGGTGATATTATTTGCCTGACTGAGCGGACGGTCGAGAAAACGTTCGTAGTGACCGAGATCGAGGTCTGTTTCCGCGCCATCGTCGGTTACAAAAACCTCACCGTGCTGAAATGGTGACATCGTACCGGGATCTACGTTGAGATACGGATCGAGCTTCATCATCGTGACCCGAAAGCCGCGATCGACGAGCAGCCGTCCAAGTGAAGCGGCCGCTATTCCCTTGCCAAGGGAGGAAACCACGCCACCGGTAACGAAAATATATTTGGGCGCTGCAAGTGCAGAGCCGGAATTACTGTTGGCGCTGGGCATCAATGAACTCTCTCAATAACAGTTGTCGGAAAACGCGACGACCAAAGGACATTGGCGTCTTCGAGATCCTCTTCGGTGTCTATACCACGTTCGGCTCTCGACGCATGCGCCACGCCAATCGTTATTCCATTCGCAAGCGGTCTCAATTGCTCGAGACGCTCGCATAACTCGAGCGGATGCGGGGGCGACTTCACCCACGCGTCAAGGGCCTCGCGAGTGTAGCAGTAGATCCCGATGTGCTGTCGGACAAGCGACGCCTGCAAGGCGGCGTCTGACGCATCGCGCATGAACGGAATGGGCGCCCGGGAAAAATAGAGAGCCCTGCCATCATCTGTGCAAACTACTTTAACCACGTCAGGGCGACTCAGCATCTCTGCGCTTACATGTGCCGCTGCAGTGCCCACGGGAGCGAGACCGTTTCGAACTACATCAACTGCGCCCAATAGTGCGTCTCGCCCTATAAATGGTTCGTCGCCTTGTACATTCAGTATGATATCAAACGCGCCATCGCCGCACTTTTTTGCGGCCTCGGCTACCCGGTCGGTGCCACTGGGATGATTACTGCTTGTGATAAGGGCGGGAACGTTGTGCGACGAACACACCGCCATTACTTCTGAATCATCAGTGGCAACCATGCATCGATCGGCGACGTTGAGCGCGGCGACATGCTCAAAGACACGAACGATGAGCGGTACGCCGGCCAGCATTCGCAGCGGCTTCCGCGGAAGACGTGTAGCGGCGAGACGGGCCGGGATTATGGCCAGAACGGACATTCGCAAGGATGCAGGTTTGCAGCAAGATTCACGCCAACTAAGATACGACGTGTCGAGCAGTTAGGCAAACTCTCTCGGTGATGCTTTTGCTGCTCAAACCTCATCTACCGGTCGAATGCCGAAACTTTGGTGGTGGGTCGGCTTCAATGCGCTCGTTTTATGCCTTCTAGCGCTCGACCTTGGAATTGTAAACCGGAAGTCGCGTGCTGTTTCCGTGCGTCAGGCGCTCGCCTGGACAGCCGTCTGGGTTTCACTTGCTGTGCTATTCGGAATTGGAATCGGCGCAACAATGGGCCGACAGTCGATGCTCGAATTCTTCGCCGGTTACCTGGTGGAGGAAGCGCTGTCGGTGGACAACTTGTTCGTGTTCATCCTCATATTCGGATACTTCCGGATCGGGGCGGAGCTGCAACATCGAGTTTTGTTCTGGGGGATCCTCGGTGCACTTGTGATGCGCGGAACGATGATCATCACCGGCGCAGCACTCGTCGCTCGCTTCCAGTGGATTCTCTATCTTTTCGGTGTATTCCTGGTAATCACCGCGATCAGAATGGCGTTGAGCAGGGATGCTGCAATCGACCCTGCAACCAACCCGGTGCTGCGTCTGGTACGAAGGATTTTGCCGATAACGGCCAACTTCCACGGAGACCGGTTTTTCGTGCGGGATGCTGCCCCCCGAAGCGGAAGGATGCGGCTGGCTGCGACGCCGCTGTTCCTTGTTCTGGTGCTCGTCGAGACAACCGATGTTCTGTTTGCGCTCGATTCCATTCCGGCGATCTTTGGCGTCACCCGTGATCCATTTCTGATCTACACTTCGAACGTATTCGCCATACTTGGTCTCCGATCACTGTATTTCGTGCTGGCCGGCGTAATTGGCAAGTTTCACCTGCTTAAGTACGGGCTAGCAATCGTGCTCGCATTCGTTGGAGGTAAGATGCTGCTGTCGGAGGTTTATCCAATCTCTATCGGACCATCGCTGCTGATCGTGTTCGTGGCGCTTCTCTCGAGCGTGCTGCTGTCTCTTGTGATAAAACCAGAACCGCAAGCGCTGCGAGATGACCCGGCAGATCAAGTCACAGAGTGAGATGCACTGTTGCGATTGCTGTCGAGTTGGGGTTGCGATCGCGCCATAACAAGAAAGTTGGCCAACAGCTCTTTACCATGTTCAGTCAGAATTGATTCAGGATGAAACTGAACCCCCCAGATCGGATAGTGACGATGTCGCAAAGCATGGATCTCGGTAGGATCGTCGACGGCTACCGCCGTCACTTCGAGCTCTTCCGGAAGAGAGCTCGCTTCCACCACAAGAGAGTGGTATCGCATCACTCGCAATGGTGACGGCAAGCCCTCAAACAGACCTGTAGAATCGTGAGTAATGGAAGACAGTTTTCCATGCATTACGCGCTTGGCCCGCGAGACAATTCCGCCAAAGGCTGTTCCAATTGCCTGGTGTCCCAGGCAAACACCGAGCACGGGAGTTGTCGGGCCGAATTCCTTTATTACGCCGACTGAGATTCCTGCTTGCAGCGGCGTGCACGGACCAGGAGAAACTACGATGGCTTCCGGCGACATGCGCCGAATTTCGTCGAGAGTCAACGCGTCATTTCGGTGTACGGAAACAGTCTCACCCAACTCGCCCAGAAATTGCACGAGATTGTAGGTGAAGGAATCGTAGTTGTCGATTACCAGAATCATTTCTTCTTCAGGTTCGTGGGTTCACGGCCGCGGGTGAAACTGGCGGTGTACGCTTCGCAGGTATTCCCTGTCCACGTGAGTATAAATTTGAGTGGTCGAAATGTCTGCATGGCCGAGCATTTCCTGAACTGCGCGCAGATCGGCTCCACCTTCCAGCAAGTGCGTTGCAAATGAGTGTCTGAGGGTGTGCGGCGACACGCTTTTCTCTATCCCGGCCAGCTCCACATACTTCCGAAGGATCTTCCAGGCACCCATACGCGACAATGGCGAACCGCGGCTGTTGAGGAAAAGTGTGCCCTGTGCCTTACCTCTCTCGAGCGTAGGCCGAAGCTCTCTCAGGTATACCGCAACAGCTCCGATGGCTGCGCGTCCGATGGGCACGAGGCGTTCCTTGTTGCCCTTGCCGTAAACACGCAGTAACGATTCTTCGAGCAGTGCATCCTTGACTCCCAACCCAATCCACTCAGATACGCGTAAGCCAGCGCCGTAGGCCAGCTCGAGCATCGCACGATCGCGAAACACCAGCTTCTCGTCGAGGCCAGGAGCCTTGAGAAGTCTGATGACCTCCTCCACCGTCAGCACCTCTGGAAGCGTCAACCCGCGCCGAGGTGATTCGATTCGCTCGCTCGGATCTGCGGAGACGATACCTTCGGAAATAAGAACCCGAAACCACGTTCTCAGCGCAGATATGTTTCGTCGGATCGACGATCCTGCCAGCCCCAGATCCTTGAGGTGGTATACGAACTCTCTGAGGTGAGCCGGCGTTATGGTCTGCACGCTTACTACTCCGCGCAGACGCATGAAAGTGGCGCACCGAATTATATCGCGGCGATATGCGTCGACGGTGCGACCTGAGGCACCTTCCTCGAGCACCAGCATGTCTTCGAAGGTTCGAAGATGAAAAGCTCCGAACTGTTCGTCGGTTTTCGTTGCACCCGGAGACTGCGCAATGGTCATGGCGTTCTACGTCGATACACTACGAACCCACCGACGAGAAGCGCGATCACTACGCCACCGGCAATCATCCCAGCGAGACGCTGTTCGCTCGCAATTTTATCGAGCAGGGCGTCTGCATTTGCACCCGCTCTGAATGCAAGAAAACAGACAAGCCCGTACCATACTCCCGATGCAACGGTCATGGCCAGAGCGGCGGGAACTGCACCGAAGCTGATAGCTCCGGCAACTGGCGGCACCAGAGCCCTTACAGCGGGCAGGAAGCGGCTGATGGCCACCGTTGCAATTCCGCCGCTCCGGAAACGCCTCGAAACCATTTCCATGGCCTTTGGCGTGAACGTTCGCGGAAAACGTTGTGAAAGCCAGGGCATCCCGAACCGCCGACCAAGGAAATACATCATCATTGCACCGCTGATGTTACCGAACATTGTAGCAGTCCACGCACCTGCCGCGGTTCCGTTTCCGCGCGCAGCTACAAAAGCCCCCAAAGCGATAACTGTATCAGCCGGCAATGGCGGAAAAACGTTCTCGGCGAAAGCGGCCAGGAGTATCGTGCCATATAGCAATGGTTCGGGAAGTGAACCCAGCCAGTTGAGAATATCATGCATGAGATAGCGTGCTACACTGCTTCGCTATCTCGCCGCACGAGCGAGGCCACCGCAATTACTCCCAAACCTTCCTCGCGTCCAATCCAACCCATTCGCTCGTTCGTTTTGCCTTTAATACCTACCCCATCCGTCTGAATTCCCAGAGAGCTTGCTATACTCGCTTTTATCGCAGCACGGAACGGAGAAAGTTTTGGTTTCTGCGTTACAACGGTCACGTCCACATTATTCACTTTCCAGCCGACGGATTCGACCCGCGCAATCGCCGCTCTCAACATCGCTGTCGAATCTCGCCCCTCGTCTTCCCCTGCAGTGTCGGGAAACATCTCTCCGATGTCGTCGAGGCCAGCGGCACCAAGGATTGCATCGGTGAGAGCATGCAAGACGGCGTCTCCGTCCGAGTGCGCCTCGCAATGGACATCTGCAGGGATGTCGATGCCGCCCAGACGAACCGGGCCGCCCTCAGCGAATCGATGCGAATCGTAACCGATCCCGAAACGGTATTCGCCATTGGGTGACATCACGCGGCCGCAGAAGCTTCAACGATTTCTTTTTCAGTGCCAACCGCTATAACCGAATAATCCTGTCGACGCCGCGCCGGTGTGAAACCGGCATCGCGAATGAGGTGTTCGATCTCGCTGGTCGTCGTTCGGTGCGTGGTGTTTGCAGCGGAAACCACGTTCTCTTCGATCATGAGCGAGCCAAAATCGTTGCAACCGAAGCGTAGGGCCATCTGCCCCACCTTCATTCCCATAGTTACCCAACTCGACTGAAGATTCGGAACGTTGTCGAGAACCACCCGCGCGATTGCCACAGTGCGGAGATAATCGATCGCGTCGGTCTTCTGCATGTGCGACATGGACGGCGTGTTCTCGGGCTGCAGCGGCCAACAGATAAATGCGGTAAAGCCATTGGTAATGGCTTGCAGATCGCGCACACGTTGAAGATGCTCGATTCTTTCGGCTAGTGTTTCACCGATACCATACATCATAGTTACCGACGTCTTCATGCCTTCATTGTGCGCAATTTCCATGATCTCGAGCCATCGGTCGGCACCGGCTTTTTTCGGTGCAGCAATATCTCTTACCCGTTGCACCAGAATTTCGCCTCCACCGCCCGGTATCGAATCAAGTCCAGCGCTCCGTAGTTCGCGTATGACATCCCGGGCATCCATGCGGAATCGCGTGGAGAAAAAGTCCACTTCGCTGGGCGAGAAGCCATGAATGTGTATCGGATGATAGCGTTTTATGTATCGCATCAGGTCGAGATACCATTCGAAGGGAATGTAGGGATTATGCCCTCCCTGAATGAGAATCTGCACGCCGCCAAGTTCTTTCGTCTCTTCGATTTTCTGGCCGATCTGTTCGAACGAAAGAGTATAGCCCTCGTTGTGACGGGGACGACGATAAAAGGCACAGAAACCGCAATCGGCTACACAAACATTCGTGTAGTTGATGTTCCGATCCACGATATATGTTACCACGCCATCTGGATGCAGCGCTTCGCGAACGCGATCTGCCTCGAGCCCCAGTTCCAGAAACGGTGCATTGGAATAAAAATCAAGTACGTCCTTCATCTAATCAGACCTCTTTGTCGATCTTTCGATCGAAGTCGTCGTCCATGCGGTTGGCGGGACGGAAATATACCGCTCGAATCTTCAGCAGCTGATTTCCCTACGCGTTGCATTGAACGTTGCATTGAACTTTTCACCAAGCCTTCCATCAAGCCGCGGGTAGAAAAGCGAGTGTGCCGTCTGGCACGCGCCCGGCGAGCACAAGACGCCGGAAGAACTCGGTGAGCCCCGCGAGGTGCGGATATGACAACCGATAATCAAGGCCCGCGAGGTATTCGATGCATGTTGCAACCGGCACGCCGGTGTTAGCTGCAGCTTGCGCAGCAAGAATGGGCACGTGCGCCACCCCCCAGTCACGCGACGCTATCAGAGATGCGTGCGCCTCCAGCGCCTTGTGAACCGACGTAGTTCGTTGTGCCACCCACACTGCAAAAACAAAAGGAAGACCGGTCCATTCCTTCCAGGCGCTGCCGAGGTCGACTCGATGCGGATATCGTATGGCTTGCGGCCCTGACCGATTTGCATCGTCAAAGAGCTTTAGCGCTGCATCACCAATAACCAGTCTTGCGTCGTGAGGCTCGTCGTCGAAACGCGACAGATCAATCAACTCTGCATCGCCAGCGATGAACTCCGGCCGGCATCTCCACACATGCTCGAACAGAAGTTCGAGCAGAGCGACGGACGTCATCGAACTCCTGCTAACCAACACCTTTCGGCCACCAAGCGTCTCGGGAGATCGCCGCGAGAAAAGCATGACACTTCTCACCGGGCCATCGCTCGTGATACCGAGTTCGGGAAGCAGCAGATAGCGTGTGGAATCACGCGCGTATTCTACGGTCGATACCACACTCACATCGAGTTCTCCGGCGGACATCATTCGATTGAGCGCGGTCGGAACTCCGTTTATCACTGTTCCCGCTAGCGGCACTATTCCGCTATCAATTGCACCATACACGGGGTAGCAGTTGATGTAGGGAATTCGCCCCACCCGCACCATCGGCGAATGGTCCTGTAGCGAATCGCTCCCTCGAAGGAATGCATTCATCCCGGATAGTACCGTTCAGGCACTCGCCAAGATTGACAGTTCCATTTTGTCGGCAGGTTCGTTCTCCAGCGCGCCGTCGAACACGCGAAGGTCGCGATAAAACGAATCGCGTTCGACGGGAATCTTTCCGGCTCCACGAATTAACCGAATCAGCTGCGAAAGTGTCATTCCCTGGGGCGTATGGGCGCCAACGGCGTGGTAAATCTTTTCCCGCACGACGGTGCCCTCGATGTCATTCACCCCGAAGTTCAGTGAGATCTGCGATACCGCCGAGGTGACCATGATCCAGTGCGTCTTGATATGCGCGATGTTATCGAGGAACAGCCGACCAACGGCGAGATTGCGCAGGTCGTCAAATCCGGTAGACGACGTTCCCTCACGCTTCAGGGTTTTCCCCAACTCGTTGCCGTCGGGATGATACGCCAGTGGAATGTACGCGAGAAAGCCGCCGGTTTCGTCCTGCAGGTCACGCAGCATCGACAGGTGTTCAAGGCGATCCTCGATGCTTTCCACGTGCCCGTACAGCATCGTGCAATTGGAACGAATACCGAGTTGATGGGCAGTGCGGTGCACGTCGATGTAATCGGCGCCGCCAAGCTTCTTGTCGGCAATCACGTCTCTTACTGCGGCACTGAATGTTTCTGCGCCACCGCCTGGCAGAGTGTCAAGCCCCGCAGCCCGCAGCGTAGTCAGCACATCCGCGCGCGACATCTTTTCGATGCGAGCAATGTGCGCAATCTCCACGGCAGTAAGCGCCTTTATATGTACCTGCGGATGACGCTCCTTGAGCGCACGAAACATCGTGCTGTAGTACTCGATGCCTGCGCCCATGTCCAGACCGCCGACAATGTGAAACTCGCGGGTGATGGTGTCGTCGGCCCGATCGGAGTCAGCCAGGATCTGTTCGAGAGAAAAGCGGTACGCTCCCTCTTCTTTTGGAAGTCGGGCATAACCGCAAAATACGCAAGTTTTTCGTAGGACGCAGATGTTGGTCGGATTGATGTGCTGATTGGCCGCAAACGTTACCCGGTTGCCATGTCGGGCCTTGTTCGCAGCATCGGCCATTGCGCCAACACCCATCAGGTCGTGCGATCTGAATAGCACGACTCCATCGTTCGAACTGAGACGCTCGCCCGCACGTATTTTTTCCGCAATCGGCTGTAGTGCAGGATCGCGAATAAGCGAAGAGTCGAACGTAACTTTATCTGGCATTTGCAAATGGTTTAGCGAGCGTGCTATGAAGGCGATGAATAAAACGCCTCCACCTGCGTTAACGCCGAACTCGGCCTACTCGTGCCAGCGACGCACCACAATCGAGGCGTTATGCCCGCCAAATCCGGAGCTGTTGGATAACGCCACCTCGACGACCCGAGCCCGCGGCACATTCGGTGTGTAGTCGAGGTTGCACTCCGGATCGGGAGTCTCATAGTTGATGGTCGGTGGCACCTGGCCATCCCTGATAGCCAGCGTGCACGCGATGAACTCTACAGACCCCGCAGCTCCCAGCATGTGCCCCGTAGCTGACTTGGTGGAGCTAACTGACAGCACCCGCGCGTGATCTCCAAACACTGCCTCGATCGCTCTCGACTCGTTCGGATCGTTGAGCGGGGTGGACGTCCCATGGGCGTTGACGTAATCGACGCTTTCGACAGGCAGGCCGGCGTCGGCTAACGCTCCCTTCATGGCCCTCTGAAGCCCTTCGTGCGCTTCGGGCTGGCCCGTGAGATGATAGGCGTCACCGGTTGCCCGATAACCCACTATTTCACCATAGATCCGGGCACCTCGCCGCAGCGCATGCTCAAGCTCCTCGAGCACCACGACGGCAGAGCCTTCGCCCATGACGAAACCATCCCGACCAGCGTCGAACGGGCGCGATGCGGTGGACGGTGAGTCGTTGCGCATGGACAACGCACCCATGTTCGCGAAACCACCAATAGACATTGGAGTTACCGCGGCTTCCGATCCGCCGGCCACCATGATATCGGCGTCGCCGTACTGAATGGTGCGGAAAGCATCGCCAATCGCGTGAGCGCTCGACGCACATGCCGAAACCGTTGCATAGTTCGGGCCCTTGGCACCAAGTCTCATCGACACGATACCGGCCGCTATGTCTCCGATAAACATCGGTATGAAAAAGGGCGAGATCTTGCTGGGGCCAAGTGTTCGATAAACATCGTGTTGGTCTTCGAAGCTTCTGAGGCCCCCGATGCCGCTTCCGATGATCACCCCGAAAGCGTTCGGGTCGAAAGAACCCGCTTTAATACCTGCATCAGTCACAGCCTGTAGCGATGCAGCGACTGCGTACTGAGTGTAAGCGTCCGCACGCTTCGCCTCTTTCCGATCCATATATGCCAATGGATCGAATCCCTTTACTTCAGCTGCGAATCGAACCGAGAACTTGGAAGCGTCAAACTTTGTAATGTCTGCGGCACCTGACACACCTGCCAGTAGCGCCTGCCAGGTCGTCGTCACATCGTTGCCAACGGGTGTGACGGCGCCCAGGCCTGTGACGACGACCCGCCGACGCATCAGCTTGCGACCTTCGCCTCGAGATAGGCTACCGCATCGCCGACAGTCCGGAGCTTCTCGGCATCTTCATCGGGAATGTCAATGTTGAACTCCTTCTCGAACTCCATCACCAGCTCGACGATGTCGAGTGAATCAGCGCCAAGGTCTTCGATGAAGCTTGCCTCCGCTGTGAGCTTTTCGCGCTCGACGCCGAGCTCCTTTTCGATGATATCCTTGATCTTAGACGCATTATCCGACATGAACCGTACCCCTGGGTTGAGAAGTTAGACTGAGAAACTTACTACATGCTGCGTGATCCTTCTACTTCCTGCTACATCCGGCAACTACAGGCTGACTGCTGCCGGCAACTACAGGCTGACTGCTGCCGGCAAATACCACATCCTGGCAATTCTACATCTCCTACATCTCCTACATCTCCTACATCTCCTACATCGCGAGACCGCCGTCAACCACAAACACCTGACCAGTTATGTAGCCCGCCATGTCGGAAGCGAGAAAATTCACCATTCCGGCAATGTCAGAAGGAGTTCCAAGGCGTTCAAGTGGAATTCCCTTCGTCAACGTATCTCGCGCTTCCGGGGTCATGACCGCCGTCATGTCTGTCTCGATGAATCCCGGCGCCACCACGTTCGCCAGAATGTTGCGGGAGCCAAGCTCTTTCGCGATGGACTTGGTCATTCCGATGAGCCCGGCCTTGCTGGCTGCATAGTTCGCCTGCCCCTTGTTGCCGATAATGCCGACAACACTGGAAATATTCACTATGCGTCCCCAACGTCTCTTCATCATTCCACGCGTTGCGGCCCGGCATGTGGCAAATGCGCCGCGCAAGTTTGCATTGAGAACGGCGTCCCAGTCGTCGTCTTTTAAACGCATGAGCAATCCATCGCGGGTTAGCCCAGCGTTGTTAACGAGAATGTCCAGGCTGCCAAAGTCGCGCTCAACCGCAGAAATGAGTTCGGAGACTTCGTCGCTGACAGCAATGTCGGCGGCATATCCCCTGACCTCCTGACCGGTGCTCGCGGAGATCGCTGCGGCAGCTTCGTGTGCGCGCTCTACGTCGCGCCCCATCACCGCCACCCGCGCGCCCGACGTCGCCAGACACTCGGCGATCGAACGCCCGATACCCCTCGTTGAACCGGTTACCAGCGCCACCCGACCATTTAGCGAGAGCGACGGAATTAAGGTCGCCCCCATCGAAGAGGAACGCTTGCCTTCGGTTGGCTCAGTCATTCCAGGCTAGTTTGAGTCATTTATCGACGCCGTGGATTGCACGAGATTGATGAGGGAATCGATCTCGGCTGCCGTTCCGCACGTCATCACGCGTAGTTGCGGCGTGATTCGACGAGCCAGACCGGAGAGCACATTGCCGGTACCCATTTCAATGAACGTCGCAGTTGGGAACATCTCCACAAGCCTGAGCATTACGCGTACCCACTGTACGGGAGCAGTGAGTTGCTCGATAAGAAGTGTCTTGGCTGCAGCGGCGCTCGTTACCGGTTCTCCGTTCACATTTGCTACAACGGGAACGGCGGGATCGTTCATGGTAACCGATTCCAGCACCTCGGCTAGTCCGGCCGCTGCAGGCGCCATGAGCGGTGAGTGGAACGCACCACTTACCGGAAGCGGCAGGCACCGCTTCGCACCCGCTTCTTTAGCGAGCTGCATCGCCAGTTCAACACCCGCGGGCTCGCCGGAAATGACGACCTGACCCGGGCTATTGTAATTG
>JBBSTN010000005.1:0-33287 GCA_038235845.1 Gemmatimonadales bacterium | reverse complement strand
TGCGACGTAATGGTTTGACTACGGGTACGCCAAACCGGCGCGACATGACGGGTCAATAAGGCTGGACACGTTACAGTCGATTGCGCCGAGCGAGGTACTCGCACCAGATAATTCTTGCGGCAACGCTACGCCATGGCGTCCAACGTTGTGCGATTTCACGCTGCTGCAGTTGAGATGGTCTTACAGAAAGTTTAAACATGTCACCGAGGGTCACTGCAAGAGCGAGATCTCCTTGTGGCCAGATATCCGGGCGACGGAGCGCCATGAGTTGATATATGTCTGCGCTCCACGGGCCAATTCCCGGCACCTCGAGCAGCATTTCGCGAGCGTCGTGGTCAGGTAGGCGCGAGAGCAAAGCAAAGTCGAGCGAACCGCTTATTACACTGATCGCAAGGGCGGCGCAATACGCAGACTTTTGTCGTGTGAGGCCAAAGGCTCGCAACCCGTCGATACCGAGTGCAGCTAAGGTATCTGGCGTGATGCCACCAGCATGTCTGTTAAGCCGCCTGTAAAGCGTAGCGGCCGATGCAAGTGAAACCTGCTGCTCGAGAATTATGCGAATCAGCGTAGAAAAGCCGGGCCGCCTTGCCCACATTGGCGGCACTCCCCTCAGTTGGGCGATCGCGGCGAGCATTGGGTCATGGCTGGAAAGCTCTTGCACAGCAAGCAAAATCGAAGTAGCGGACAGCGATCTAACCCGCGCGAGGCGCTTTCCGTTCATCCCCGCAATAGATCGGCCGTCGCGACGACGAGATAGCGCAGCCCGACATCCAACGCCTGCTCGTCAATATTGAATCGTGCATGGTGATGCCCATGCGTGATCCCAGCGTCGACATTACCCGCTCCTACAAACGCAAATACACCCGGAGCCTTTTGCTGATAGGCGGAGAAATCTTCACCGCCCATGGTTGGCTTCATTGGTACCAGCACTCCGTTTTCGAGATCACGCTCCACAACTCCGACAAGGCGCTCCGTCAATTTTTCATCGTTCACCACCGGGCGATAGCCACGCTCGAACGTGAACTCGTATGTAGCGCCGTATGCATCGGTCACGCCCTTGATGATTCGCTCCATGTCGCGCGGCACTTGCGCCCGTACACTCTCGCTTACCGTGCGTACAGTTCCCGCCAGGAACGCGCTGCCAGGTATGACATTGAATGTGGTACCTGCCACCAGTTTGGTCACCGACAATACCACTGGATCGAGCGGGTCGATGTTTCTGGAAACGACACTCTGCAACGCGGTCACGACGTGTGCCGCAACGACAATGGGATCAACAGTGTTGTGAGGCGTGGCGGCATGCCCTCCGTTCCCAACGATTGTGCACTGGAAGTTGTCTGGCGACGCCATCGCGGGCCCCGAAATCAAACTGATTCGCCCGATGGGCATCGGCGACCAGAGATGCAAGCCGATCACCGCGTCAACTCCATCCATCACACCGGCGTCGACAAGCTCCTGACCTCCGCCGGGATTGAGCTCTTCTGCATGCTGAAAAATGAATCGCACTTCTCCACTCAATGCTTCGCGATGCTTCGCCAGCACAGTTGCGAGGCCGAGCGCGATGGAGGTATGCCCATCGTGTCCGCAGGCATGCATTGCACCGTCGCGAAGCGAACGAAAGTCGATGTCGTTTTCCTCGTGTATTGGAAGCGCATCGATATCTGCGCGAACAGCAATGGTTCTTCCCGGCTCGGCGAAACGCAATACAGCAAGGACACTCGTTTCTGTTGGCTGTGACAGTTCGAGGCCATCGATAGCTGAAAGAGTTTCGCGGATGAAGCGAGACGTGTCGTGTTCTTCGAACGCTACCTCCGGGTTGGCGTGCAGATATCGGCGCCAGGCTATTACCTGAGGTCTGAGCGCGCGGGCGCTTTCAAGAAGGATGTTGACGTTGTTCGAACCGTCTGTGGTCGAATGTTCCTGCAGCAGTGTTGGCATGTGAAAGATTCTGTTAGCTCTGGAGTCCGGACGGTGTCGAGCCGACCGACTTGTAACCTCGAATAACACCTCTACGTAAGTTTAAACATGACTCGCATTCAACCTGCCCGGATCCAAAACGCGCCAGTTCCGCCGCCGCCGCCCGCTGAACCGGCCCAGGTATACACCAGTACGCAGGTCGCCAGCCCAATGACGCGTGCGGATTTCGAAGCTCTTCTTGCCAAAAAGAAGGAGCTGTCAAATCAGTTGATTTCCGCCCAGGGCCGGCGCGAAGATGTCGCCCAGTCAATCCAAAGCGCGGAGGGCGCTTCCCGGGCCGGACTCGAACAGAGACTGCAGGTGCTCGATAATCGGCTGGCGCAACTCGAGACGGATATCGGATCGAACGGGCAGGCACTCGCATCGGCGCCTGCTGCGCTCGTCGCGGAGCAATCCGTAGATGGTGGAAACGCCAATTCTGGCCCTCTGGGGCCGGGGCAAATCACCGCGATTTCGATTGTATTTACAGTCGCGGTTATGATGCCACTGGCCTTCGCTGCCGCGCGATCTATCCTCAGGAGAGCGGCCCGGCCTGCTCCATCCGCCCAGATGCTGGAGAGTGCTGCGAGACTGGAGCGCATGGAGCACGCTATCGACGCAGTTGCGGTGGAAATGGAACGGGTGTCCGAAGGACAGCGCTTTGTTACGCAGCTTCTTGCCAAGCGCGAGGCCGTGCCCGCGATCAATGAGCACAGCAGCTAACCGGTAACTGACCAGCAACTCGATTGAGCACGCTACCCGCGAATATCGATCAAGGCTGCACTGCGGTGGTGGCCTTCTGGACTAGATTCTCGATGAAAAATTCCATCATGCGGTCCTGCATCAACGCCGAGTGACCTGCGTCGGGGCCAACCTGCACGTCAAATGACTTACCGGCCTTCTGCAACGCGGAAATCAGCTGCAAGCTGTTTGACGGATGAACATTGTTGTCGGCGGTACCGAAGTAGAGCATCAGCCGCCCTTTCAGCGCGTCGGCGTACGTCATGGCGCTGCCCGCGTCGTAGCCCTTCGTGTTTTCCTGTGGAATCCACATATAGCGTTCGGTATAGATCGTGTCGTAGTTGCGCCAGTCGGTAACTGGGGACATTGCGCTTGCAGCGCGAAATACATCGGGATGCCGGAGAATTGCCATGGCTGATGTGTATCCGCCATACGATGTGCCGAATATGCCAACGCGCGACATGTCGACGTATGGGCGGTCCTTGAGAGCCATCACCCCCGCCGCCTGATCGTCGATTTCCACAGTGCCAAGCTTCTGATAAATAGCGTCGAGAAAATGCTTGCCGCGACCTGCAGCGCTTCGTGAATCGAGCTGCAGCACAATGAAACCGTACTCGGTGAGTCGGTTGGGCAACGTGAAGTTCTCGCTGGCGCCATTCGTTGCGGGCCCGGCGTACACGGTTACAAGCACGGGATATTTACGAGTTGGATCGAAGTTGGACGGCTTGTGCAGCATGCCGTGAAGCAATGTGGTACCGTCGCCGGCCTTGTAGCTGTAAAGCTCTACTGGCTGGAGATTGAGTGAGCGGTACTTGGTCATGTCGCTAGTTGCCAGCTCGCTCACCATCTTTGGCGACGCTCCACTTGCATCCATCAGCCTCGTCACCGGTGCCTTGTCATGGGTCTGAGCGATGTCGATAAACCAGCGACCGTCGGGTGAAAGCGACACCGAATGGTTGAATGCCGGGTCGGTGAGGCGACGATCGTTTTTGCCATCCAGACCGACGCGATGTAACTGCAACTTCATGTGGTTGTCACCATCACGCGCCATGTAATCAAGTACGCCAGCTTTTTCGTCCACGCGGAGAATACTCGCAACTTCGAACTGATGGTTGGTAACCGTCGAGAGAAGTTTTCCGCTCATGTCATACAGGTAAAGATTGCGGAAGCCGGTGCGCTCCGACATCCACAGGAAACGGTTGCCGTCAGCAAGGAACTGCATGCCAGGAATGTTATCGGTCCAACTTGCGGGCCACTCCTCCCGCACCACAACGCGGCATGCTCCCGACGCGGGTTCGCAGGCCGTAAACTCCATTACGTTCTGCTTGCGGTTGGTCCGATTGAAGATCAGGCTCGAACCATCGGGAGCCCAACCAACGCGATACACGTAGTGTCCGACGACGTCGTTCGTGAAAGGCTTGCCGTCACGCACATCCACGCGCGTAGATTTTTTCGTCGCCAGGTCGTAGACAAACAGGTCGACGATCGGGTTGGCAGCGCCGGCCTTGGGGTAGGCTTCCGTATCGAGTGCGTCCTGAACTTTCGTCTGCTCCATCCCAAGGTAGTAGTCCTTTACCGGACTCTCGTCGAAGCGATAGTAGGCGATCTTCGTTCCTGCCGGATTCCACCACATGGCGGTCGTTTGCCGAAGCTCTTCGCCATAGACCCAGGACGCGGTGCCGTACTTGATGCGCTTCTCTTCGCTGCCGTCGCTGGTGATCGCGAATTCGTTGGCGCCGCTGGCATCGCTGACGTAGAGATTCCGGTCGCGATAAAACGCCTTGTGGCTACTGTCCGGAGCGATTGCTGAGCCGACCTGGCGGCCTCGTGCCGGCGCGCCGCCACGTCTGCCCGCGAGGTTGACCTCGGCCGCCGTTTCTGTTGTCTTTCGTGTGGAGACGTCGTATCGCCACCGTTTTCCGTCGCGTGGGTATTCGAAGCTTTTCCCGTCCGGGGCCCAGATAGCATTGATGGCGCCCGACTCGACGGCTGTCGGGATCTGCCTCGCGACCCTTTGATACTGCTCGTAGCCCGGCATCGTTTTGAGACGATCCTGGGCGTGGCTGCTGACTGGAACAAGCAGCGTAGACGCTGCGAGCGCGACGAACGCAGCAAGCGAAGCGAAGCGACGAGTGCACGCAGGGAAGGTGCGATTGGACAGTGTCATGCAAACCGGGACAAGGAGGGATGGGTACGAGACGCAACTTATTGGGCGGGGAAGCTTGGGCCAAATACTCCGATCACGCGCTACACGATCCCCCAACGCGCCACGATCTGCGCTGGCCATTGTCTGTCAGGCTTGTAGCTCGCCGATATCGCCGTCGCCGAGGAGTCTGGCGGTACTCGACACTGGCAGAGTCGGCATGGATGGCCAGGACGCCACCCCGCGCAAGCGCTCGTAATTGAGCCGGAGGAGCGCAATGGCACCCGGAATGTCATGTTCGGTGCGGATTCTGACGCTCACCCACCCAGTATGGCGTAGTGTGTGGTGCGCCTCCGCTCGGCCCGAAGCGACCAGGTCGCGGCGAATGCGGACTGGGAAGAGAATGTCGACCACACCGTTCCGGTGGACGTGACCGATTTCACGTCGATCGACCCTGAACTCGACCACTCCCGGGCGAACCGAACGTGCCTCGACATCGTCCCACTCGCAGACAAGGTTGCGAAGACGTTCAATGACTCGTGATGACCCCTTGTCGCGGCAGTCGGATTTACCCATCACTCCTCCGTGATCACGTCATTCAGTCCGTCAGTTCATGACGATGATGATTTTGCAGCCGAGGACGGGAAAACGCGAGATGTGTGGCCGAGGACGCTTCTGAGAGCGGATATGGCATTCCACTGGTTTGACCGGGCCAAGTGGGTGGTTTGACCGCGCGATGTGTGTAGTTTGACCGCACGATGTGTGTGGCGGGATCGTCGGGACGCGAATAGCATCAGAACAGGATAGAACATGTCAGAACAGGTCATAGCAGGACACCGCATGACAATTGTCATCGACGAGAAGTCACACGGCAGGAGAGGAGCGAATAGATGTCTAATGCAGTGTCTCAAAACGACGTGAGAAACAGCGGATCTCATGCCGATCCGCGCTACAAGGCAATCCTGGATCGCGACCGCACGTGGGACGGCACCTTTGTCTTTGGCGTCACTTCCACGGGGATATACTGTCGTCCATCGTGCCCGGCAAAACGACCACGCGCAGATCGAGTACGCTATTTCTCCGACGTTGTCGGCGCGCGCGACGCCGGTTTTCGCGCCTGCAAAAGATGCAGCCCCGATTCTTCCGGGAGCACGGATAGAACAACCGCCGCAGTGCTGCGGGCGTTGTCAAAGATCGACACGACCACGTCGGCTGTGACGCTCTCCGATCTTGCGAACGAATCCAACATGAGCCGCGCGCACTTTCAACGTTCGTTCACACGAATCGTCGGATGTTCGCCTCAGGAGTGGCAAACGTCGCGGCGCACGGAAAATATGCGTGGATTGCTAGCCGCAAACACCGTTGCCAGTGCGGCATTTGAGGCAGGTTTCGACTCGCTACCCGGTGCATACAAAGCAGCGTCGAAATACACCGGCATGACGCCGGGCCGCCTCAAACTGGGTGCGGTCGGTGAGACGATCTTCTACACCCTGGTGCAATCGCCGCTTGGTTACGTGCTCGTGGCAATGACAAGAAATGGTGTATGCCGGGTGATGGTGGGTGACGAAAGTGCAATAATCGAGACGCAGTTTCGGGACGAGGTCCACGCCGCAACACTTATCAAAGATGACGCCGCGATCGTGGAGGTTGCGCAAGCGGTTATTGGCGCCGCAAGCGGTAACGCTTTCGCGACGACGTTGCCACTCGACCTTCGCGGCACTGCATTTCAGCGCCGGGTCTGGAAAGAGCTCACACGCATTCCGCGTGGCGAAACAATAACGTACGGCGAACTGGCCCGGCGCATAGGATCACCTGGTGCCGTGCGTGCGGCGGGGACCGCGTGTGGAGCAAACCCTGCAGCGCTGGTGGTACCGTGTCATCGCGTGAAGCGAGGAGACGGTACCCTTGGCGGCTACAGGTGGGGCGTGGAGCGCAAAGAGCGATTGCTGGCTTTGGAAGCAAATAGCCAGCAATCACCCGTCGATCAGACAGGAAACAGCATTTCGCGGTAACGAGGAAGCGGCCAGTATGAGTCGCCGATCGTCGTCTCGAGCCCGTCAGCAGCGTCACGAACTTCCGCCATCGTGTTGCAAGCCGCGCCGGTAAGCAACGCTGCCTGCCCCGCGAGATCATCGTGCATTCCCTCGGCTTTTGCAATCACCTTCGACAGCTCCGCGCGTTTTTTCTGCAGCTCGCCGATTTGCCGTGTCGTGGCGTTTGCGGCGTCGACAAGAGGCTGAACATTTATGCCTGCGCTTGCTCCGCTACCGGCTGAGGAGGCAATGTCGCCAACATACGAATACGCTGCCGGAAGCACCTGCGTGTCAATCATTTCCTGCAGGGTGTGCAGCTCGATGAGGATGTCCTTCACGTAGCGTTCCAGGCGAACGTGATAGCGGCTCTCGAGTTCGACCTGTGTGAGAATCCCGGTCGACTGGAAAAGGTTCTTGGCGTCTTCCGACAACATCTGCATCAACGCTTCGGGTGTTCTACGAAGATTAAGCAGACCACGCTTCTTCGCTTCGACCACCCATTCGTCCGAGTAGTTGTTTCCCTCGAAGCGCACGTCCGCAGTTTCCTTAAACGCAGCGCGCACCACCTTGAACGCCGCATCGTCGTTGCTCTTGGTGTTCTTGAGTTCGGCCTTGAGCGATGCAGTCAGCTCTCCGAGTGCCTCGGCAACTGCCGCTTGCAGGAGCATGACGGGAAACGCGATGCTCTGCGAACCGCCAACCGCGCGGAATTCGAACTTGGCGCCGGTGAATGCAAACGGCGAGGTGCGATTGCGATCGGTGTTGTCCTGCTCTACGTCGGGAAGCTTTGCCACGCCCAACTTGAGCATCGCCTGCTCGGCGTTTGCCGGCGAGGTCTTGCTGTTGGCGATATCGTCGATGACGTTCGTGAGCATCCGCCCTACGAATGCGGAAATAATGGCCGGAGGAGCCTCGTTGGCCCCAAGTCGGTGTTCGTTGCCGCTGCTGGCGATGCCGGCGCGAAGCAGACCCGCATGCTTATGCACGCCTTTCAGAACGGCCGCCAGAAAGAGCAGGAAGCGGATGTTCTGATGAGGAGTCTTGCCCGGCTTGAGAAGATTTGTGCCGTCGAGGTCATTGTTTGCCGTGACTGCCATCGACCAGTTGCAATGCTTTCCGGAGCCGTTCACACCGGCAAACGGCTTTTCATGCAAGCTCGCATAGAGTCCGTGGCGCTGGGCGACCTTCCGCAACACAGCCATCACCAGCTGGTTGTGGTCTGTGGCGACGTCGGTGTCTTCGAAAATCGGCGCCATCTCGAACTGCGACGGCGCGACTTCGTTATGACGTGTCACCATTGGAATGCCGAGTTTGTACAGCTCCAGTTCGACTTCGCTGAGGCAGGCCTGGACACGCTCGGGTATCCCGCCGAAGTAGTGATCCTCGAGCTGCTGGCCACGTGGAGGTGGGGCGCCGAGGAGGGCACGACCCGCCATGACCAGGTCGGGACGGAGGGCAAAGTGTGCTCGGTCGATGAGGAAGAACTCCTGCTCTGCGCCCAGCGTTGTGGTTACGCGCTGCACTCCTTTATCGCCAATGAGCTCGAGCAGTTCCATGGCCCGCTCTGAGAGCACATCCGAGCTACGGAGCAGCGGTGTTACCTCGTCCAGCGCTTCACCATTGTAACCGATGAAGACGGAGGGAACGCAGAGATATCGCGTACCTCCAGTCTCCGCGATGAACACCGGAGACGAGGGATTCCACGCGGTATAGCCGCGGGCTTCCCAGGTCGCGCGCAGGCCGCCCGAGGGAAAACTCGATGCGTCGGGCTCGGACTGGATGAGCTGCTCGCCGGTGAACGATTCGATGGGAAGGCCACCATCGTCAAAGTTCAGAAAAGCATCATGCTTTTCTGCGGTCAGTCCGGTTAGCGGTTGAAACCAATGTGTGAAGTGCGAGACGCCCCGTGAGAGCGCCCACTCCTTGATCACCTGAGCCACGGTGGGAGCGATCTCTGAATCGAGTTTCTTACCGTCGCGGATGCTGGAGGCGAGTTTGTTGTAGACGCCTTTTGGAAGCTTGGCGCGCATCTGCCGGAGAGAGAGCGTGTTTGCGCCGAACCAGACGCTGACAGGTTGTTGGACGCCGTTCTCTTCGGGTCGGGCGGTAACCCTCACGGGACGATGAGTCACTTCGTGCAGCGCTTGCGCGCGCAAGTTGATCGGAGCTGGCATTAAACGGCTGACTGGTAGATTGTTGAGATGGTTTACGCGTTAAGACTTCGCGTATACTATGCAGCAAAATGTCGAGTTTTTGCTAGAACACCAGTCCCAAATTGCAGAATGTCGTCACCAAAGCGCGAAAATCGCAATTTCTACTGTTCAGGTCGTCGGATTTGCGCTCAGTTCCGATGAGAATCGAGAAAAACGGGACGGGCACCCGAACTCAGCGCCCGCTGGAAATTGGCGGTAGAGTGATCGGCTTCTCAGTCGACGGTTGCGGCGGGCCGGCGGTAACAGCCAGCTCGATTCGCTCCTGCTGCGTCGCGCTCACATCGAACAGGCCGATCAGGAGATTCGCCGACCTGATTACGAAGGGTTCGGACGGCCACACGTTGCCAGTGTCGTTCATCGGGCGCAACCGCTTCAAGTCCAGCCCCTCGACGTCTCTCTTCAATTCAGTCGAATCGGCATAGAAAAACGCGACCATCGAAGCTGCGCTGCCTACCCGATAGCGGATTCCCCGCACCTGAAGCCAAGGAAGGGAGGCCGAGTCGGGTGAATCCCGCACCACCATGCCTGCTTTGACCAGCCGATCGCGAAGCGCACAGGGAGTCCACGTTCCATCGCTAGGACAGAGCGAGGAGCCAGCGACTGGCGGGCGTGGTGCAGGAAGGGGCACCGACGGCGCCGCTGAAGTTGACTGTGGGAGCGCCGGCTTCTCCGAAGAGCATCCGGCAATGACGGCCAGAACGGCTGCAGCCGCAGAAAAAAGCGCTATGCGCAATTGTCGCATTGAAGCGGGTTGCGGGTTGGGTTACCGGGTGCTGTCGGGGTTGGTCCTCAACAGAATGTAAACACCAAACTCCGGCTCGGAAGAAGTTGGAGCGGATGCCTGCGTGGCGATTGTGGTGTCGACCAGATACTCAGTGCGCTATTGCCCGCGCTGGTGGGGGCGGGCGTAACGGACAGTGCGAGCGACGCACTCTTGCTGTCGACGGTCGCGGATATGACAACCGGCCCAGCTGAAACCGCTGTGATCAGCCCCGCGGATGAAACCGTGGCGATCGCGTTATCGGAGCTGCTCCAAACAAGCGTGCGGTGGGTCAGGGCATTGCTGGTGGCGTCCATTACCAGCGAATTGCTCTGAAGTTGCGAACCGGCCTCAATGCTGTTCGATGCGCCGAGAGGGTCAGTGAGGCGATCGGAGTGGGCGCAGCGGTAGTGCCGGCCGCGTTGCTCCACTTCTGATTCAGCGCGCCGGTGCAAGACATCAGGACGATCGATTCACCATGATTGCCAACAGTCTGCGGCTGGAGACATTTATTGTTGAAGCTCCGGATTTCTTCGGCGCCGGTAAAGGTCCAGATCGAGCTTTTTGATCCGTACGCGGTAAAAGCGTCACCGTTGTTGCCGGCATCGCCCCACGCAACCAAGCAGCCGTAGCCGTAGCCGAGAACGATGCGCCGTGCGTCGAGTAGGCCAGTTATCGCATCGAAGTGACGATGCCTGCTTCGCACACTTCACGAGCCGGGGAAGCCTGCGGCGTAACGAAGTGATGGAAGCTTCCCGCGCACGTCGAAGTTATCCTGCCTCCAGCGTCCTCGTCCGTGCCGTGAATCACCTCGGAGCAAACATTTTCTCGTCAGGCCGCTTTGGCCATCGAGCTCGAAAGCGCTCCGTGGGTCCACTCCACAGCCTGCATGTAGAATTCACCCAGCCGACTCGCATCGACGCCCATGCCCGTCGCCAACGCCGTCGCATGTTCAAAAAGTCCCATTTCATACGACTCGGCAAACGATAGAGCGTCGGCGTATGGCCCCTGTCTCTCGAGCAGAGCCTGCGTGGCATCTTCGCTCAGTGTCACACGCTGGAGAAGATCCGGTAGTGGCATGCGGAACACAGCATCGAGCATCGAGAAAAGACCAACGAGAAAGAGTGTGCCGGCGTCCCGGCCCGGAGAGGCCATCTGTTCCAGAAAGCGGGCTCGCTCTATCGCCTGACGTACCAGTTCCTGGTCGACAGCTGACTCAGAGCGACGAGAGGCCGCCACCGCTATCGCCAGCCAACGCTGCAGGGAGTTTCGGCCTATCACGCGAAGGGCCTGACCAATCGATGTAAGGCCGCGGGCGCCCAGGGCCGCCGAGTTCACCAGCCGGAGCAGTTGGAAGGTGAGAACGGGATCGGTAGCCAACACCTCTTCCAGCTCCTTGTCGCTAACCCGATTGTCACGTGACATCCCTAGGAGGCGGATTGCGGAAATGCTGGAGGGGGGCAGATCCGCTGCCGGCAGAGCTTCCGGGCGACTGAAGAACGACCCCTGATAAGCGTGAAAACCTATCTTCTGCGCTAAATCGAACTGATCGTTGTCGTAGACGTGGTCGGCAATAAGTCTTGCTTTCGCACTCCCCCCATGCAAAACGCGATCACGAACTAGTTCGATCTCAGGTGACTCGACGCAGCGAACGTCCACCCTGGCCCACGAAGCATACGGCAGAAGCGCTTCGACGGGTGCCGGTTCTGCTTCGAGGTTGTCGAGGGCTATGCTGCCACCGGCCTCGCAAAAGCGCGAGACAACCGAGCGAACCTCGTCGTCGACCTCCAGGTCGCCCGGCAGCAGAAGTATCGCATTGCGAGGGTCTACTATCTCAATCGCATCCTGGAGAAGCTGATCCCGCGAGCAGGAAAGAAAGACTGGCAAGTCGCTACGAATGGCGTCGAAAGTGCCGCTAAGAAGACTTTGCGCAAAGGCGAGACGGCCACGCTCGGTGTCACGGAAGCGGATCTCATAGCCCAGAAGCGCACCTTCGGCTTCAAATACGGGTTGACGGACCAAACAGAGTTGTTGCATGTCAATAAGGGCGAGGTGTGGCAGGAACCCGATGTGCATGGTCATCGTGATTCCGGGTTCATTGGATGCAATGGGGATTTTGCTACATTGTGACGATCGGGACGGGCTTAAGAAACTCGCTCACGTTCTCTCCTCTCGTTTTGGTGACGTTTTCGACATGAGTCTGGTTATTCTGGAAGGAGCTCTTCATCGCGGGTGCGGTGGACGCTATGCATTGCAGAGTGAAACGGTTTCCATGCGCGTGAGCGGGATGTCGGCCGATGTGACACGTCAGTACTTTCGCTGCGATAAATGCGAGCATCATCAGCGAACCATCGACCAGCGCGAAGCAGCCGAAAGGGCGGCCATCGACCGCATCCGCGCGGTACACGATCTGCTCACACCAAAGGCAATTCGGTATCTTCGCGAGGGGCTCGGCCTCACGGTCGATCAGCTGTCCGAGCTTTGCTACGGAACGCCGCGCGGCAGTATCGAAGGGTGGGAGAAGGGGCGGTATCTGCAGAATCGTGAGGCCGACGCACTGCTTCGCAGCTTCGAGTTTCGCGACGTTCTCGAGCGTCGTGCCGCCAAGGCAGGCGTGACGCTTTCGCAGACCAGCGAGCCCGCCGTGGCAGCGGAGTAGCAATCGCGATCATCGATACGGTCGCACTGACGCGCCGTTACGGCACGACGGTGGCGCTTGACAGTCTGAGCGTGTCCATCGACCCGGGAATTACGGGTCTCGTCGGTTCGAACGGTGCCGGCAAGAGCACACTCGTGAAGATCCTCCTTGGGCTGGTGGCGCCGAGTGGCGGCTCGGCGTCGGTGATGGGTAACGATGTGGTGCGCGACCAGCGCGCCATACGCGCGCTGGTGGGTTACATGCCGGAGAACGACTGTCTGCCGCCGGACACGAATGCAGCGCAATTCGTGGGTTTCATGGCGCGCTGTTCGGGGCTGCCCGATGGCGCCGCACGCGAGCGGGCCGCGGAGGTTTTGCGACACGTCGGGCTGTTTGAAGAGCGCTATCGTCCCGTGGGCAGCTATAGCACCGGAATGGCACAACGAGTCAAACTCGCGCAGGCGCTGGTGCACGACCCGGCGATACTGATACTGGATGAACCCACAAACGGACTCGATCCAGCTGGACGCGATGAAATGCTTGCACTCGTGCAGCGAACATATCGCGAGTTCGGAATGTCAGTGCTGGTGTCGTCGCATTTGCTGGGTGAGCTCGAGAAGGTGTGTGACAGCATACTTCTCATCGAACAGGGGCGGTTGGTGAGATTCGAGCGTCTCGATGCGTTCACAGCTGACACCGGAACTCTGATCGTGGAAATCGACGGCGACTCGGCGAGCTTCGAGGCGATGTTGCTCGAAGCGGGCTTGACCCTTCGACATGACAACAATTGCGCGGTGATCGCGGTGCCGCCTGGGGGAGACAATCTCGACACGGTGTGCGACATCGTTCGGGACGCAGCCGTGACAACCGGTGCTGGAATACTGAGGCTCGAACGTAACCGTGCCAGGCTGGGTGACGTGTTTGCCGGTGCTGTGAATGCCTGACGTAACGATCGATAGCTCGTCGTCAGGACTGAACTCTTCGGCCGGCTCGGCAATTCACGACCTGCGCTACCAGCATTACAAAGGTGTGCGGACTGGAGCAGTGGGTGCGTGGCGTGCGCTTTACCGGCAGGGTTTGCGCACAATGTTTGGGCTCGGCCGGCCAGCGCGGTTCAAGGCCGTTCCGGTATTCGTTCTCGTTGTAACTGTGCTGCCGGCCCTGGCCGCGCTATCTGCAACGTCGTTGTCCAACGGAATGGTGCCGCTGCGCTACGGGCGGCTGATCGAGCAGCAGATAATCCTGTTTGCGCTGTTTATTGCTGCGCAGGGGCCGGAGCTGCTGAGCAGCGATCAGCAGTATCGTGTGCTGTCGCTGATTCTCACTCGCGACGTGACGCGCATGTCGTATGCAACCGCACGTCTCGCTGCGCTGTTCACGGCAATGTTTGTGGTAGCCATCGCGCCACTCATGACGCTCTACGTGGGCTCCATCGGGCTGGACGCTGATCCAACCGCGGCATTCTCGAGAATGGGGTCGCAGATCTGGCCCGTTGTTGCGCAGTCGGTGCTGGTAGCGCTGGCAGTTGGAGGTGTTGGTGCAGCGGTCTCGGCGTGGACACCGCGTCGAGGGTATGCAACGGCGGCCATCATCGCGTTGTTCATCGCCGCGTCCGGAGTGTCTGCAGCGCTGCGCGATGTTGATGCGTCGTCGCGAAAATTCGTGGAGCTGATCGACCCGATTCGTTCACTGCACATGCAGGGCTTGTTGCTGTTCGAGGAGAACGATCGTGTTGCGACGGAGAAGGCGCGACAGGCCGGGGCTGCGGGCAATCGCGCGAACGCCAGAGCGCGCGCGCGAGTCAATGCTCAGGTGCCGCAGCTCCCGTTGGGCACTTACGCGTTGACGTCGGTTGCGATGGGCGTACTGGGTGGTTTGATACTCGTGTTTCGGGTCAACCGGTTGCAGCCGTGAGCGGCGCAATGGCAGCGATGGTTTCGCCGTGAGCGTCAAATCGACGCGAGGCCACACGAGGCCACTCGAAATGTCACAGGTTTCGCCGTGAGTGTCGAATCGACGCGGAGCCACACGATGCCACTCGAACTGTCTCAGGTGTCGCACTGGTTCGGCGATGTGGTTGCGGTAAATGACATCAGCTTCGTGGTAACGCCTGGCATTACTGGCTTGCTTGGACCCAACGGTGCGGGCAAGAGCACTGTTCTGCAGCTTGCGGCTGGTTTGCTCAAGCCGTCGAGTGGCGTGGTGAGCGTGTTCGGTGTTTCACCTGCGGGTCGTCATGATGTCTTTGCGCGTGTTGCGCTCGTACCGGAGCGGGAAGCCCTACCCGGTATGATGACAGCGCGATCGTTTGTTTCTGCGCGTGCGGCGATGCTGGGGCTGACAGATGTTGAAGGCGCGACGCAAAAAGCGCTTGCGGTTGTCGAGATGGACAGGGAAGCGCACCGCAGGCTGTCGGAGTTCAGCAAGGGAATGCGACAACGTGTCAAACTGGCGGCTGCGCTTGTGCATGAACCAGCGTTGTTGCTGCTCGACGAGCCGTTCAACGGCCTCGACCCGCGTCAGCGTCGACAAATGACGAATCTGCTGGAATCGCTGGCGGAGAAAGGGGCGTCGGTGTTGTTGAGCTCTCACATTCTGGAAGAGATGCAAGGTGTTGCATCCCGCATTCTGGTGATGCTGGCCGGACGTCTTGCGGCAAGTGGAGATTTTCGTGCCCTGCGGCGAATGATGACAGACCAGCCTCACACAGTGCATGTAAAGTCGAGTGACGACCGGCAACTTGCATCGATGCTGCTCGCAATCCCAGTGATTGTTGGCATTGATATTTCCCCGCATGATACCGGTCTTAAGATAAAGACATCCGACTACGCGACGCTTGCGCGCGGACTGCCGCGAATTGCGTACGACCACAACATCACGCTCTATGAGGTAGATCCGCTGGACCAGTCGCTCGAGCATGTGTTTGCCTATCTGATGACCAGATGAAGTTGCCGATTGCGAGTCGCAATGATGCCGCGTTTCTCGTTACGAGCGCGCGTGCGCTGTTGCGGGTCACGTGGGCGCGCACCATGACGCCAATGATTATGATTTCGGTTGTGGCGCTGGTGGTGTTGCCCATGGTGTTTGCGGCGATGTTTGCTGCAGGTGGCGGCGACGAAGTCGAAGCTGCCTCGTTCCTGATTCGCCGCTACGACGGTCTCGTGGGCTCCTTTGCCACGCCGGTGATCGCGTTGCTGCTTGGCACGAGCGCGTATAGTGCCGAGCTGGAAGATGGGACGCTGCTGTATCTCGTTACGACGGCCACACCGCGGTGGTGGATTGGCGCAGTGAGGATTGCATTTGCGGCCGTGGGAACTGCGGCGCTGTCGATGATATCTGTGGTGGGAACGGGGTTGATCGCAACCGGATTGCATGACCCGTTGCAGGTGACGCTAGCATTCGCCATGTCAGTGGTTTTCGGTGGCATCACATACGCTGCTCTATTTACTGTACTGGCGCTGGTTACCCGACGAGCGCTGGTTGTAGGGTTTGCGTATGTGATATTCTGGGAAGGTATTCTAAGTCAGACGTTTCCCGGCTTGCACTATCTGAGTGTGCATCAGTGGATGCGTGCAGTCGCGTCGTCGATAACTGACGCGGGTGATGCGAGGTTGTCTGACGGAGTGCCGCTGACGGTTAGTATAGTTGGCGCACTGCTTGTGTTATTGGCTGCAGTTGTGGTGAGCGCTCGGCGATTGAATGAGCCGCGGCTTGCGCGTGTGTCGAACTAGCTTCTGTCGCTGCTTTTGGCCGGTTTGTGCATCGCCGCTCGCAGTTCGAGATCAGGGAGCGCGCGTCTCAATACAACGTCTACCATGTTGAGTCGTTTTTCCACCGACCGTTCGGCGAGCAGTTCCTGGCGTTGCGGGAGTTCGAGGTCGATCATCGCACCGATCGCAAACGCAAGTTGGGCCGGGTCGTCGGGCAATTCGGGCGCGATGGTATCGTTGTCGCCGAGTATCTGAACAGCGTCCACAACGCTATTGAAGCGTTCTACGACTTCGTTGGCGACGACCGCCACTGCGACGTGTGAAGTCGTTGTGCTGTCGTCGAATGTTGTCACTTCGGCGATCTGGTAGGGCGCTTCGTCTTCGACGAACCGTTCGAGTTCGAAGCGTTCGCGTCCTATGACGAGTATGTTGGAGCGTCCATCGGGCAAGGTTTCCACTTCGACCACTTCGGCGACGCAACCGGCGCGTCCGGCGGGTAGTTCGCGTTCAGCGACGCCTGGAATGGCGTAGACAATGCCGAAGCGTTTGTCGGTTTGCTGGATGTCGGTCAGCAGCTGTCGGTATCGCAGCTCGAAGAGGTGGAGCGGCATGGCGGCCCCGGGTAGCAGGACGAGGCCGAGTGGGAAGACCGGTAGGCGGAACATGGGCACTAATCAGGCGCGCGGGATGCTGTTGCGCCATGGGGTGGGACCGGATGTTGGCGGGCGGTTCGCTACCGCGGGAGTCGTCCGGCCGATACATTCAGCGTTCCCCGGGCTTTGTGGCAGGATTGGGGTGTTCGGCGCCGTAGCCAAGTGGTAAGGCAGGAGACTGCAAATCTCTCACTCGTCGGTTCGATTCCGACCGGCGCCTTTTGATGACGGGTCCCCCCTCCCGAGCGCATCCAGCATTGGTGGGGATGCACGAAAGTCTTTTTGATGGTTCCGTCGGAAAGTCGCTGGACGGCATCATCGCCACAGTGGTTTCGACCATACGCAAACGACGCCCCCGCAAAGCGCTGCCGCCATGACTTTGTCGCCGAAGCTTGGCCCCATTCTATGGAAGCCTTAGCGCGACGCGACCGCTAGGACGCACAAAGGCGTCCGTGGCCACCATGGACGCCTCGGCGGTCGAGAAGTCGTCCAATCGAGGGTCGCGACCCAGCGCTGTGAGAAGTCCAGCACCCTGATGAGCGCATGTGGCTCGCCCCCCCGGCTCATGGTACGGAGTCCGGTAAGATAGTCGTCACGATACACGGTCGGGATGATCATGCGGGCTTCGTCGCCAGAGACAAGCTCGGCATTCATGAAAACGCGCGCGCAACGCGGCCGTTTCCATCATCGAACGGATGAACTTCGGACAACACAAACATGATGGCCACCGCTCGCTGAAATGGGGTCGCGAGCGCCCGAGTCATCTCATATCCGTACTTCAGCGTCCCCAGCACCAAGTCTGGGTGGATAAAGTGGGTGTCGCCCACGCGATTACGAGCCGTTTTTAATTGCCCGGGTCGTTTATCCGTGCGCTGTTCCAAGATCCGGGCGTGAAGCATCCTGAGTCGTTCGACGAAGGTCGCCACCGTCGGATCGTCCCGGACGCTATGCCGCATGGTCGTCGGTTGGCCGACCACCGCGAATGTTCCCAGCACATCGTGGGCATCTAGGGGGCGGACCGTCGGAATCACCTGGTTGAATACAATGGCCCGCGCCTCAGCGACTTCGAACTCCGTGCCTTCGATGAAATTCGAAAAGTGCGCATCAAGGAACGCCATCGTGGCGAAGTCCTGCGGTGTGGCCATGACGAACGGCCGCTGGACACCGCTGTATTCCTGCAGCGTTGCGCACAGTGTCTCGAAAAGCGCGAGCCGGTCGACGTCGTAGGGGCGCCCAGCACGTCGTGCGACCGCGCTCGCTGTCGTCGGCGAACCTGGTCTGGTCCCCAGCAGCTCGCCAATGAGACGGTCGAGCACGGCATACTCTGCCTCGGCGCTCAATAGGCCGGCTAGGGCACGCGCCGCGTCGCGCAGGGCGTTGAACACGCCTTCCCCCCCGGTCTGGAAATCCTTCTCCAGCCAGACTTCGAGTTCGGGGGCCGTCACACCTCGTGCCACAGTGCCGCGTGCGCGCGAGGGGGCCAAGGCTTCCAGCATAGCGCGGGGACGTGACGCGAGATGCAGCCCATCGATGTACGGGGCATCTGTTTCCTGGGGGCCGGGACCCGCGACCGCGCGAATTTTCAGGCCAGGCAGCTCCCGATGATACCGGCCGGTGCTCACGAGGAAGACGCTGCCGTCCTCGGCGGGACGTGCCTCCAAGGCGGTACGAAACGAGATCACCGCCCCCGGCACGAGCGTCGCGACGACCTTCCACACGTTGCGGCGAAGGATGCTCGCCGGGTTATCCTCGAGCGCCGGTGAGTAGAAGGGACGCACCAAGGATTTGAGTTGGCCGCCGGCGACCGCTCGCATGATCGCATCGCTCGTCTCTGCGCTACTGACGACGAGATCTGGCCATAACGCGGGAGCTTTTCTGAGAGGACGTCGCTGCATTAGGGGCTATTGGACAGCGTAGGTGCGGATATGTCTGCAGTATTGAAGTTCATTGGCGGACAACTCTGTGATACGGCCGGCCTCGCGGGGCGAGCTGCGGACAAATCTGCCCAAGCACTAGCCCATGATGTAAAACTGGGACAAGCCTGCACTAACAGTACAAAAATACCGACAACTCTGCCATAGCACTTATCTCACGCGTTGGCGGAGCGAACATGAGCAGTTGCCGCTCCTTTGCAAATCGGATCACGGGTGACGGTGCCGTCCCTCCGTCTGCCTCAGTAGAGGGCATGGCCATGTGCGCGCCACGCTAGAGTGAAGCGCTGGCAGCCGCCGGGCAAAGTGAGAGAACATGAAATCCGACTGGCGCCCAGCGTAGAGCGCCGCGCCCACTACCGCTATGTTCGTGCGCCGCTATACATCCGCCGACCTCACCACCGCGCTGCAAACTCGTAATCTCCCGGCCCCGATCGCGGGTCGCTGATACTAATCACTGCCGTGTAGCCGTTGTACTGTGACGGCTGCTGAATCACGTACACGCGCCCGCGTCCATTTCCGCTCACAATTGACACGCCGCCTTCCTGTCGTGGCAATGCGCCACCTGAAATCGTCGATCTGACCCGCGTGGCGGTCGCGCCCGAAACATCGCGATACTCTACCCTGTTTCCCTGAACGATGACGTCGACCGCGTCATCGACGCGACCAGTCCAGCGTAACACTCCCGGCCCCGAGCGAGCGTTACCGCTGTTTCGACCGTTGTTGGTTCGTCCATTGTCCCAACCGCCGCCGTTGCGCGAGTCGCTGTCGTTGCGCGAGTTGCTGTCGGAGCAATCGTCCCGTCGATCCTTCTTCGCCTTTCCGTTGCCGTTGCCACGATTGTTGCCGTTGTTGCGAACGTTCCCGTTGCGATTGTTGCCGTTGCGATTGTTGCCGACTTTGTAGCAGTCATCATCACGATCGCGACTGTTGTCCCGTCCATTTCTCCAGACATTGTCGTCCCGCCCCCTGCTGTCGTCGCGCTCGGCGTCGCGGCTGCCGCGTCCATAACCGTCGTCAGTTACCCAATACGCCGCGACCTGGTACCTGTCGGCGCCACCCAGGGGATCGCGAATGCGCACAACCGTACGGTAATTGTTTCTGGCCGAGGGACGCTCGAGCACATCGACGTTACCGCGTCCATTCTGCAACACAACCCGCACCTCACCGTCCCCACGGCGCGGGATCGCGTTCGTAACCCTGGAATTTGACGGAAGTCGCGCGTCGAGGCCTTGCGTCACAAGTCGCCTGCCGTCGAGCACGAGAACGACTTCGCGATCGACCGTGCCACGCCAGGTGAACAGTGGCTCCTCAATAGTGCCTGCAGATAAGGCGACGGTTGCGGACAGATCGTTTGCCGCTACGGGCATCGCACCGGCGGTATTCGCGAGAACTACCAGCGCAGCTGCTGCAACCGCCGACAAGGTTGCAAACGAGCCTGCTCGCTCGGCGACGCTTTCGATATGACAAGTGAATGACATGACTACCTCGAGAATGGCCAAATGTCTGGCCCGTGAGACAAAGAAAGACGAGATGCGGTGGGCACCGCACCGCCACCGCAATACGCAGGCTTCAAAAGCATCAGGGGTGCCACCAGCAGTTGGGGCGTCGCATCTTTCGTCCCGGGCTCGCAAATCCATGAGCAACAATGACTTGGCGACTCTGAGTGGTGGGATTGGGTACGTTGTCAGCGCGCCGGATCGCCTTGGTCGTCACTGGGAGGGGACACCACCCGCCGGTCGAACAGGACGGCGGTGTTTTCTGACGCGTGCCGCACCACGGGAGAACGGCTGGGCGGTTGCGGTGACGTGCAACATCTCTCGATCGTTCGGTAACGGAGCTTAGAGCGGCGCCATTACCTTGAAATATTCGTATGAACGGTCGCCGCTTCTCATCCTGTTGTCTCGCGTCGCCGCCCCACGATTTTAATTGACCCAAAAATTCGTATTTCAGGATCACGCCGCGACGTCGGCGGTACCACCCTGACAGACAAACGCCATCAACGTCGACGGCACTGTCAACCGAATTCGAAATGAGTTGGAACGCGTGCAAGTCATGAAATTGTCAAAAGCACTCTGGATTTCTGGAGGTTGCGGTGCTCTCGTCGCCGCCTTTTTCGCTGGGTCTCATACCGGCGCCCGTCGCGTGCGTGCACAGAACGAGTGGACCGACGGAAAACTGTTGTCCTCTGCTATCGATTCGGTACGCGCTAACGCTCTCGACTCGCTGCCCACCGACGAACTGCTACGACGCGCGGTGTCGGGAATGCTTCGCGAACTGCATGACCCATACGCGGCACTGCTCAAACCGGACAGCTATCAACGCTACCGGGGCTCGCTTCAGGGCGAGGGTCGTGGGCTTGGTCTCACCCTCCGACGCCAGCTGGGTGTGGTGAGTGTGGCGCGCGTCGTTCCCAACTCGCCCTCGGCCTTCGGTGGCGTGCGGCCGGGTGACAGGATTCTGACGGTCAACAATTTCCCCATTGCCGATGGGTGGGGGAGACCAGCGTCCGATACGAGCAGTGCGGCGCTCGACACGGCTAGAATCGCGGTGTGGCGTGCGTCGGTCGGAGACACAGCGCATCTCATCGTGGTCCGGAGTGAGTGGCACGCTCCCTCGATCACCGACGCCGGCATGCTCACTGACTCTGTGGGCTATCTCAGACTAGGCGCCATCACGGCAGGGTCAGCTTCGGAGCTGGAACGCTCCGTAGACTCGCTGCTGCGGGTTGGCGCCCGGTCGCTCCTGCTGGACTTGCGGGGAAATGCAGGCGGGTTGCTGGAGGAGGGCGTCAAGGCGGCAGGCCTGTTTCTGCCGCGAGGTACGCTCATCGCCTCTCTCGATTCGCGCAAAGGCTCACCGCCCGAGCCGCATTTCAGCCAACGCTCGCGGTGGACGAACCTGCCGCTCACAATTCTGGTGGACGAGAACACTGCGAGTTCGGCCGAGATAATCGCGGGCGCGCTCCGGGATCACCGCCGGGCTTTGCTGGTGGGAACGCGCACGTATGGCAAGGGGCTGGTTCAGCGCGTTGTGAAGCTCACGCCTGAGCTTTCCCTGCGCCTTACAACTGCAAGATGGCTCACTCCCGGCGGTGAAGCGCTCGTGAGACGTCAGGTGAAGGGAGATAGCGTGACGGGAGGCTTGTCTCCCGACGTTCTGGTGGACGACGCAACTCGTCCAGATCCATTTGCGATGCCCAAGGAGTGGTCGCGGACTCAGGCTGTGGAGGTGTCGAGGGCGGCAGATTCCGCCTCCTTCGTGGCGCTTCGCGAGGGCTGGTCGATAGCGCCGATCTCGGTGCTCGAATCGCGGCTTGGCGCCAAAATCGCCGAATTGTCGCCCAAATCCATGCGCACGGAGCTGGCGCGATCCAGATGGGTAGGCGCGGGAATAGGGCTCGCTATCGTTCGGCTATTCGAGGCCGGGGGGTCGACCGACGCGATGCTTCGCTACAGCGTGCGCGACGACGCCGCCTTGCGCGCAGGTCTGGAAGTGCTGTCGCCGGGGGCGGATATCGTCACCGCGCTTCCAGCCACACCGGTGTGGGATTCATCAACTCGGCGATCGCCGTCGGGGCCGACGTCACGCTGAACCGTGTGCTTTCGGTGGCGTCTGCAGTTGCAATCGCTTGCTCTTTGGCGGTTTCGCCGACGGTTGGCTCAGCTCAGCGAGGCATGGCGTCATCGCAGGTACCTGTCAAAGACAGTGTCGCTACGCGAACCATGCTCAGGCTCGACCGATGGCTGATCAGTCGCTACCGGGGAGCTCAGCTTCTCCCTGACAGCGTCGGCGGGCAGCGGCTGGTGGCCGCTTATGCGTCAATCTCGAGAGTTGAGTCGGTCGTAAACGGTGGTCGATACGACACCCTCTTCGCTGTTCATTTCGCCGAGCATGCCTCGGGCCCAGCACTGTCTGCAGCTGGTTCGGCAAGACTGGTGGCGCCAACCGGAAGTGCCAGTGGAGTCCTGGCTCGCATCGTCGCCCGCCGACCGTTCCGCGCACCGCGCTCACCACTCGCGCGGAACCACAATGAAAGTGATTGGCGTTACGGCTGGGCCTACCTGACGGTTGTTCCCAGGACCGGTCGCGTCACTCCCGCTGCTACTTTCCGCGGATGGTTGATGCTCGAAGCAAGTCGATGAAATCGAGGGCGGTTCTCGCGTTCCTGGCCTGTGCCATAGTGCAGCCTTTGGCGTCGAGCGATGGTGAGGCGCAGACTTCCACACAATCCTCCGCGCAGCCTTCCTCCGCGGAGGGGCGAAATCCCGCCGGACGTTGGCAGGATCCCGCAGCGGATTCTCTCGTTCGGAGGGCAACGGCCCGACGTGGGCTGCAGCTGGCGGACAGCTCACTGCTCAGCTATCAGGCCGACGCTCACGGCTACCTGGCCTTTCTGGCGCAGCTCGGCGAAGGAGTCTTGATACCGCCAAAGGTTGTTCAAAGCGAGGAGCTGGCGCTCAGGATTTCCTGGTGGCAGCCCGGCAACAGCGCACAGCGTCTTGTGGGCCGTCGGGATACCACACTTCTCCCGGCCAACGTCGCCTATTACCGCGATCGATACGGTGTGATACTGGACAATCTTCCCGATCGTATCCGGTTAGGGGATGGGCAGGACGTGCGCGATGTACCACATCCACTCGCTACGAACGCCAGCACCATTTACGAATACGAAAAGGGCAGCGCGCTGACGATACGTATTCCCGGGCGCGACATCGTCGTTGACGAGATCAAATTCCGTCCGCGCGACGCGTCTCTGCCGGCTGCCATCGGATCGGTTTACCTGGATCGGGAGACGGCAGCGGTGGTGCGGATCTCAATGACGTTCACGCGCGCTGCGATTCTAGACAAGCGTATCGAGACACTGGTGGTGACGCTGGAGAATAGTCTCATCCGGGAGCGCTACTGGTTGCCACGGAAGCAGGAGGTGGAGGTATCGCGCGGCAGTACATGGCTCGACCTACCGATCCGTGGCATCGTTCGCGGACGCTGGGAGGTGGCTAATTACGATGTGAACGAGCGTATACCGGAGGTGACGATGAAGCTGCCTCGATGGAGTTCGGCACCGCGCGATTCGCTGGCCGCTCACGCCTTCGAGGGGCGGATGATCGACGTGCTTCCGCCGGAAATTCAGATTGCGTCGAGTGAAGACGTTGCGCGCGCACGCGCGCAGGCTGTAGCTGCAGTAAGCGCCTCGCTGCTGACGCGGCCTGCGCGGGCGTCGGTGACGGGACGGGGAATAAGCGACTTCGCGCGCTTTTCGCGCGCGGAGGGGCTGGCTCTGGGAGCGGGCGCCGCGCACACCACAAGGGGCGGTTGGCGTTTGTCGGCGCGTGGCCGATATGGCTTTGGTGACCAGCAGGCGAAGGGGCAGGTTGCGGTGGGGCGCGCGCCCGCCTTCGGGCGGGCGCCGTTGATTCAGGCGTTTGTCGAACGCGATTATCGGGACCTTGCGCTAGCGGAGCGGGCGGGCGTTACCAATTCGCTCGCTGCGCTCGCGTTGGGCAGCGACTACACCACGCAGGTGGATACGAGAGCCGTTGGTATAACATTGCATCGAGCTCCGCTCGACCCGTGGACGCTCCGGCTTGCGTGGGAACACACGGACCCCGTGCACGTTACTGCGACGCCGCTGGGCGGCAGCTTTTCCCCGACGCTCGACGCCTGGCGCACGAAGGGTGCGCGCGCAGAACTTCGCGGCACCGGCGGCTGGATTGCAGGCGACAACCACAGCACCAATGCGCGCTGGAGCGCCAACGCCGAACTCGGCGTTTTGTCGGGACGGTTATTTACCGGCGTGGGTACATTCGAGCGCAATGTAAAACCGCTCGCTGCGCGAGCGTACGGGGCGCTGTCGCTCAACCGGCCGCTCCGCGGCGACCGAGCGCTCGTACTCGAGACTACCTGGGGGCTCGCCGGTGGTCGTGATCTGCCGCCGCAATGGCTTATCTTTGCTGGTGGGCCGTGGAGTGCCCCCGGCTACGAGTTTCATAGTTTTGCGACTCGCGGGCTTCTTTCACAGCGTCTCGAACTGCGTCAGCCCGTACCGGCGCCAGCGTTTCCGCTCGGTCGCTTTGGGACAGCGCCAGCTCACGTCACACTGGCGCCGTTCGTTCAGATCACCGCCACTGCCAGTGGACTTTCGTCTACCGCAACAAGACCGTCCGCGCTCTGGCCGTCCGCTGGGGTTGGTGTGCTCTTTTTCTTTGATCTCGTTCGCGCGGATTTTTCGCGCGGACTGCGCGACGGACGCTGGATTTTTGCTCTCGACATTGACCGTGGATTCTGGGGGATACTCTGAAACAGGGCGTCAACTACAATCAGGCATATTTCGACAAGTGGTATCGCAACCCCGAATCCCGCGTCAAGAGTGCTGTTGAATTGCGTCGACAGGTGGAGTTTGTGCTTCGTACTTCCGAATGGATTCTTGGACGCAATGTGCGTGATGTGCTGGACGTTGGTTGTGGTGAGGGGAACTGGCAGCCCGAACTCAAACGGGTGAGACCTCGGGCGCGGTACGATGGTGTGGATCCCAGCGACTACGCCGTCAGTCGATATGGTAACCGGCGCAATATTCAGCTTGGCGATATCGGTACGTTGCCCCTGCTGTCATTGCGCACAAGTTACGATCTCGTAGTTTGCTGTGGAATGCTCAACTACCTCTCACTGGATGCGTTCAAAGTCGGAATAAACAATGTTGCAAAGCGCACTGCGGGCGTGGCCTATCTCGAACTTTTTGCCGAGGGCGACCAGTGTGAGGGGGATACTTGCTGGCCACCTCCGCAGAGGGCTGTGTGGTACAGAAGTGTGATCGAAGATGCCGGGTTAAAGGCAGTCGGAATGCAATGCTATGTCGCTGCTGAAAGTGCGACAAACATTTCGTTGCTCGAGTGCTTGCCGGAGGTTGCTGATCGATGACAACGTGGGCCAACCTCATTTCGACGATAGAGGCAGAACGCCTTGCCTTAGCTCCAATGCGGCCTTTGCGCGCGCTCGCCGAGGAGTTTTGTCTTCGCACTCTGACATTGTTGTTTCCGCAATTTGCACGCTCATCGCGCGGTGACGGCGGCGTGAAGGAAGACGCCGATGCGCTCGGGACGCTGCTGGCCGACGCGCTGTCGACGCTGGTGCCGTTCCCGGTCGAGACCGCTGCTGCATTCATGAGTACGTTGCCGAGTGTGCACAACAAGCTCAACGCTGATGTGACGGCGATTTTGTCGGGAGATCCCGCTGCCGAGACCAGGGAAGAGGTAATGCTGGCGTACCCGGGGTTTCTGGCCACCGCTGTGCATCGTTTTTCGCACGAGCTGTATCGGTTGAACGTACCGGTGTTTCCACGGGTGGTTTCAGAGTGGGCGCATCGCGAGACCGGCATAGATATTCATCCCGGCGCGACCATTGGGCGTTCGTTTGCAATAGATCACGGTACGGGGCTGGTGATTGGAGAAACGAGTCATATCGGCGATCGTGTGCGTGTTTATCAAGGCGTAACGCTGGGCGCGATGGCCGTAAGCAAGAAGCTGGCAAATACCAAACGTCACCCCACTATCGGTAATGATGTCGTTGTGTACGCCAATGCTACGATTCTCGGTGGGAATACGCATGTTGGCAACGGCTCGATCATCGGCGGAAACGTGTGGCTGACTTCGTCCGTGCCCGCGCGATCCGTGGTTCAGTTCACGAGCCGGGTGGAACAGCGCGCGCCGATTGACGACGGGCTCGAGTTTCACATCTAGCCAAGCAGGGTGGTGTGACGGGTGTGATGGTTGTGGTGGATTAACGACGTACGCCCGGCCCTTGGCGCAGAGCCGGTTGCATGTCGGCCTTACCCAACCTATTAAGATTCGGGTAATCACTAAGAGTTGATCCCACTTACGACGAGTCAGTTGAGATGCGTGCAGATTCCATCCTCGATACCATTGGCAATACTCCGCACGTTCATCTGTCGCGCATGTTCGACAAGCGTGTTCAGGTCTGGATGAAACTCGAGCGCGCAAATCCCGGTGGCAGCATCAAGGACAGAATCGCTCTCACGATGATCGAAGACGCGGAGAAATCAGGAGCGTTATCGACGGGAAGTACGATCATTGAACCAACGTCAGGCAACACCGGCATCGGTTTGGCGATGGTGGCGGCCGTGAAGGGCTACAAGCTCGTGCTGGTAATGCCGGAATCGATGTCGGTGGAGCGTAGACGCATCATGGCAGCGTACGGTGCAACCTTCGACCTCACGCCTCGCGAGGGCGGCATGAAGCGCGCGATCGAACGGGCAGGCGAGCTGGTTGCGATCACGCCCAATTCCTGGATGCCCCAGCAGTTCGATAACCCAGCGAACATCCGCGCGCATGCGGAAACCACCGCGCGCGAAATTCTCGAGGATTTTCCGGAGGGATTGGACTACCTCATCACGGGCGTTGGAACCGGTGGCCATATCACCGCATGCAGCGAAGTGTTGAAGCCGCATTTCCCGCAACTGAAGGTGTTTGCAGTCGAACCGGAAAAGTCGGCGGTTATCGGTGGTGGCGCACCGGGCCCACATCGCATTCAAGGCGTCGGAGCGGGATTCATTCCGGCCAATCTGCATACCGACACGCTCGATGGCACAATAGAAGTTCCCGAGGAGGCCGCGTTCGATTACGCTCAACGCGCTGCGCGTGAAGAGGGAATTTTTGTCGGGATCTCAAGCGGCGCATCGCTGGCTGCGGTCGCGAGCAAGATTTCAGATATGGCGGATGGCGCCCGCGTGCTCACGTTCTGCTATGACACAGGAGAGCGTTATCTCTCCATTGAAGGGTTGTTTCCGGTCTAACGGGCGCTACAACGAGCCCAATAAATCATCGATAGCTTTGCGGTCGGCGTCTTCGAGAGATTCTGCACCATGGATAATGCGTTGAAGAATATCAACTGCTTCAGCCGCAAGATCGTCCCGGTGTCGTCGATCCTTGTCGAACCTTACGATGTTGCCCAGCAGAATTGTCTCGAACGGCGTTGATTCGCGTTCGTCGTCGTCATCATGCTCGTCATCGTCCTCCTTCTGAGAAGCTTCAAAACTCGGAACGCTCTCTTTCCACGGCTCTGACGCGTGTGAACTACCTTCCAGCAAATTACGTGGTACAAGCGCGAACAGGCGACATTGAAGACCCGGATCGTCCTCGTATGCGAACAGTCCGAGCGGCACAGGTTCCTCGAAGAGTTGAAGCTCGAGAAGCCGCGCAATAGCCTGCTCAGGCATTGCGCTGCGCGCAATCATCCGACCATCAATGTATGCCGCCAGCGCCGATGATTGAGGAGCGCGTGCGTCTTCGAGCTGCGAGACCACGAGCGTAACCGGTTCACGCGTCGTTACAAAGACCGCCGGGCGCGGATTCGCATCCTCGTCGTCGCTCCCAGTGGAAAAATCGTCTTCGAATGGCTCAAACTCGTCGGGCATCGTAAAGAAGCTAGGGAAATATCGGATGATGTATGCTTCAGGATGCCAGCTGAACTTCGTTTTCGTCTGTACGTTCGAACACTTTGCCTAACCATGCAAGCAGCGGCCAAATCTCAGCGATGATCGCCGAGCCCGCAATGAGGGATGCTAACAGGTATACCCAATCTCCCATTGTAGTGCCAAGCCCGAACACAATCGCGAGTGCGATTCCGACAGGGAGAACAAGCGCTATTCCGGCCACTAGTGCAGTCGCGCCCGTTGTGAGCAGACTCTGTCCCATCGTCTCGAATCCACGCGATTCCGTGCCGAGTCGTACCCATGCGGGAAAAAGCAACGCTGTTGCGTTTTGTATGGTGAACATCAGGAAGTTAAACACCGGAACCACGACAATCACCGCAATGAATCTCGGAATGTTTGCGCCGGCCGCCACGGCGAGCTCCTGATCGAGAAAGAGCATTACGAGGGGAACGGTGAGCAGCGACCAGATCGTCAGCGTATGTAAAATAGTCACACCAATAATCTCGGCCGCTACAATTGACCGGCCCGAAAGCGGAAATGTCTTGAGTGTCGCGAGCCTTGTGAGGTCGAGTCTCAGGTCAAAACGCATCCATAGAGGACCGACGAACAGCAGCATCGCCGCCCAGCCCAGAGCCACTCCGATAAATACGTTTGCAGCGTCTCTCGATGCCGATCTGGTGACTGCTGCAAACACTGCGAGACCAATCGTGAACGAAACGAGCTGCGTTCGCCACGCGCCTCCACGAATGGCGGCAGCAACGTTCTTCCAGACGATCGCAAGCTCCGGGCGACCTCGAATTGCCATGCCGGGAATGCGTGCGAGTTTACCCTTCCGTGAGCGTGCCTTACCGAGCTGAGATGTCCTGAAGCGGAGCAAGCGCTCTGCACGATGTTGCGTTGCTTCCAGCGCCGCCTCTTCGAATGCGTGATCGAGACGCACGACCCAGAGATAGTGTGCCAGTAGCAGAAGCACCGAAAGTGGCAACGCCGCGAGCCAGATGGAGTACGTGGTCGCGAAGATCGGGTTGAGTAGCGCACGGACGGGCCAGAGCGCGTAGCGAGGAACCGGTTTGTGGAGTGCATCGACGATCGCGGTGCCTACTGCCTTGTAGCCCTGTGCATTGGCAAGGCGGAATGAGTCGATTTCCGTAACCAGTCCAAATGCAACTGCTGCTATGAGCGTGCCGAAGACCAAAGCTGGAATAATGCTGCGTCTTCGGCCTGCTCCTTCGTTGTCAATTGCATTTGCGCGGACGATAGATGCGCCAAGTCGGTGCAACGAGAGCGTGGAGAAAAGAAGCCAGAGTGCAATGCCTCGTCGCCATCCATCGGGCGTCTGGCCACCGCCACGCAGGAGTATTGTCCAGATCAGTGTGTTGAGCAGAATCGCGAACTGGCTGCGAAGCAGTTTTGCGTGCACCAGCGTTCGCCTTGATACCGGCGCTGGAAAGAGAAACTGAACTTCGGCCGGGAGAAACGCGAGCGCCGCGCGATCGCTCCCGAATAACCACCAGCGTCCTGCGGCGAGCAGAAGGAATGCGGCAATTATCGGCGCGAGCAGGTTCGTGTCGACAATCGATGACAGTGGGCCTTCGCTGAGCCGCGCATTTCGGAATAGCGCGAACCATATATAGAGTGCTCCCATGGCAACGGCAAACACATAGCGCGGATTTCGGATTCGTCGCAGTTGTGATTGCAGTCGGTTGGCAGCGGTTCTCTGAAAGAGATACAGCAGCGCTTTGTTCGGAGACGAACTACTCACGCAGCCGGGATATTCTCGGCGTCATCGCCGGTAAGAGAAATAAAGATCTCCTCGAGCGATTTGCCGGCGAGATCGGGTCGCGAAAGTATTACGTCATCGATGGTTCCAATCGACACCATCTCGCCACGCCGGATAAAGAGAATGCGCGTGCAAAGCTCCTCCACCAGATGAAGCAGATGGGAGCTGAGAATGACCGCCGAATTATCTCTTGCCCGTGCGGTAATCGTTTCCTTCATGCGACGAATGCCGACCGGATCGAGACCAGTGAGTGGCTCGTCGAGAAGAAGCGCTGCTGGATCGTGAAGCAAACCACACGCGATGGCGAGTTTTTGCCTCATACCGCGAGAAAGTTCTGTGGGAAGCGCATCCTTCTTTGCCGACAGTTCGAGCTCGTCGAGCAATTTCGGCATTTTCGCTTCTGCGTCGTCCACGCCGTAGAGTCGGGCGACGAAACGTAGATGCTCGGTAACGGTGAGATAGTCGAAAAGTGGTGGCTCGTCGGGGATGAACGCGAGCTTCGACTTAGCGGCGACCGGATCTTTCTGCAGGTCGATGCCCGCAATGCGAATCACGCCGGATGTGGGTTGCAGAATTCCGGCGAGCGCGCGCAAGGTCGTGGTCTTTCCGGCGCCGTTGGGGCCGACCAGCCCAAGCACTTCACCTGGCTCCACCTTGAATGACAACTCCCGTACGGCAACTGTGTCACCGTACAGTTTGCTGTACTTGTCGACCTCGATCACGGCTCTCCCCAACAAATGTTTGGCGTGAGTACAAGGTGACGGTAAACACAGTGCTCCCCCATGGACAGGGGCTCGACGCTACCAAAGCTGCTCGAAGCTAATCGCAACTCCCGGAATCCTACCGGAGCTACATTTTCGGAGTGATTTTGGAGATCAGCGAATCCCGCTTGGCTTCAGCCAGCGATTCTGCGTCGCCGACACCATCGGGCGGACGGCTAAATGGGAGCATTATTGAGATGCGGCGATTGGCGGGGGACATGGGATCATCTGCCAGACGCGGCTGAGTATCCGCATATCCACGTACCTCGGTTATCCGACCTTTGGACACACCGGCGCTCTCGAGTACGCGTCTGGCGGCGTTGGCACGGTCAGACGAGAGTTCCCAGTTGCCGTAGCTTCCACCGCCGGCGCTGAACTTCGCAGCATCGGTGTGTCCCTCCATGATGATTGAATGCTGGATATTCCGCAACTCTTCACCAATGAGCTGAAGTGCAAGCATCATCGTGGGTTTCATTCGGGACGAGCCCAGCGGAAAGTAGTCGTCACCGTTGCCCGATTCAACGAGTTCGATTCGCAAACCGTCGTTGGTGACCTTCACATCGACGAGAGCACTAAGGCCTTTGAGCGAATCGCTGTTCGCAATCTTACTGAGTATCTGTTCGCGGACTTTCTCGAATGAGCGCTGTTCTGCGGAGCGGACCACCATCCGCAGCGGTGTTCGCTTCAACGAGTTGGGCGAACTTCCCGCTGACACCGGACTGTTGCCAGAACCATAGCCTTTCTTGTAGCCCACCGGATTGGCGAAGTAACCTTCGATTGCCTGCTTGGTTTGGTCATCCATGCCAAGAATCCACATCACCATGAAGAATGCCATCATAGCGGTGACGAAGTCAGCGTAGGCTACCTTCCAGGAACCGCCGTGATGTCCACCGCCGCCGACCACTTTCTTCTTGACGATGACAATCTTTTTTCCACCACGTGCAGTCATGGTCAGGCGGCCTTCTTACGGGTAAGATCTTCGAGCTCGGCAAAGCTCGGACGCTCGTGTGGCTCGACGTTGCGACGGGCAAACTCCACAGCTGTCATGGGCGCATCTCCACGTGCGAAAGACAGAAGAGCCGTGCGCACACACAACATGTAATCGTGCTCGGCCTTGATGCGCGACTCGAGAGCCTTGGCGAGCGGATTGAGCATTCCGTACGAGAGCAGAATACCGAGAAACGTTCCCACGAGTGCAGCGGCAACTTTCTCACCAATTTCCGAGGCGGCGCCACCAATTGAACCCATCGTTATGATTACGCCCAATACTGCCGCGACAATTCCGAATCCTGGCATCGCGTCGCCGACTGCCGCGACAGCGTGCGGAACTTCCATCGCTTCGTGAAGATGCTTCTCGAGGTCGATGTCCAGAATTTCGGCGAGGTTGTGATCTTCGACAGTGCCGGTAAGCAGCACCTTGAGCGTATCGCAGAGCAGGCAAACAGCATGATGATTTACCGTGAACGACGGATATTTCTGGAATATGTCGCTGCTTTCGGGGGTTTCGATATGCGGTTCGAGACCTACCAGACCGTCCTTACGAGCCTTCTGAAAGATCTCGTACAGTACCTGCAGCAACTCAGCGTAGGCGCGTGCACTGAATGGATTTGACTTTAGCAGGCCCAGTGTCTGCGATACGACGCGTTTGAGTACGGCAGGGGAATTGGCGATTACCATGGCGCCAAGGCCGGCACCGCCGATAATAATGAACTCGTTGATCTGCACCAAGGTCGCCAACTGACCATGGTGCATGACATAGCCCCCGATTACCGCGCCAAAAACGATTACCAGTCCAACTATGACAAACACGAGTAGAATCCGGAGAAACGGGTGATGAACTCAGAAGGAAGCGGGCGCGCGGAAGCTGCGCACTGGCTCACGGTTCATGACGAACTGCTGCAGGGAATCGCACACACCTTGAGCAATCGAGTGGCGACGATTGGTGCGGCAGCGTACATGCTTGGTATCGAGGGAGCGAATGTCGTCCAGCAATCGACGATTCTTCGCGGGGAATGCGAGAGTCTCGAAGAACTTCTGCATGCCCTGCGTGATCTTCCGCGCAGAGTGGGCTCTGTAGCTGAACCCGTGATGCCCAACGATGTCGTTCGCGGTGCGCTGGCTCTCAGAGCGCAGTGCGGAGAGCTGCGGGAGATCGGCTATCGCATCTCGGTCGACAGCAGCGTTTTGCCGGCTTTCGGTGATCCGACCGCATTGCAACATGCTACTCTCGTCGCGCTTCATGCCGCAGACAGGTGCGCCAGCGGCGCTGACATGGGAAAGAAGCAGATTTTCATCGATGTGAGCGGCAGCGCGGAGGCGGTGACGTTCACTGTTTCGTGCAGCGACAGCGCTCGTGACGATAGCGCCAATGCAACGGAAATAGAGCGGACAGCGTCCACGATTGAATGGCTCATCTCGCCGGAAGGCGGTAAGAGCCAGGCGCACGCGCGAGGCGTAAGTTTTCAGGTTCCAACGCTTCTGGCTGCAAGGCGAGATCGTTGACGCAGATCGGGTCATTCG
>JBBSTN010000004.1:0-39769 GCA_038235845.1 Gemmatimonadales bacterium | reverse complement strand
GGGGACCGGCTTGCGTGCCATCAGCGAACGATGTGCGCCGCCAAGTGCCGTCGATATAACATCGAGTGTACTGAAGGAGTCGGCCACCCGCGCGAGATCATGTTCCTGCGTTGGGGTAGCGTCGTCTGCCGCACCTTCAGATTCGTCCTTGAGAAACTTCCGCAGCCGTTTTTCCATCGTAGTGGCAACGCCCGGAGTGAGCAGCGTGCGACCTTGGATAACAAGCGCTGGAGCGCCTTCGGTGCCGTTTGGCAAGCGTGCTGTATGCGCGCGATCGGACGGGTCGAAATCGAGAAGTTCGTAATCGGTCTCGCCAAGCTTCCAGTCGCGTTCACCGCGGGGTGATGGAAACCACGCGATCTCCCAGCTCAACTCGATGGGATTCCACGGTCGCCGCCAAAGTTGAAGCGCATGTTTGCTAGGCGCCGTTCCCGTAATGTTCGACATTGCCGCGAGGGCCTGCACGTCGATACCCGGCGCAAGATATGCCCAGAGCGTAAGTGACTGCTCAACCATGAAACGCGTTCCCGCCGCAGCCGGTGTGACCATAACACCCTTGCTCGGCGCTGCAGATTTCTGCTTCGACGCTTTGCTTACGATGACGTCGCGTGCAACGGTTACCACCGTCGGATCAAACAACAGCGTCTCGTAGAGCAGCGCGCCGCATTCGGCTGGAATCTGACCACTCTTGAAGTCGGATGTGGTGAGATCCGACCCTCGCAAGTCGATCATTGGTGCATTGCTTATGGTGACGCCTGCGTCGCTCACCCATGGATTGATGCCAATCTCGCTTACCGTCTCGCCTGTGACGCGACAGACCAGCATTCCGCTCGGATCGAGCGCGCCGTCTTCACCGTGTTTGTAGCTGCGACGAGACTCGCTCAGTAGTACGACCGGATCACGCGGCTGATACCATCGCGGCATTGCTCTCCGCACCGTTTCCAGACGACGCGGGTTGCCGGCGGGTGCTGCACCTGCGGACAGTCCTGCGCGCATCGTGCCACGTGTGGTCTTCTCAACCAATTCCGCGAGAGTTGCGTCGGATCGAAAAAAATTCTGCTCAACCTTGAACGAGACAACATTGCCCTCCGACGACTTCGTCTTGCCACCGCTCGCCGCGGGAGACACTGAACGATTGGATGGTCGCGCCTCACTCTCGACACCGCTTGCTGGCGGGAAGAGATCGCCCTGTTCGATCTGAGAAAGAACAAAGCCGCCGGGCGTGGATGCGAAATCATCGGCGTGCATGGCGCTCTCCAACCGCGCGATTCCGCTGTCAAGCGAGAGATCTGAAAGCGATCCGCCGTGGAACGCGGCCATGGTACGCTCGAGCCCCGGCTCGCTTGCGCTGTTAGCGATTAGTGCAGCTATTGCTTGTGCTCCGGAGTTCCCCACAGCGACGGAGACACGGTCTCCACGCGGTACCCCGGCATCCGGGGTGTCGAACGCACCGCCTCGCCCGTTCCATGCAACGTCGAATACCGCCCCGTGACACAGAATCTGTCTTGGCCAATGTTGCTCGAAATAACGTTGTCGCGAGAGGTATATATCCGTCTTTAACGACTTGCTTATGCGGGACGCAGCAGAGCCCAGTTTGACCGTGTAATCGGTGTCATCGGCTGACATACTGTCGTTCTTCGTTGATTCGTTTGGCGGGTTGTTCGTTCGAAATACGGGGTCGTTGTCGCTCTTCCTGACTTTAAGGCCGAGCTGTTGTTGCGCGCGCACAAACGCGCGTGCTGCAGCATCCAGGCGGTCGAGCGAGGTCTGGGGAAGCAACCATCCAAGTTTTCGAAGTGCTGCGTACCATTGGCTTTCAGTTGTGGGCCGATGAAGCGGATCGACATCGGGTTCGCTATACCAGCCTGTGATCATGTAAGTGATGGGGCCGGTAGCAATGCCAGCCAGCGGGTCATGAAAAGCAAGAACGTTCTGCGTGTTGTCGTAGTAAACAGCGAACGTTGGCTCGCCTGGGCCCATCGCTGTTATCAACGCTGCCGCAGAATCTGACCGATCTTCGCGCCAGTCCTGGAGAGCTGTGGCACGCCGTCGCGCGGGGTCGAGAGCGCTCTCGATGACCCACGCGGTTGCGATCCTCGGCGAGGTGGAAGATTTGCCTGCAACGATGCGAGTAACGAGCCATCGATCGGGAATCGCCCCAAACGTCGTACGTTCGGTGTTGGCCTTCTCGGGTTGCTCGATGCTGCCATCGGTACCCGCCGCGAGCGGAGCGTCGACATCATCACTCGCGCGTGCTCCCTGCGTCAAACCATCCGGCAGCGCCCAATGCAAGTGTACACCGGAGGGTCTTCCCTTCGTTGTGTCAAACGGCGCTGGACGTAATGCCGTTGGATCGAGCGGGTCAATCGCGACCGCTGCCCACGTTGAGCCAGCGGCCTGCGCTGCGGTTAAGGGAAGCGCGTCAACCACGATGGGCACAAGCACGCGAGGAGATCGCCACGCACCGGCATCCCATGTAAGAACCTCAGCGGGGGTCGCTTCGAGACCAAAGCGATAATTTCGGGCCGCAAGTTCAACCTGAAAAAGACGATCAGCCACGGTTATCTCGTGTTGGATTTCGGAAACAGAACAAGCACCTCTGCCGGTGACAACGGTTTTGCGAGCACACTGACCTTCAACTTCGTGTCCGCGTACTGTGTGCTGATGTCCCAGCGCTTTCCGCCTGGTACGGCATCCACTCCGGTGCCCTCGAAACGCTGGCGAAACGGAAACTGAAACATCTCGAGTGCGAGCTCGCCGGACGTCAGCTCCGGGCGGGGATCTGCATCGCTGTCTCCGCTTCCCACGAGCGCGCTGTTGAGCGCATCCCTGAGCGCAGCAACGTGGACTACCCTTCTATTGCTCTTGCGAACGGGCACTGGAATAGTTGGATTTGCCGAGAGCTGCGTGCCCGCATTAGCGCCCCGGATTTTCCGAAGCTTCAGACGAAATCCACTCGGCGTTGCGCTCGACGGTTCAACGATTCCGTCGCCGTTGTTGTCAACAAGATCAACACCGAACTGTATTCCTTCCCGCGGCTCCTCGATATCAACACGCGTGGGTACGCCTTCAAAGATGCAAAGCAAAACATCCGGCGCCAGACGGTCCATACGCAGCAGCGGCAGAGATGATCCTCCCGCATCGGGGGTAGCAGATGTGGTGCCCCGATAGGCCTTTACTTCGAGACCCGGCCAGCCGGACACAGCGCGAGATCGGAGAAGCAGGCCCGTAAGATCAGCAGCTTTTGGTGCTACTATCGAACTCACAGCTGTTCCACGGAACTGCTTGCGCAGCACTCGTTCTTCGTCGTCCGTCTGCGTACGAAGCATTCCATGTGTTTCCTCAGCGTGCAGGAACTCACGGGTCGTCGCCTTTCCGACACTCAGTGCTCCATCAACCAGTCGGTCGGTGAAGTTGCGATCAATGTAGAAGAAGCGCGCAGACTCAACGGGCAGCAGACGGCTATCGGGCACGAGATAGTTGAACGGCACTCCGTAGAGCAAGCGGATGCGCGCAAGCCAGTTGCGGATCGACTCAGGTACTTCCTGACTGTCGGAGTACTCCACGATCGCGTTGTCGTAAAGCTTTTTTACATAACCATCGCTGGTTATCCAATTTTTCATAACGATGCTCCTGTGCGCTTCGCATGCATATGACCGAAAGCGTAGATGATCATTTTCGTGGCGTTGTGAGGTCGCGCATGCGCGCATCGAATGCATCCGTCATAGCGCCAAATTGGGCAGCGGGCTGTCTGATTAGCAGGTCCAGATTGGTTTCGAGCGCTGCTCCGCTTCCGATTCCAATCGTGTCGAGCACCGTGGTGCTGCCAACGGTAGCTCCGCGCAGAATTCCGTTCACAATCTCGACGCTGAGGCCGCGGGACTGCGCTACCGACTCCGGTTTGAGGCCCGGTAACTTGTCGAGAACGTCGACGAGGCCAGTTGGGTCCATGGGTTTGCCAAGGCCGTTCCGCGTCATCACCGTCTTGATAACTGTGCCGCCCATTGTTGCGAGAGAGGCAGGAAGTGTGAACAGAATATTCGGATCGAATCGCAGATCTCGCGCGAGCACCGCCGCGAACCGATTGACAATGTCGAATGTGAATCGGGCATCGGGGCGAAGTCTGTCGGCACGTCGCCACCGCAGCAGATCGAGTGCGAAGCGTGGATCACCGAGTGCAAGCAGACGCCCGATTTCGAACCCCGCAGCGTAACCGAGATTTTCGAGACCCGTTTCCGGATCGATGCGCCGAGCCTGATCGCTTGTGTGAAATGGCCCTTCATTGCTGCGGGTAACACCAACTGGTGTTAGTGGACCGCGATACCAGGCGATAGTGCGTTCACCCTCGCGCGTGAGATGCTCAAGGGGGACGTGTCCGGTATCAAGAGCGGCCTTCCAACCTGATGCACCGGTGCTGTCGGGTGCCTGCGCCAAGGCGGGAGGCATGCCCAGCATCGCAACCCCTCCGTTGTTCGGGAGCGCCTGCATAATGGACTCAAAATCGCCGCCTTCAAGACACTCGAAACTCCATTGAGCGAGGCAGAATAGCCGCAAAGTTGGTGGACTGAACTTGACGGGAGTATTTGTCTTGCCGCCGATTTTTACATCTGTCCATCTGGAAGACCGCGACGAGGAAGTTGTGCCACTGATGCTGCTGTTGCTCTGATCGGTAAGCGGAGCATACTTGCTATTTGACGCAATCATTTCGTTGGCGAGTGCGATCACCACGTCTTTCGACTTCACTCTGTCATCAGCCAGAACCGCGAACTTCATCAGCTCTTCAGCATGTGCGACGAAATCGACCTTCGGATTTACGCGCAAGTCTTCTGCCGTAAATGGAGCTGCTTCTGCGGGCGTGGGCAAATAGCCCTGGGCGCCCTCCAGCGATACGAGGCAGGCGAGATACTTTTTCCCGGGTTCCGGAATTCGATTGCCCACGACAACCGCAAACCATCCGTCCTCGTCCATGCCCAGCAGCTCCTTGTCCTCCGTGTTCACCTGTCGCACGTGGGAGAGCAACGGCAGCTCGCTTGCCATCGGCGCAATTTCCTTGAACAGCGGAAGAGAAACGTCGACTGCAATGCAAGGTTGAGCACGTGTGGCCGCGGTGAGCGCGCCCAGTGCAAGTGGCATGTGCCGCGCGATACCCGAGCCGCTGACGACGTCACCAACAGTGCAGGGTGAGACAGTAGTGGCCTCTCCGTCCTCGAAGAGCAGCAACGCCATCCACGGCGTATCAACAGTGCCCGGCAGCGCTCGTTCCCATGGGATTGTGCGTCTTCGGAGAACGATTTGTGGCAGTCGCGAAACGTATGCGCCGCGCCCGTTCGTTGGCGGAAACACGCCGTGAATAAGCGACGACTCGAGAGTGAATCGCGGGCCGTCGACAGCAAACGAAAACTTGCGCTCTCCTGGTAGCGGCTTGGAGCTGGTGTCAACGCCAAGTAGGTGGTCGACGCGCAATTCGTAATCGTCTGCGAGCAACGCGGGGAAGCATGCTCGATGAAAAATTACTTCGCCCCGTCCGGGCGTGGGGAGCGGTGGCATCTATCGATCCTTGATGTTGTCATCAGTGGAATTTTCATCTCCATTGAGGTCTGGAGTGCGTAGCGCATCGCGACCGACAAATTGCAGAAACGCCGTGCCAACGGGAGCAAGCGGGCCGTTTTCCACCAGCGCGTCGAGGTCGACGCTGGCCATAAGACGAGCCCACTCCGTTGCAGTGCCGTTGAAGCCCATGACGCCGCACAAAGTCCATGCTGCATCGCAGGCAACTGGAACAGCGATCGTCTTTGCGCCCTTGTCAGTGGCAATGATGTCGTACAACAGCACGGTGCGCGCGCCAGCCGCAACGATCTGCGGCTTCTCGCTCAGAACTGCACCGCGCGCGCTCACTGCAAGAGTGTCGGCGATAGTGGATAGGCATTCACCGTCGGCTTCGTCGAGCACGATCGCAATCGATCTCACAGCGACCGGAAGCGTCGTGGTGACGCCGAGTTGATCGGCAATGGCAACGCTGGCTATGACGGTGCCGGCGTCGTCGATGCGTGTGATTCGCGACGCGAGTGTGACGAGTGCTCCTCGGGCAAGGAGTGTGGTGGCATCCGCCACCACAAGCTCACTCTGCGATTGCCAACCAACCACCGGAATCGGGCTGGTGGCTTCGGTGAGCGTAACTGCGCCGGTGGCACCCTGTACCTGTTTGCGCGCGGCTCTACCCAAACCGCACACCATCAGAGTTTCCGTACCTTCCGGCACTATCAACTGTTGTGTCCCAATTCCTTCGATGTCGAGCAGCGCGTTACCGCCTCTGTCGAGGGCGGTAATGCGTACTGCAGCATCGCCAGTAATTCGAATCGCGGGCGGAAGATCATCGACGTTTCGCGTTGGCAATACGAAACGCAGGGTACTACCTGGGTCTACCGGAACACCGGGGAGTCGCTGAGCTGCCAGCGGATCGTTGTCGGCAGGGCCACTCCCGAGCGGCCTGTTAACGCGCGTGGCACCCGACTCGGCGTCCACTCCGGCCATGAAACTGAAACGTTCGCCGCCCCCGCCCCCGCCCCTACCCCCGGGCCCGCCATCTCTGTCTCGAGCCCCGCCCCACGCAGCCTTTTCGGCTGCGTCAAGAAGTGCGATGTCCCTGCTCGCTGTGCCCAAGCCTCGGCGCAACGTCGGCATTGTACGGGCAATTGTGCTCTCACGAACTCCGCGCGACGGCGCGCTGGTGAGCACCGTCGCACCCGCGACCGGACCTTCCAGCAACGCCGACATATCGACCTCGCGCGCGTTTCGTGCGAGTTCTGTAACCTTTGACGTACCGTTTACCGTTGTCCGCATCGAACGGGCGGCAGCACGCGTGGGCTCTACGCGTTGCCTGATCACCGCGCTAAGCGACGCATACATCGACACCTTTGGCGGCGTCTTTACCGTATCCGGCAACGTCTCCTTGCGGTCTGCAAACAGAGTTGCCTCAGCGGACAGACCCTCGTAAAGCGACCGCACTAACGGCGGACTGCTCCGTCGTCCCCTCCTGAACGTCCCCCTCGGCGCAACATCCCCGTCACGCTTGCTGGGGGTAACGCGGACGCCCTCGGCCGCAAGTGCGTCGAGGGTGACCTTACGACGTTCCTTCCAAAGTCCGTCCTGTAGAATCAACCCCGACGCGAACAGCGCGTCGCTCGTGCGGGAAGCAAGCAGATCGTACTGCAAAGCCTTGCCTGCCAATTCTCCAACCGATGCGCGAAGGGTGAGCTCGGGCGTGAACGGCAGCGGATGTCGCCGGCCCGTTTCGAACAGTTTCGTCCACGGAATGCTGCCGGTAGAATCGAGGCGCGTCCTGTCAAACTCGGCGACTAATCGGGCGCCGGTGACTCCGGGCATTATCGACTGAGAGGGATTCGCTGTGCTCGTGTCCCACAACGCTCGCGGAATGTTGCCCCGAAGGACCTCTCGCTCCTGAAAACGAGACGTCATGTCCAGCCCGTCGCGAACGCGAATTACACGAACCATATGAAGGCTCATGATGTTCACCGGGGTTCGCATCGGTTTGATGTCGATTTCCACAGCGGTGCCACCGCTGATTGCGCTGGCCACGCCGAACTTCACTTGTGAAGTACCAAGGAATACGTCGGTGCGGAGGATGAACTCCGGTAGCACCGTCCACGGCCCGGTCGCTGGCGAGCCGGTAATCAAACCGCGCTCGACATTACCACTGTAAAGTTTATCGTCTTCCGGCGGCAGCAGCGCGGTGCGGAATTGCGACCATGACAGAGCTTCGGTGGGCTTGTTGTAGGACGCACCGAAACGGACGGTGAACGATACGATCCACAGATCGACCTCGACTTCTCCGCCAACCTCGGGGCCCCACAGCCAGAGTGATGCACCAACTTCGACCTTCACTGTACCAAGCCACGTGTCGACCGAAACGCCGATACTGATCCCGATGTCGACTTCGAACCAGAACGGTCGCCATTGGACGTACATGTTTGCCCAGGCCCGGAACCACGCCTTGACGTCGCCGCTGTGATACGATGCTTCGAGCAGTCCTCCGGCCATCACCTCGCGTGGAGTCAACGCGAAGTATGCCTCGCCCTTGATCGTAACTTTGCTTCCCACCCGCCAGTTGAAGCCGAGGCGGGGCACATTGGGATAGTGGGCCGGTTTGGTGTAGCGCGGGTGGTATCCGCCAATGGTGATTACGAAGTCGCCGGAGTGCTCGCCAGAAAACCAGAGGAAAAACGCAAATCCGCCGGTGAGTCTGCAGTCACGCGAAAGCAGCCAGGAATTATCCGTGAGCCGCGCTTCGACCGAGATGACGCCCTCGATCGTGGAGAAGCGTGCCTTGAGGGCGAGTTCGATGCTGACGAGAGGAACTGCGGGCGGCAGCTCCATCTGCGACATACCCAAAATGCCGATCTCGAGACCGCGATTGAGAAGGACGTACAGCAACGCCTGCGAATTCACCAGCGTGAACGACGTGAATTTGAGACCCGCCGCAAACCAGTAGCTTCCGCGCTCCATGGGGAACGACGGACTTAGTGTGCGCAGAAAACCCATCGGGTCGTCGGTGATGACACCCGGGTCGCTCATCGCCGAAACCAGTGGGAAGGCAGGGACACCTTCGATAGGCGGAACGACCAGACCGCGGTTGTAGCCGAACCCGCCGGCAAGGCCGGTGATGAAGAAATAAGGCGGCCCGCCAATCGGGATTCCCACGACGAGGAAAACGAAGAGTGAGGTGTCTCCGTCCACGACGCCGTAGCTGCCAAAAGCAACGAAGCTCTTGCCTCCTACTTCGATAAGCAGGAAGCCGTCATAGCGGATTTCGTCGCTGGCCTGAAGCAGGCCGCCGGCAATCTTGACTCCGCCGGCGTTATAGCTCACCGCCAAGCCGCGAAGCCCGAGCTCCCACTCATTGATGTGGCTGATACGGGCCAGCGGCATCGTGAGCGACAGGTCGTCCACGCCGACAGCCAGGCCGCCCAAGGCCACACCGCCATCGAGGAGCACTGCAAGTTTGGATGCGGGTCCGCCAATCCAGCGAACGCCGATTTGCTGGATGCTGACCGGGCCGAAAGTGCGCTGGATCGGGAACCAGACTTCATTGCGCGCGTCGCCGCCAATCTCGAGCCAGAAATTTTGTACGTATGCAGCGCGCACGCTGAACTGCGGGTTCACCGGCTCGCTGTCGCCGCTATCGCTGTCTCCGCCGCCGCTCATCAGGGAGGCGGCGACTGGATTTGAATCGGAGGTGCCGAGCGGAATGGCGATATTCGAGATGTCGCCATATAGCCCAAAGGCCACTTGTGGCGTGGTGAGTAGGTTGCTCACGCGGAGGTAAAGCAGGGCTTCCAGCCCCCCAAGCCTGAATCCACTCACATCGAACAGCGGCTCATCCCCTCGGCCGCTCACCGAAATGCCGACGCCCGCCATCTCGAGGACGGGGTCGAACGCGAAGCGCGGATTTGTACCGGCGCCATTGTCCCGTACGACAAGGAATGAAAGGCCCGCACCTACGCCAACAGGACCGCCGGCGGCTGAGATCCAGTCGCTACGGCCACCCAGGCGGACTATTATCTCGGGGTCTTCTGACAGACGGAGTTCGGGCAGCGCTACCCGGATACCGTAGGTTGTCTTGCCTGCGCTAACAGCGCTTGCAGCAAACAGTCCGGCGCCCGGGCCGCCCGCTCCACTGAAGTCGATAATGGGAGTTGCCCCAAATGCGGCGGACGTCGCGCGCATGGCCGCACCTATGAGTCCTTCGACCAACCGAATCGGATCGGCGAGTGTGTCCAGCGCGACGAGATTCCAGCCAGTGCCGCCGTCGCTGATGAGCAGCCCTGCGTCCTGCAGCACGACACCCGGTTTGAGCCCGGCGTGAATGCTGGTGTTGAGCCAGGTCGTGACGTCTGACGTGTCGAGAAATGTCTCGATGACCACGGGAACGAGAACCCGTCGCGCAAATTCGAGCAGAGCGCCTTCGATGGTACCGCCGTCGTCAACTCCAAAGGAGAAGGCGGGAAGAACATCGAGACGGAAATCGGGCGAGCCGGCGACGTTGCCGATCGGGTAGAGATAAAGCGACAGGCCGGATGTTCCGATGCCGAAATGCAGCGACGGCCCGATGGACACCCCTGCTGGCGCGATGACGCCCTCGTCGACACTGATGTCGAGGCTTCCGTTGACTACCGGCGCGACCGGCCCCGAGTCTGGTATCCCGGCACTGAAGCTGGCGCCGAGTGTCACAGGGCCGAGGTCGAGCGCTGTGAGGGCGACAGCTGCCCCGATCGAGCCATTGCGGCCAACGGTTACCGCGACGGGACTTCCGGCTGGCTGAAATTGCAGCTTGCCGCCCACCACGGAGAAGCCGGGTACACCGAGTAGGACGTTGTTGAGAGCGGACGCTGAGGCGGGTGCGTTGGCGGCACTGAATCGGTGTCTCATCCATGCGATGGGATCGCTGACAATGGCGTCGAGGTGTGGCAGCGTGTCGATTTCGAGCGTCGTTGCGGCCGCGCGGACGCGGGAGATAAACGCAGCAACGTCAGCGTTGCCGTTTGCTTCGAGGGCATCGAGGAGGGCATCGAGCACAGTTGGCAGGAGCCGGGCTGCGGCCGCGCCAAGCGCGCCCGCGTCGAAGCCGCTGAACGGGAGCAGTTGTAACATGGCGTCGTCTGCGCCAAGGGCGACGCGGAACGCGCCGTTCTCAATTCCGAGCTCGACTCGCAAGGTGGGCCATGGCCCACCTCCCGGCAGGGCGGCACGAAGGTCGAGTGTGCCTCCGGCTCCCAGAGTACCTGCCGCAGTCCATCCGATTTCGGCATTGACGGCGATGGTTACGCCGCCGCGGAGGGCGAGCGGCGCGGGCATGCTGAACGTCAGTCGGGCCGATGGGGCGATGGCGGTAGCTACGCGCAGCCCGTAGGGCAGCGCGATGTTTCCGCTGCTGTCGGCGAAGTTGAACGCCATGGCGGCCTCGCGAACGAGGCCGGCCACGCGTGTCGAGCTGAGCGACGGAGTCGACGATGCACCGACACCGGTGGCACCGAGAGCACCTGACGAAAGCAGCCATCCACGGGGGTCGGCCACGAGTCGCGAAATGTTGCGAAAGCGCGGGCGCTCGCCAACAACTCCGGGGTCGACGAGGCCGAGATAGGCCAATGGCCCGGCGAGTTGCGGCGCATTTGGCAGCACAACGCCATCGAGCAAAGCGGTTGCGACAGTGCTGACAACAACTCGCGGCAGTAGGTCGCCAAGTCGCGCGGGCAGGTCGGCTGGGACGGGGTAAATCGGCAACAGCTCATAAGGACTGATGCGTGCGCCGTCGCCGAAGTCGAGCGCAATCTGTGACGTCGGCGTTGCAGCCGAGGCGGGAATGGACATTTGCCAAACCAACCCGCTCACAATTCCGTTGGGCTGGAATCGAAGCGCTGTCGATGCGCTGCCATTTACCAGATCCAGCTCCAGCAAGCCTGATATGCTAGCTGCGTTACCGAGCGAGAGGGCGGATTCGCCCGCGATCTGTATGCTTACGCGTCCGAGCGCCTCCACCCGAATTGTAAGTCCTGCACCTAACGACCGTTCGACCACTGGGCTACCAACGTCTCCAAGACCGAGAATTGCCCGCAATTCGGAGAGCAGATTGGTGCGAATGGAGGGCTGGCCCAACAATTCGGAGACATGAGTACGCAGGTAGTGCGATGGCGAACCAAATAGTTCGAGCCATGCGGAAATTACCGGTACAGAGCCGTTTACGTCGTCTTTGAGCAGGCCGAGGGACTGCAAGAGCGCTCGTAATGCGCGCCACTCCGGTGGGTCAGACGGGCTGCCTGCAAGAAGTTTTGAGAGGTCGTTCGGCGTAAAACCGAAGAGGGAGCGCAGGCGGGAAACCAGTAAATCGCGCTTGGTTGCGTCGGCGATTACGTCGGCGAGAACACGCTGCATTGACGCGCGTCCGTCGGCCAGGAGAGCGCTCCAGCCATCGGGGTTGATGGCGTATCCGGTGCTTTCGGTGGCTCCACGGAGCTTGGTTATGTCCAGTGAACGGAGCAGTTGGACCAGCGAAAGCACGGTCGAGTCGACGCCGGCTAGGCTCTCCGCGTCGCTCCCCCCGCTCCCGCTCCCGGCGCCGCCGCCAGCGGTCGCACCCCCAGTGTCTGCGCTACCGGCGGAGGTGGTGAGTTCTGCTAACATCGCATCCAGCGCGGGCGCCAGAATTTCATCCGGCTGCCAGCTCCCGTCCGACAACAATTGGAGGGTCGCCAGTGTTGCTTCGACTCCGTCAACCGCAGCGTTGTGAAGCCGAACGCGGGGCGTTATTCCCCCACTGCTTATTTCGCAGCCGAGTTCTGCCCAGCGGACTCTTGCTCTTGCATCAGGCGCGCCCACTAACCAGCCATCGCGCCGTTTGAGGATAGCGGTGATGACGAGTTTCGGGGTCGTGCGCGGGCTGCCACCGCTGGCAACCAGAAACGAGCCGATGTCCAGACGGGTGCGCACTTTTACGTCTAGAGTACTGGCGGTGCTGCTGCTCGCTCCCAGGGAAAGTCCGACTCCGATATGGTCGACGGGGGCGCGCGCGGTCAATGCAGTGCGAAGCGATGTCGCGTAGGCGGCGATCGCCGATGCCAAGGCGCTTTGCAGAGAGCCGGCTGGCAACTTCGTTGCGAGGGCAAGTCCGCCGACGCCGGCGGGGAGTGTTGCCGGGCCGGACGGTGCAAACGCATGGGCGGGCCAGGGCATTTGCTCGCCGGCAGCGTCCTTTCCGCTGATGAACGTCCAGAGCGTGTCGAGGGCTGGCCCGACGGGACTGCCGAGTGCAAAAGAGGACGAGAGCCGCTCGACTGTCCCGACCGCTTCGCCGATGGTGGGACTGTCCTGCCATGGGAGAGCGGAACCAAGGTGGGGCGTGCTCACCGTGATGATGCCTCTAACGGCGCCAGACAGACCAGGTCGCTGAACAGCTGCGCGGGCGGCAAGACCGGAGGCCGAGTGCGCAACGACGATGACTTTCTTGCCGGAGTGGAGACCGCGTAATCTGTCTACCAGTCGAGCCACCTGATCGGCTTGGCTTGCTGCTGGGGCGGGTGCGTCCACCGGCACAATGCGCGCGGAAGCGCTTAACCCGGGCGATTCATCGTAAACAGCGAGTTCGGCCGCGATTGTGCGCGCGGAGCTATCCAACGAAAGCAGCGACACCGCGACCGGCGAAACTCCAGGCACCCGAAACGAAAATGACGTTTCGTTGACGCCGAGTGAGGCGGAGAGGGCTTGCCAGGCGTCGTTGGCTTCGAAGGGGGCCGAGAGCATGAGCACCGGAAGGCCGGCGCCCGAGTCCCATGAGGAACTCTGGCTCTGGATTGCGGAGATGACTGCCGAGTTATCGAGTGCGTGGACGTGATCTGCGGCGAGGGGTGCCGGTCTCGTCCAGCTTGCGTCCGAGGGTTGCTGGCTGGCAGTAAGAATGACCCCGTCGCTGGTTGCCAACAGCGTCTGGAGTTCATCCAGCGAATTACTGACGGCAGACGGCGACACGGACTGCAGCGCATCGGCGACCGCCCTATCAACGTCAGCCAGGGCTGACAAGACGTCAGCTAGCTGATCGAGCGATGCAGAGCCGAGGTTGGCGAGGTCGCGAAGCGCGGGCGCGAGGATGGCCAATGCTGCATCGACGACATTGCCGGATGGAGGCCCGTCGGGGTCGAGCCAAAGCAAGGCTTGGACATTTCGAAGGGCGGGCGATCTGAGTGCAAGGGTGTACGGCGACTCGTAAGTACCGTCGCCGCCAAGAGTTAGCGGTACTGCTTCGAGCGAAGGAAACCCGAGGGGTTCATGGCTTTCTTGGGTCGAGTCGGTCCCGCCGGGCGGAATAAAGGTGCCGGCTCCCCCGATGGCTTCGGGGAAAGTCAGTATTTCGTGCGTTCCGCCACGCTGGGGAGACAGCCCCTGGAAGGCCGCGCGAAGCCACTGAAGTGCGGGCCGCGTGAAGCGCGGCTCTGCCATTACCCGCAGCAGGTGGGCGCGAACCGTCGGCCATGGGTCGGCAAAGAATTGTCCCCAGTCATCCGGAGAAAGGGCGGGAAAATCGGCAGGCAGCGCGAATCCTGGATCGATCCCGCCTGCTTCTGATGGCAGAGCAAATTTCGGGTCGGCAGGTAGGAGCCCCAGTAGGGCGGACAGGCCGAAGCCCACCGGGCCGCCATGTTCCAGCGCAAGATATCCGACAACAAATCGCGACAGTTCAGCGACAGCATCACGACCCACACCGCCCACTGAGCCATCTAATGTGTCCGACGATAGGTCCCACGCTGTGGCGCCGCTACTGTCTAGCCGGAGGGGCGGCAGGGACACAATGCCCAGTCCGACGCCGTCCCATGACGCCCAGGGGTCGCGCAGTTCGATCCGCCAATCGATGCCGCTCGAAGGCGTGTGCAGCAATGCCAGCGAGAGCGACTCCGCTCCGAGGCGAAGCGCTCCTAGTGGAGGCGTCGTCACTCCACCGTCACCGACGACCCTGATTTCAGCGCTCATTTGCGGCAGCCATGTGCCGCTTGGTCCCACGCCGTCCAGCGCGGTAGGGAGGCTGATGCTAAAAAGGTCGGCCGAAAGCGCCAGCGTCACCGATGCATCGCCTACCGAAAGCTCCCTGGGCTCAAACGCCACGCCAAGCTTGAGCTGCGGGCGGTCGGACGAATTGTCAAATGACGCTTTCAGGACGAGATCGCCTGCGTCGGTACGGCCGAGTACTAGTCTCCAGTTGCGGTCGGTTGTGCCGGTACCGGAAAGGGGAATTGCGATGGAGCCAGCTCCAGATCCAGCTCCAGCTCCAGGCAAAGTGGCGCCGTTTTCCTGTAGTAACAGCCCCAACTCTGCCAGCAGAAAGCGCCAGGCGGGAGCGCCCGCAATGTCGGTTTTCAGGCAGTCGGAGTGGTATCGCGCTACCGCAGCGAGCGGATTCCCTAAAAACTGGGTAATTCTCGCGCTGTCGGTGACCAGCGTTACCGGCCATGGCGAGGGCGCCGATCCGGCAGTCGGAGCGACCAGGCCAAGGAGCGCGGCCACGTGCCGTCCGGCATGTTGTCCCCCAGCTCCAAGTGCGAGACCCTGCTCGATCTGCTGCTGGATCAGATTGCTGGCAACACCCCCGATTCCGTCAAGAACCGCGTCGGCCGAGCTCAAGTCTATCGTTTCCCAGGAACCCCGTGCGCACTGCACATTTCTCAGTGCGAGATGCGGTACGGGACGCTGCTGAGAGTCTAGCGCGACACCTGCTTCCAGTGATCCGACCGCCAGTGTCCCCATCGCGGCAAGCGGATCGCTTGCCGAAAAGGTGTGGCTGACCAGGGTGCCCGTCGTGGAAGTCAATTGGAGCATTACCGAAAGCGACGGCAGGGCGCTCACTGGAGCAGTCGACCCAATCGGGATTGCGACGATTTCGGCGGCGCCTGTGAGATCGAGGCGAAGATTACTGCTCCCAACTGAAAAGGGCGTTGAGCCCACCCGAAAACCGAGGTACAAAACGCGCGTGCCGTTGGGGCGCGTTTCCACTGCGGCCGTCGGCGCGATTCGCACCGTTCCCGCAACCGGAACTTCCGCGCGCCATGGGTCGGCGCGCGTCCCGCTGCCGGCCACATTCGCCGTCAGAGGTACACCGGCCCCACTTTGCAACAACGCCTGCCACTTTCCGAGCCAGGCGCGCATCGCGGCCGGATTCCCCACCATCGAATTGAACCAGTCGTCGAAAATGGACAATCCGCGCTGTGGAAGCTCCTCCCAGCGAAGCCGAACCATCGGTGACGGTGCGGTGACACCCATTAACGGCAGGAGGAAATCCTTTACAATGGTGGCCGCCGAACCGGCGCCGGCCGCCGAAAGCTGCGCCGTGAAAAGCGAGACCGCGGTCTCTATCCAGGCTGCGGCGGGGAGAGCGGCAAGATCAGCCAGTGACTTGTCCTGAGCGGGACTCTCGCCCATCTCGAGACCAAGCAGCACAAGCGCAACATCCGGCGGCGCCGTGATTCCTCCCACAGACACCACACCGCGAACACCGCGAAAACGCATCCCCTCCACACCAAACCCGCCCTCCAGCGACACTTCGGCAGCAATCTTTACGGGTGCTTCCGCTGTGGCGACGGCAAGCCGAGTGGATGGCCCCGTACCAGCGGTTTTGAGAATGGGAACGTGCGCCCAAGTCCTCACCGTCACAAGATTTTCGGTAGCTTCCCACTTCCAGCCGAGTCCCACGATCAACGAGGGCGGCTTGCGCGAGAGGACGATATACAGGCCCGTCTCCCCTCCGTCGGGATCTCTTATCGGAATCCAGTGGTCTTGGGTTCCACCGGCCGGCATTCCCAGAACCTCCGCGTTACTGTCGCCAAGTACCTGCCCCAGCAGTTCGATTACCGCGTCCTGCCGATCCCGGAGAGCGTGAGAGAGCTCGTCTAGCGGGTGCGCGAGAAACTCATCGCGCACCGAAGGTGAATCGTCGTCGCTGAGGAGACCCGCAACTTCTCCGATCTTCCTTACGATCGGGTCGAGCGCATCTTCCGGTATCGTGATCGTCACGAGCGCCCCTTAGCTACGCGTGGAGATCCACGAGTCTTCGAATTCGACACCGCCCGCCTCGAAGGTCCATGTGATTTGGTTGAACACCAACCCGATCTCTTCCAGTGGCGGGAGCGACGCGCTGCCAGGATCAAGGGTGTTTGGTAAAATGGTTTTCGCGGAAACCACCCGACCTTGGGCGAAGGCCATAGTGTAGAACTGCTCGACGGTCCCGGTCCCCGACGGGTTTGGCCTGAACCATTCGAATGAACCGCCTACCACTTCGTTACTAATCAGCGCCTTTCTAAGAAGCGGGCTTGATCTATCGATGATTTTGGTGAACAGGATCGGTTCGTGATACCGTCGGCCTGTCGCCAATCCAGTCGAGCGCTCGAAAGTTGTACGCGACAATTGGGTCAGTGACAACACTTCGATCGTGTTCGCCCGTCCCATGGTCGTCTGCGAGCTGTCACCATGGATTTCGGTTCCGTTGCTGGTGAGGGTGAGTGCAATTGTGTTGGCCATGATGAGAGAGGCAGAGGGAGTGCGGAAGGAGAATCTGAGGCGGCTATGACTTCGTTTTCGGCTTGGCTCGACTTATGGGAAGTGAGCCCAGGTAACGGCGATTTAGCACCGAGAGATCAGGCAGCACATCGCGTCCGGGCGCGCCGAAATAGTCCCGAAGCCCATCTGGGGTTACCGGCTGTGTGATCAGATAGCTCAATACCCGACCCAGCGTATAGATGCCTGACACGGAGAGCGGTTGGGAGAATCGTCGTCGCGCGAGCAGCGCATTTCCGGTACGAAGCACCGCATTCCAGACAATCGGCGTGGCCACACCAGCCCAGCGGGAGGCAATTATGGGGTTGCCTCTTGGTACAGGCTCGGAGACGGCGCTAACTACTGCCTCGTTGGGGGAGCTTCCTACGCGAAAGGGGAAGAGGAGCTTGTCTCGTCCCGTCTGGTCGGTCGCCACGGTCAGCTCCACGAAGACGAAGCCCTTGGCGAGTCTCACCCTGGTCTCGGCGGGAAATACCAGCAAGGCGCTGTCGGCGTCCCGCCAAATGGTGGGTGTCCTGTCGTCCGAGCCGCCTAGTTGAGCGGCAATCGCAGCGGGCGCCTGTTCGGGGCGCAGGTCCAGCACAAAAAGCTGGGCGCGTGCAAGTTTGATGAGCTTGCTGGTGTTCGATTGCATCGATACTCTCTCGTCGGAGCGCATGCTGCTTGGAGAGCGCCGACCGAGGTCGGCGGGGGAAAGTTCGATTCTACATGCAACTGAGCCCTTGTCAAGCGATTTGTGACAGTGCCATCATCTTTTTCAGCCAGAATACTCTCAAAACATCTTTCGAGCGACGCCGCGGAACGATTGAAGGCGTGACGATTTCGGCATATATTCGGGATATGGATATTGCGGACAAGCTGGGAGTGCTCGCTGACGCAGCAAAGTATGACGCGTCTTGTGCCAGTAGCGGGGGGAAAGGGCGCAAGGCGCAAAAGGGTGGGATCGGTTCGACCGACGGGACCGGCATTTGTCACAGCTACACGCCCGACGGGCGGTGCGTGTCGCTACTCAAGATTCTCCTCACTAATTACTGCATCTACGACTGTAGCTACTGCATCAACCGTCGATCGAGCGGCGTAAAACGAGCCCGATTTACTGTAAGCGAGGTTGTTGGGCTCACCCTGGATTTTTATCGTCGCAATTATATCGAGGGCCTTTTCCTTAGTTCGGGCATCATTCGAGATGCCGATTACACAATGGAGCAGTTGATTGCCGTTGCGAGGACACTTCGTCAAGATCACAAGTTCGCCGGATATATCCATCTCAAGACGATTCCCAACGCGGCGCCAGAGCTGATTCTGGAAGCGGGCAAGTGGGCCGATCGGCTAAGCATTAACGTCGAGCTGCCCCGTCAGAATGATCTGGACGTTCTTGCGCCCGAAAAGGAGTTGGTTCAGATCACGCGCGCGATGGGAACGATTCGCGATGGCATTGCCGAAGCACGGGAGGATCAAGCGAATGTCGAGCGGGGCTGGGCCACACGAAAGCCAATTACGTTCGCGCCGGCCGGGCAAGCCACACAGATGATCGTGGGTGCGACAGATGCTACCGACGCAATGATGCTGGAGACTTCGTCAAGCCTCTATTCCCGGCAGAAACTCAAACGCGTTTACTACTCGGCGTTCAGCCCAATTCCGGACGCTTCGAGCGTTTTGCCTCCTGCGTCGCCGCCGTTGGTACGCGAGCACAGACTTTACCAGGCCGACTGGCTTATGAGGTTTTACGGTTTCGGCGTGGCGGAACTTGTGCCTTCCACAGTGCCCAATCTCGCATTGGATATCGACCCCAAGCTCGCATGGGCACTCCGCAATCGCGACCAGTTTCCGGTCGATGTCAACTTGGCGTCGAAGGAGCAGCTTTTGCGCGTACCGGGTGTGGGAGTGAGAAGTGTAAAACGCATACTTTCCTCTCGACGTTTTCGACGGCTGAGGATGGAAGATCTTGCCCGTCTTCAGGTGGCGCTCACGCGCGCGCGTCATTTTATCGCTACAGCGGACTATTTCCCGCGATCGATCGGTTTTGCGTTGGAGGATAGTGAGACGGCTTACAAGAGATTGAGCCGCATCGGCGCGCAGAATTCCGGACAGCTCGACTTCTGGTCGAGTGCGCAGGTGGCCAGAACGGGCGAACTCTGAGAAGTGACCGTACTGCGTCCTCAGGGTGAAGTGAGCACTGTTGCAAGCCACTTCCAGTCATGGAGGAGTGCGGCGCGTAGCAGTCTCGCGGCAAACATGTCGCCGGACCTGCTCTCATGGAGCGATGACGGGTTGGCTATCCCACTGTTTGGCGAGCTGGCGTCACATGCTCCGGGCGCGGACCTGCCCATTGCCGTGCCGACAACCGTTCCGCGCGCCTTTCTCTCGATCGCAAGTAGTGTAGCCTGCCATCGTGAAATGAATCGGTGGTCGTTTCTGTACAGCTGTCTTTGGAGATTGGCTCACGGTGAACCACATCTGCTGGAGGTGGCGGCAGACCCGCTAACTCATCGGCTCTTACGAATGCACAAGGAGGTGCGACGAGCGTCCCACAAGATGAAGGCGTTTGTCCGTTTTCGCGAAGTTAATTCGTCCGTTGGAAGTGAGCCGGAATACGTCGCGTGGTTCGAGCCTGCCCACCGGGTGGTAGAGCGGACCGCTCCCTTCTTCGCGGATCGATTTCCGTCGATGCGATGGTCAATTCTTACGCCGGATGGCTGCGCGCGTTTTGACGGTTCGGACCTCACGCTGACCGAAGGAATCGAACGGCGCCAGGTCCCGCATTCGGACGATGCACTTGAAGATTTGTGGCGCCGCTACTACGCGGGGATTTTCAACCCAGCGCGCTTGAATCGAAGTGCAATGCGCGCTGAGATGCCGATGAGGTACTGGAAGAATCTACCGGAAAGTAGGCTGATTGAATCTCTGTCCCGAGATGCTCCATCGCGGGTTGCAAGGATGATCGCTCAAACGACTGCCCGGCCGGAGGAGTTACCGCGAGATCTGGATGCAATTGAGTCACCTTCCAGCCAGCCCGGCAGGTTTACTTCATCAGATTCAATTGCGGAGGCCCCCCACGTGCCATGGCATTCCGTCTGTGATCCCGGTTGGCAGGAGGCGAGGAGACGTGGAGACGATATTCCAACGCCTCGTCACCCTCTGTTCGCGCGTCGAGGATGTGACGTGTACGCAGGTGTGGCAGGGTGGACCGATCCCTCGTTGCTCGCGCCGGATGTTTTCTATCCGTCGGGGGCTAAGGATGCCGAATCTCGATTACGCTACTATGCAACGCTTTTTCCGATGGTTGAAGTCGACGCGACGTATTACGCGTTTCCGTCCGTCGCTACTTCACAGCGGTGGGTCGATCGTACGCCGCACGATTTCGTCTTCGATGTAAAGGCGCACTCGCTGATGACCGGGCATCCCACCGATCCGTCCCGGTTGCCAGAATGGCTTCGCAGCGAGCTTCCAGTTCGACTTCGGGGCGCAAGGAATGTATACAGCCACCATTTCTCCTCATCGACGCTAGACGAAATATGGAGACGATTTATTGGTGCCTTGGAGCCGCTTAGAGCAGCCCATAAACTTGGCGCCGTAATGTTGCAGTATCCGCGCTGGTTTACGCCGACAAAGGAGCACGCGGACGAATTGAAGCTTGCAAGAGAGCGTCTGGGTAGCTGTCCGGCGTCAGTGGAATTGCGTCATCGCGACTGGATGTCGGGCAGGCTTACGTCGCCCACATTTGACTTGCTTCGAAACCTCGAATTCAGTTACGTGGCGGTGGATGCGCCCCCTGGAATGGAAAGCAGCATGCCGCCGACAGTGGAAGTCACCCACACCGACCTTGCTATTTTTCGCTTTCATGGGCGCCGGGAGACGACGTGGGAAACTCGCAACGACTCCGTGATCGAAAGGTATCGCTATCTCTACACGAAGGAGCAGCTTGTAGAGTGGATACCTTCGATTGAACGTGCAATCAACGAATCACGAAGAGTGCATCTCACCTTCAACAACAATTACTGGAACTACGCCACAACCAATGCGCGCGAGATGCGAAATCTGTTTTTATCGTTGTGAGTAGGCTGATTTGCGTCTAGCGTACGATGCGAACAGAATCGGCTCGAATGTATATCGGCTGATTGGCAAGCATCGACTGATCGGCCGACCTCAGAGTCCATGCAGTTGCCTGTTCTGCCAGATTCGCAGGCACTTGCTGAACCGTACCATAGACGGAAACGTTTTGTCCAGCGTTAACTGCGCCATCAGGAGCTGTGTAAGACGCATCCTGATTTCCACGCAGAACGAAAATTCCCTCGCTGTTAAGCGCTGTAGCGTTTCCAATCCAGAAACCCTTGTCGCTCACGACATTGGCTACGGGAACACTTGCAAGAGCAACCTGACGGTTGGCAAGCTCAGCGCTGGTCGCGCCCGTCAGAATGGAAATGTCGGCAATGTTCGCATCGGCTTCGCGCGCGGGCGGTGCTGTCTGCACCGAGTCTACAGGTGCGGCGCCGGTCTGATACTCTCCACTTCGTCCGAAAAACCACCACACCGCCGCGCCGATAATAACAAGTGCTATGAGCCACCATAGCCAACTAACTCCTTCTTTTCTCTTGATGTCTATTTCTGCCATTTCAGGAATTCCGCATTCGGAGGATAGAGAGTGGTAAACAGGTCTGTTATTCACACCTGCATCACAAAGCCGAACTTGCTACTTCAAATGCTACTTCGTCAGCTCGGCAACCAGCTGGGTCGCAAGGATCGCGCCCGTTGGCGACGTGTTGTCTTGCGGCACGGAAACGGACAACCCTATTTTAGCGGGACAGATTTCTGGATAGTCGAACCGGACGGGTCCAGCAGTGAAACGCTCCGGCTGTTGGGCTTGAGCTTCACTGGTCAGAATGACGGTGAGCACGGCCACCGCGATAAAGGCGAGGTAACGGAGGCAAGACGAGCCAACTCGGCCTCCAGCTAGTGCCGAATCGTGGTTTTTTACTGAAGTCATGCCCGTAACATAGAGTTGCGATGGGCTGTGCGATTGTTGAGACTTACGTCCCACCCTTTATCGCGTGTGAATGATTTTACTGCTGGCGACACTACTGCAGGCGACTACGCTCGCACCGCAGTCGGCCAATATACCTTCCGCAGGTGTAGCAGCCGCAACAGTTTCCGGCGCTGCGACGGCCGAGCATGTGGCCAAAAACAAGTTTCCGTCTGCGCCGATTTTTTACTCGGGCCAGAAACGGGAGCTCGATGTAAATATTCCCCGACTCCACGCAAACAGTATTTCTGTAGACGGGATGCTCAACGAAACGGAGTGGCAGCAGGCGGCCGTTCTAACCTCGTTTACCTCCTATCATCCAGTGGATGCACGCCCGGCCCAGGATTCAATCGAAATAAGACTCTGGTATGCGGAGGATGCAATATTTGTGGGCATTCGCGCGTGGGCCGTGCCCGGTACAGTGCGAGCAACTCTCGCCGAACGCGACAAGATTCTGAACGACGACTGGGTCGCGATTCAGTTCGACACATTCAACGATCGCCGACGAGCGTTCACTTTCGCTGTCAATGCGCTTGGCGTGCAAGCGGATGGAATGCGCAGCGAGCAATCGTCACCGCCCGGTACTTCTCGTGCTTCGTTGGGGGTGATCGACCTTTCTCAGGACTACATCTGGCAATCGGCGGGTCGGCTTCTCGACGACGGTTTCGAGGCCGAGATGCGAATTCCGTTCAAGTCGATCCGATTCCAACTGGGAAATGAGCAGGATTGGGGTCTTCAGGTTATCAGACAAACGCAGAGAACCGGATTTCAGGATCTCTGGGCGCCCACATCCCGCAGCATACAGACGTTTCTTGGCCAGTCCGGCTATCTTCGAAAGCTTTCTGGAATGAAGAGAGGATTGGTTCTGGATGTAGCTCCGACGACAACGGTTCTCGCAAGCGGAACTCCCTCATCCGGAAATTCGTGGCAGTATGGTACGAGAGGGCAGGTTGGCGGCGATGTGCGCTGGGGAGCGACAGCTAATTTCACGGTCAATTTCACAGCAAATCCTGATTTCAGTCAGGTGGAAACCGATGTCGGGCAGATACCGGGAGATGTTCGATTCGCACTTTCCTATCCCGAGCTACGTCCGTTCTTCGTCGAGGGAAGCGAACAGTTCGATGTTCCGAATCAGCTTGTGTACACCCGTCGGCTGGTGCAGCCCGTAGGAGCGGTGAAGATCACGGGCAAAATCCCTGACACCGAGTTCGGGCTTTTAAGTGCAATGGATGCAGCCCGCACAGGCCTGGATGGGCGTACCCACCCGCTGTACAACATCCTGCGCGTACGACGAGACATTGGTACACAGAGTGTCGCCGGGCTGCTGTATACTGACCGAATCGAAGGCGCGCGTTACAACAGAGTAGGTGGCGCGGATTCACGAATCCAGTTCGCAAATGTGTACAACGTGGAGCTGCGGGCAGCCTACAGTACCACACATGATCGGGCAGGGACACGGACCGGTCAGTTAATGGAATTGAACACTGGCAGATCAGGCCGCACATGGGGATATCGTGGCTCTATTCAGAGTTTGTCGCCGCACTTCGAAACTCAATCGGGTTTCGTGAACAGAACGGATTTCGTGCGCGCACAGATTTTTCAGAGAATCACCCGCTTCGGAAAAAGCGGCGGTTGGTGGGATCAGCAACAGCAGTTTCTGCGCACCAGTGCAATCTGGAGCTACGATGGGTTTGGCCGAAAGGACGTGCCGCTCGAGACGAGTATAGCCCTCGATAACTCCATCGTTTTGCACGGCGGATGGAAACTCTCGGTCAATCCTGAACTCCAATCTGTGGCGTTCGATGCTCGCCGTTACGCGCGTCTGGCGACACTTTCACCGGTGGGAAACGGAGTCGATACAGTCGCGTTCAAGACTGGCGATCGCCCGTTGACCGGCTACGTCAATATTTCAGTGAATACCCCACAATGGCGGAGGGCCGGGTTGACGCTTACGGCACGAGTGGGCGGCGAGCCGGAGTTCTTTGAAACATCCACGGCTCGTAGAACCGATTTCGAACTATCGGCGGATCTTCGACCGACTTCGCAGCTACGATTGACGCCATTGCTTCGCTATCAACGGTTCACCCGCTCGAGGGATGGCAGCGTTTTCAGTACACAGGTCGTTCCGCGTCTTCGAACGGAGTATCAGTTCTCGCGCGCACTGCTGGCTCGCGTCATCATGCAGGTGGAGTCGCGGGAGCGGGATGCATTGCGAGATCCCTTTACCGAGTTGCCACTTTACTCGCGATCTACAAGCGGGGCTTTGGTGTTAGCGGGAGTCCGTCGAAGCCTGCTTGGCAGGGCGGATGTGCTGCTCTCATACCTGCCAAGCCCGGGAACCGTGGTTTATGTGGGCTACGGCAGCGCCGTTGACGCGAGCGCCGATTCAAGATTGTCCAACGCGGAGCGAACGTCAGATGGCGCATTCATCAAGCTGAGCTACCTTTTTCGCGTCGGCGTTCCACGTCAATAGGTCGCAGCTTTGCCCGTTCATACTGTTTCGGCCATTCGATCTGTGCACCAAGTGTCGATGCGGCGAGCAAAGACCAGTGAGGATTGCGCAGCATCTCTCGTGCGAGCAGAACGATATCTGCACTACCGCTGCGCACTATCTCCTGGGCTTGAGCGGCATCGGTGATCAACCCAACCGCTGCCGTAGGGACCTTGGCTTGTTCGCGCACAGCACGCGAAAACGGTACCTGATAGCCGGGCCCGATCGTGATTTTCTGGTGCGGAACGAGCCCACCCGACGAGCAATCGATCAAATCCACTCCAATGTCGCGAAGTAACGACGCGAGTTGGACCGATTCCTCCAGGTTCCACCCGCCATCAGCCCAGTCGGTGGCGGAGATACGGACAAATACCGGGAGGTTTGCTGGCCACGTTTCCCGAATGGCCGCTGTTACCTCGAGTGTCAAACGCGCTCGATTCTCGAACGATCCGCCGTACCGGTCGGTTCGCTGATTTGAAAGCGGTGAAAGAAATTCGTGGAGTAGATATCCGTGGGCACAATGGACTTCCACAATATCAAAACCGGCTTCGAGGGCACGAGAGGCGGCGGTTCGAAACGCGTGGGTGATTTGAGCGATGTCCTCCACTCTGAGTTCATTCGGGTTCAGATAATTTTCGGCAAACTGAATCGGACTGGGAGCCACAACGTTGGTCCATCCTCCCTCATCTGGCCTAACGATGCCTCCACCATTCCATGGAGTATTGGTGCTTGCCTTGCGACCTGCATGTGCGAGCTGGATCCCGACCGCTGCGCCATTGTCTCGCACGAAATCGGTGATTCGCCGGAGATACGCAATATGTTCATCCTTGTAGATACCGAGGTCCTGCGGACTTATGCGGCCATTGGCTGTTACGGCGGTGGCTTCTGTGAAAACGACGCCTGCGCCGCCGGTAGCAAACGCCCCGAGATGAACCAGGTGCCAGTCCGTGGCAAAACCGTCCTTGCTGGAGTACTGACACATCGGTGATGTGCCGATCCGGTTGCGGAGCGTGATCGACCTGAGTTTGAGCGGGGAGAATAGATCAGACATTCAGATGGCGAGTGAATTGTGCAGAAGTAGCGGTCAGAACGAATACTCGGGAATAAATGTAGATTGAGAATGTAGATTGGAATGCAAACGGCGGACGAGAAGTTTCGACGTGAGTTGTCAGCGAGGTCGACATTGCAACCCGAGATCATGATTTGGCACGCGTAATAGTTGTCGGTGCGGGGGCTGCGGGAACGATGGCAGCGATATTTGCAGCAAAAGCTGGCGCGTCGACCACGCTTGTGGAGGGAACGAAGGACGGGGGCCGCAAGATTCTCATCAGCGGTGGCGGACGGTGCAACATCCTCCCCTCCATTCTCGATGAATCCCGATTCGTAACTGATTCGTCGCCGAATATTCTGCGAAAAATGGTGCGTGCCTGGCCACTACGTGAGCAGCGCGGATTCTTCGAGGAGGTGCTTGAGATACCGCTCGTCGAGGAAGTTGAAACGGCAAAACTCTTTCCTCGATCACAGAGAGCACGTGATGTACGCGATAAACTGATGTCGTATGCCAGCGCGCAGGGCGTGCAATTGCTTATAAATACTCGCGTGACGGGTGTTGTACCTGATTCAGGTTTGTCGCAGTGGAGTGCGCTGACCCACACCGGCAATGCTCTAACCGCAGATGCGGTGATCCTCGCGACGGGTGGTTTATCGGTGCCGGCTACCGGAAGCGACGGAGTTGGGTTGCAGCTGTTGCGCGGTCTTGGACACAAAATTCACACCACATATGCAGCATTGACGCCGATCGAGAGCAGCAATCCGGCGTTTACGGAATTGTCCGGAGTATCTCTGTCCGTGTCGCTGACGGCGACGGCTAGCGGCCCTGCGCGTTCGGCACGGGCGACCGGCGGGTTTCTCTTCACCCATCGTGGATACAGCGGCCCATCCGTTCTTGACGTTTCGCATGTAGTCGTACGTGCGCGCGCTGAACGCCCTCACGGGGCGAGCGGCAGCGCTAACGCGCGAGTAAGTGTTCAGTGGACGCCCCTCGGCGACGCTGAGTGGAGCGAGGCACTGTCCGGTCAGTCGGCGCCAGGGCGTACCGTTACGGGTGCATTGCGCCGCGAGATGCCAGACCGACTGGCAAGTGTATTGATCGCCAAAGCGCATGTCGACCCGGCACGTGTATTGGCTGAGCTTCGTCGTGAGGAGCGGTTACGACTGATCGCCGAGTTGGTGCACTGTGACTTGCCTTGGAGTGGCGACGAGGGCTACCGCAAGGCGGAAGTTACTGGAGGCGGTGTAGCGCTCGAGGAGGTCAATTCACGCACGATGGAGAGCAAGCTTCATCCGGGCCTGTTCCTCTGTGGCGAAGTGCTCGACGCCTTCGGCCCGATCGGCGGATACAATTTTCTCTGGTCGTGGGCCACTGGACGGGCAGCTGGCATGGGCGCCAGTGCGATTTCTCCACCCAAACAGCTGTAGTACACGGTTGCAACGCACGGTGGCCCATCTACCGATAGGCCACCGTGTTCACATCGGGTGATTCGATACATCATCCGCGCCGACAGTAGCCTTGAGGAGGTCTAGCAGTTCAGCGCCGTTGGAGCGTATCAGCGCTTCGGATCAAGGATATCGTCGATGCGCTTGATGGCGCCCTGCACATGTAGCTGCGTCGACCGATCTCCGCGGGACGCCGCGTTTCTCAGGTCATTTCGCAGGGTCACAAGCGTTCCACGAAGCTGCGATTTCGCGTCGTCGCTGAGTGGCTCTGGAGCATTGCCGAACTGCCCTTGACCACCCTGACCCGGAGTGGCGGGCGGGGGGTTGATCTTACGGCCGATCTGTGTGAGGTAATCGCTTTGCAACTCACGACGAAACGCATCGATCGATTGACCTGCGTAAATTTCGGACCAGATGCCCCGACGAACGTCGTCAAGAAGTGCCGAGAGCGTGTAGACGCTCGATTTGTTCGCCGCAACGGCTTCACCTTCCAAGAGCCGGTTCATCCGCCCGTCGTTCAGAATATTGTTGAGGACGCGGGCCTGCGAATTGTTGATACGGGTAATCATACCGCCAGCTTCGATTCTCGAGGCGATGTCGGTTCGGATAAGATAGGACGGCGTCTTGAAGACCTTGTCATTGAGAAACTTCACCGCGTCCGACTGGCGTGCCTTCGTGATGGCTACATAAACAGGGCCTGTCTGACTTCCATTCTTGTACTGTACCGTACCTCCGCCAATCATCGTCGCGACATGGTTCGCTTCAGTCGCCCACTGGCCAACCGTACGATCGTAAATCTCTTCGAGATCGGAGTTGTCTTCCCCGGGACGCTGAGCGGCGCCAACGATGTGCCCCATCGTACGCTCGATATTCTTGAATCCCATCGTTGTGCTCTTCACAGGATCCGCATCACCGACCGCTTCGCTCTGCGTGCCAAATGCACCGAAATCGTTGTTCGCTGAAAAACGGTACCATGGAATGGTGTCCTGCATCCTTGACCATTGCTCGAGCGTTGGTCTTTCGGCAGCAGACGTCGTCGCGTTGGGAATGGGCTTGTAGCCCCACATGATCGCATACTTGTCGTACGGACCAATACGCGGAATCAGGTCATTAATTGCAATGCTGTCTTCCGGCTGCGCAACGTAATTGAAGCGGGAGTAGTCCATGATGCTCGGACTGTGTCCCATCTTAGCCGTCCAGGTGCGACTGCGAACACTGTCGGCAGGATAGGTCGAGCTACCGATCTGATCGTGCTGCAAGCCAAGCGTGTGTCCGATTTCGTGCGACACCACGAACTGGAGCAAACGTCCCATCAGTGAATCGGGAAACGGGAATGTGCGGGCGCGAGGGTCGAGAGCTGACACCTGCGTGAAGTACCAGTCGCGCTGAAGGTTGAGAATGTTGTGGAACATGCGCACAGATCCGTTGAGAATCTCTCCCGTTCGCGGGTCGTGAACATGTGGGCCGACTGCGTTCTCGGTAGTGCTCGGCAACCAACGAATTACCGTGTTGCGAATATCTTCCGCAGACCAGTCCGGGTCGTTGGCGGGTGCATCCTTCGCAACGATACCGTCCTTGAATCCTGCTGCTTCGAACGCAACCTTCCAGTCATTGATTCCGTCGCGAATGTATTTTTTCCACTGCTGTGGAGTGGCGGGATCGACATAATAGACGATCGGTTTTTTGGGATAGCAAAGGTCGCCTTCGCGACGGTCCGAGCATTCCAGACGATACTTTGTGATGTAGCGACGCTGGGCCGAACGGTGCTCGTCGGTACCAAAATCGACGTTGCGGATGCTGAAGTATCCGACGCGCTCGTCGAAGCGACGAGGCATCATCGGCACCTCTGGCAACCGCACCAGGCTCCAGTGAGCTAGGACGGAAGTGGCGGGACGCGGAACGCCTGGCGGGCCAGCGGCGGGGCCGGAAACGGCAACGGTGCCGGTCTGAGTCGCTTCAATTTCTACGTTGTCAGGAAAGGAGATCGCGCGCTCGACAAATGAACGCGTCGGGTCGATCTGTCCACGGATTGCTGCGAGTTCCGGAATTGCCGTGGTGAACAGGCGGGTAACGTCAATTACGGCCGCACTATCAGGTCCGTAGGTCTCGACGTTAAAAACCGCAATGATGGGGGCGTAGTTGGACGATTGCACGGCGTTGTAAACCGAGGTTCCGGTGTCAGCGACAATAGCAAACGATGGAGATCTCAGAATGACGCGGTTGCCCTGTCGATCCCATCGAAGTGTTGCTTCGGTGAACTGATCACCACCGTAGTTGCCAAAGCCTCCGCCGGGAAGATTCGGATTTGCGGCCGCGGCGCGCGCATATCGGCCAACGATGAGTTGATCCTTGCCGAGCTCACGTGCCGGAATCTCGAAGTAGAGTTTGTCGCCCACTCGATGAGCATTGAACAAACCCTTTCGCGTGATCGCTGCAGAGGTTATCACCCTGTTGTATGGGCGCGGTGCTGCGGGAGTTGCGGCGCCGCCAGTGCGTGCGCTCGAATCCCCCGGAGCACCCGGCTTCGGAACCGCACCCGGGCGGTTCGCGACCGGCGCAGCCGGCACCGGAACAGGCTGTGTGGCGGGCTGTTTTCGCGTGCAACCTGCAAGTGCTGCTATTGCAGCAAGTGAGACGATATGAAACTTCATTGTCGATGATGATAGAGGTGTCTTCATTGCACTGTGGTTGTCATACGAAACGTGGGCCCAAGTCATGTAAGAGGGAAGGAGGAGCGAACCTCATGACTGGCCATATTCGTGACCGGAACGCACATTGGGCTTATGACGGGTGATCACAACTCAATTACGCTACCAGGCAGACAGAGGGTGTAATGAATTTCATCGAGCGATATCCTGTGTCTATCCCCGGAATCGTTAGTGGTGTGCTGATGTTGGTTCACGGTATCGTGCCCAATACTCAAGCCATGCCCTTGGTCTGGCCGGCTATCGCGGGCGGAGTGTCCGCCTGGCTGCTAAAGCGCGCGACGGGGCATGGGGACCGCAGTCCGAATTTCAAAGCGCTTCGCGCTGCGCTTGGAAGCGGCGCCGTGTCAGCTTGTGTGGCGCTGGTGGGATTTTCAGTGGGTTACTTGCTACTCACGCTACCTGCCTTCACACCGATCGCCATGGAGATGGGCGCTACCGGCAAACTTCCGTGGACGCCTGTTGCGATCGCAACTATTGCTGGAGTGCTCCTGCTTTGCCTCCCGGTAGCGTTGGTGGGTGGTCTAGTCGCTATTCAGTTTACGTCTAGCCGGGTCGATAACCCCGCTTAGTGGCGCGAGAGTGTGGGACCAGCACGCAGCCTCAAGGAGGCAAGACGCGGAATACGACGGCCGATATACTTTCGTTCGAATCAGGTATACTCAGGGCTTCCGGATGGCGTTGAGTGCTTGTCACAGAGTCCGGTTACTGGATACTAAACGAAATACCTTCTTTCATTCAGTACACTCCAAGAAACGACACGCCTGGGTCTGTATTTTAGCCGCTCACTCGCCGTCGCCGCCACCGATCACCTCTACTTCGTCGCCAAGCACATCCTCGATATAGAGCATCTGCACGAGGATTACGACAACTACGACAGACGGTGTCGCAACCGTCACTCCCACGAGTCCAGCAATCATGCCAAGGATTACCTGCGATGAGATGAGAAGCGCGGGCGGCATCGAAACCGCGCGCTTCTGGATGAGCGGGGTTATCAGGTAGCTCTCCGCGAACTGTACGGCGACGTAGATCGCCAACACCGTAAACAGGGCCTGAGATCCTTCACCGAGAGCGACGGCGAGCGCCGGAACGATGGCGAGGATTGGCCCGACATAGGGCACAAAGGAAAAGATCGCCGCAATCAACCCGAGCGTGAGCGCCAATGGAATGTCGAAGATCATCAGAGCCACGGCAGTGAGAAGGCCCACAAGGATCATTGAAGCAATCCGGCCCAGCAGCCAATACCTGAGGCCCGTTCCGACGGCGGAGAAAACCTCGCGGGCGCGCGGTCGATGACGTGGCGGTACCAGCCTAATGATTGCGCCGATGTAGAGCGAGGGTTCGACGGCCAGATAGATTCCGGCAAAAAGGATGATGAATAGGTTCGGAAGCACGCCAAAAACAGTCGAGAACGCCGTCGAGACTGCCCCCAGCGACACGCTCCTGGGCATCGCTTCCGCCATCGAATCAGGCAAATGCTGGGCTACCGCCGCGCCCCATTTGAACTGTCGCAGCCATTCCTTCAAACTTCCCATCGTTTCCGGCAGTTTATCGGCAAGCGCTCGGCCCTGTTCGGCGATCCGCGGCCCCAGAAACCAGCCTGCCGCGACGATGAGGGCGACGGCAAGAGCTAGCACTACACCGACGGACGCGGTACGCGAAAGCGGGGTGTGGCGGCTCAGCCCCTGGGCGATACCGTCGATTAGCACCGCCAGGAGCACGCCCAGGAACAGAATCAGCAGCGCCCCGAAGACAATCTGGAGTCCGTTGAAAATCACCACCACAAGGGCTCCGATCCCGATCACGATGAGAACCCGACGCAGGAAGTCGGAGTTAGAGAGGGTCATGTGATGGGTTTGGGCTGAGAGACGAGGTGGTTGCAGGCCAGGACGAATGGCGGACGGCGACTCGCTAATTGCAATGCTAGAGCCATGCCGCTTTCGCGGTGATAACACTTGCATCGGCATACAAGGGACCTGCCCGCTGCCCTACGAGCGCAATTCCGACCCCAAACCACTTCATCACTCGACCTGTGAGAAACAGCTGCGCGATAAGAGTGAGGACATTCACTGCAACATCGAGCGCACCAAACACCCTCGTTCGCCCAATTGGATCATCCTTGAACACACGGGCAACTATGTCGACCTGCTGGAAATAGAGAAAGGTCGACGAAATAGTGTAAAACAGAATCAGCGACGCGATACCCAGCAAATAAGGCGATGCGAGTATGTGCCTGATGCCGTCCAGAACGCCGCCGCCAATGGCGGTACCTGAGTTAGTGATCTTCTCAACGCCGGTTCCTACCACTGGCTCAGCGACAATCACGTTGGCGCTGACTTCATAATCCGCCGCCCCGGTGTCCGCTACTTCAAGACTATGCTCGGCAGAGTCCAGCGTCTTGGAAGCCTGAACCGCTAACTCAAGGATAAGTGCAGATACCAACAAGAGATTGATGGGCCCGAATACGTCGACCAACCCGGTTGTTATAGACGATCCCAGTATCGCCCCAAGGGTGCCACCTACAGCGATGATTCCAAACAGTCGCTTTCCCTGTCCCGGTTTGAAAACATCCGTGACAAGTGACCAGAAAACGGAAACGACAAAGAGATTGAATACGCTGGTCCAGATGAAAAACACGCGACCAACCCACACACTCTGTTCTGCATCGACCATTTTAAAGACGACAAAAAACAGCACCAGGTTCAAGATGAAGAACCGATAGGTCAACGAGATGAAAGTTCTTCGCCACCCCACCCGCCGCTCCCATGTTGTCGCGGATTGGCCGTAACACGTAATACGCCGCCAGCACCAGGAAATAGTAAGCGGCAGACCATACGAGAACCGTACCCTCCCCGGGCTTGGCGCCGACCGCAGCACGCAAGCGCGCGGCCGGACTTTGCGCGGCGATCACCTACCGGCAGCAGGAAGCGCGTCGACCAGATCCGCCATACGTTTTCGCGTAGCCGTGCTGGGCAGGCTTCCGACTCCTCCACCGATGTTGTCCAGCATATTCTGCGGCTTGCTCGTGGCGGGAGTCACAGCCGTGACGGCGGGATGGCCCACGATCCACTTGAGAAAGAACTGCGCCCACGTGGTCGCGTCAAACTCCTTTGCCCAGTCTGGCAAATCCTTTCCCGCAGCGCGACGGAAAAGACTGGTGCGTCCGAATGGAGCATATGCAAGCACTCCGATTTTTCGCTCGATTGCAAGCGGGAGTATCTTCGCTTCGACACCTCGATTGTCAACGGCATAATCAATTCCAATGAAATCGATCGGTTCGTTGCGCATAATCGTTTCCAACTCTTGGTACTGGCTATCGCTCGTGGTGGTCACGCCGATATAACGCACCCGCCCCTGCTTCTTGAGCTCCTTTAGCACGGCAAGCTGGGTGGGAACTGAAGCCAGATTGTGCACCTGAATTAGATCGATCTTTGGCTTTTTAATGATGTCGAAGGATTTCTCAATCTGGGCCCGTGCTGCGGCAGGATCGGCAGCGCTACCTCCGCGCCCGGCAACGTTTACCTTCGTGGCCCAGAATATCTTGTCAGCTAAACCGAGCTCGTTGACAATGCATCCGGCCGCCTGCTCCGACGCGCCATAGCCCGGCGCAGTATCAAACACAGATGCTCCGTGCTCCACCATTGTCCGGAGTACCTCCTTGAGGGCGCTTATTTCATCGCTGCGGGCAACCTGAGAGAAGGTGGCCGAGCTTCCCAAGCCGATTACCTCAATGATTTTCGTAACTTGTCACAGCAGTGGTAGCTTCCGGCGGGAAAGGTCGTGGCGTGAAAAAATTGTCCGGGTTAGCCCGACAGAGCCCGTATCCCCCAAATTACGCAGCATGACTCACTATCGCTGACCAAATTGCAGCCTGTTGCTGTCAGTAATTACGTCGCCTCGTCCAGCACGACAAAGTGTTTCACTGTCGTATCAAACTCGACGAGGAGCGCCTCCGCGGCAGGTTCCACTACCGCCAGGTTTGGCGACTCGCCGGCGAAAGCTTGAATCGATTCGATAGAAGTCCAGCGACTTTCGACAACAATCTCATGGAGCTCGCCCCCTTCCCACTCACCGCCTGAGGAGAGTGGACGCTGCAGGAGGTGCGCTGAAATAAATCCGGGACAAGTGCGAAGCGCAGGCAAAACCGCCGCTCGAAAGTGCTCGACGTAGCCAGGTACCGCACTACGAGTCAATCGTGCGCTCCAAACGCGGACTATCGGATAACTCACTGGCAGTTCATTGTGAGCCACTGGATCACGACGACGTCGAAGGCTTATCCGGATGAACGGGCTGCGAGGCCTGTGCGCCCGCGACGGTGCGCCATTCTCTTACGCGCCAGCTCTTCACCAGCCCTTTAGTGACGTATGGATCCGACTTCGCAAAATCCTCGGCCGCCTGAGGAGAGTCAGATGCAAAAAGGAGCATCGCACTGTCGATGGGATCAGTCAGTGCGCCGGCGAGAACCAGCTCACCTTTCGAGTGCGACGCCCACGCCTTCTCGAGGTGGGCATCGCGGAATTCACCTCGGCGCTGCATGTACTCAGGCGCGAGATCGTAAACGAGAAGGAAATGCATGAGCGCTCCGTTCAATGATGAGTGTTGTAGAAACTTTTAGGATACGGGCGTTACAGCCCAGGCACCCGCACACACAAATATGGGCAGTGTTCAAGGACTGCACGATCCCCGCCGATACCGCTAGATGCACCCTGTTATTGCCGCCCTCCTGCGGTAATGCCATCGCACCTGATTCAGTTTTCTCTTTCGCACTCCCAATGCGCTCACTATTCGAACCTTCCCTCAGCCTCTATTCACGCCTGTCACGTATGGGCTGGCCGCGCAGCTACGCAGGCAAGATGCTGTTTGTCGCCTTCCTTGGCACGCACGTGCCACTGCTCACCCTCCTCGCCTACTTCATCATTTCGGTGTCGCCGAGTGGTGATTACACGCTGCGGGTTGGAGCGGTTGCGTTGGTAGCAACTTTGCTGGGTACCGGCGCGACACTGTTCGGACTCCATCGTCTGCTCGCGCCAATTCTATTCACGCAGCGCAGTTTGCGGGCCTACCTGGCCGACCGTGAGTTGCCCGACCTTCCCTCCTCGTTCGCCGACGAAGCGGGCGCTCTGATGGCCGATACAAATCATACTTTGAATTGACTCGACGATGCAATTCACCGCATCGCGAACTATGATGATGCAACCGGATTGCCGAATCGGGTGCTCTTTGCTCAGCGCACGTCACATGCGGTGTCAGGTGCACGACGTGATGGACGCACCGTAGCCGTGATTGTGGTCGATGTATCACGGGTGGGGGAAACAGGTGTTTCGATGGGACATGCTGCCGTCGACTCGCTGCTTCGAGGTGTTGCGCAGCGACTTGCAAACGTAGCTCGTGAGTCTGACGTAGTTGCCCGCATCGGCGACAGCACATTCGGCGTACTCGACCTCGACGGAGGATCGACCGATGGATTATTCGCGCAGGCCACTCGTTTTGTGGACGCGCTATCACGACCGCTCGATCTGGTGAACGCGGCGGGCAAGAACGAATCGCTGCACGTTGGAGCAGTCCTCGGTATCGCTACATTCCCAATGACGCTATCGACGCCGAAGCTCTTATCCAGAACGCGTTGGCGGCAGTGCGCGAATCGGGCTCAGCTAGCGAGGCACGCGAGTATTCGAGTATTCGGTTCTATTCCGCAGCACTTCATGAAAAGCTTCAGGAGCGCCTTACCATGGAGCGCGATCTGCGGGCCGCGATCGAGGGTAAAAAGTTTTTCCTCGAGTATCAGCCCAAGGTCACGATTTCAAAAGGTCGCGCGACCGAAGTCGAAGCACTGGTGCGCTGGAAGCATCCCTCACGCGGCCTGATCTCACCCGGCGAGTTCATTCCGCTCGCCGAAGAGAGTGGGTTGATCGTGCCAATCGGCGAGTGGGTATTGAGAGAAGCGTGCCGTCAGGCGCGAGTGTGGTTGGACGAAGGGCAGCCTTTTCGCGTCGCGGTTAACCTTTCAGCACAACAGGTGGCACGCGTCGATGTAGTCGCTCTCGTTCGGCAGGTGCTGGAGGAAAGCAATTTACCGTCGGCTCTGTTGGAGCTCGAAATCACGGAAAGCACGCTGGTGGCAGATGTGGATCGGGCTTCCGAAGTGCTTCATCAGCTACGTGCGTTGGGGGTCAGTCTGGCGCTCGACGACTTTGGCACGGGATACTCGTCGCTTAGCTGTCTGCGAAATCTGCCAGTGAATGTGGTGAAAATCGATCGCAGCTTCAAGCGCGATCTTGGCTCGGATCAGGCCAATGACGCGGTTGTCAACGCAGTGCTGGCCATGGCAGAAGGATTGTCGATGACAGTGGTAGCAGAAGGTGTGGAAACGGAGGAGCAGCTTGCGTATCTGCGAGATCGCGGTTGCGGAATCGCGCAGGGATACCTCTTCTCCAAACCGTTATCCGCTGAAGCGCTCAGCAAGCGTGAAGAGTTGATGTCGAGTCACTAACTGTCAGTATTCCCGCGACGGTGGTGAGGCCAGTTCGTTGGTCGGCCGACTCTACTGTCGCGGGAAAGCTTCAGAACGCATAGCAGCGTTGTACGCAAAAGAAGCAAGAACTACCGCAGCCTGTTTGAGATCGTCGGTGTTTACCCGTTCGTAGAAATCCATGTTGGTGTGGTGCATGCGCGTGTCGTAGCCGTCGTAATCCTGAATCGTATTGAAGCCGGGAAGACCAAGGGCAGTGAACGCAAGATGATCAGTGCTGCCAATTTTCTCGATGATGTTGCGCCGCGCACCCAGATCGGAAAATGGCATCAGCCACACGTCGAAAAGCGACTTTGCTGCCATGTTGCGCTCGGAATACCATCCGTAAATCGGGCCGGTGCCGGGGTCGTTGTTCAGATACAGGTAAAACTTCTGCCGCGCACCGGCATTGGCGTCGCCAGCGTAATGCGCCTGAGCATACGCCCGAGACCCAAGAAGGCCCTCTTCTTCTCCGCCCCACAGGGCTGCCCGAATGGTGCGGCGCGGCTTCACGCCGATTGTCTTGAGGATACGCATGGCCTCCATCAATTCCGCGACCGCGTCAGCATTATCGGTGGCACCGGTTGCTGAATGCCACGAGTCAAGATGTGCGCCGAGAAGTACCACTTGGTCGCCAATGTCTGGATCGGTGCCCGGAATGTCGGCCAGAACGTTGTAGCCGTTTGTGTCCGCTGAGTGATAGCGAGTCTGAATGTTGACTCGAAGTTTGACCGGCGAGCCAGCTTCAACAGCGCGAACAATCATGTTGTAGTGTTCCGCCGCGACGATCATCGACGGCACTGAATTCCTCGCGTTGCCATTGCGGTTGCCCAATACGAACATGGTGCCATCAATTCCTTCGGTAGGACGAAGAATCACCCCAGCTCCCAGTCTTAACAGCGTGCTCTGGATCGCATTCCTTGCAAGAGGTCCGCTGGCGATGTTGGCGCGCGGCGCACCGATCTGGACCGGCTTGTCCGCAGAGGTTGGCTGCAATCGATCCTCGGTTATGAACTTCTCCTGAGGTTTGGTGGCGAGCACGATACTTCCTCGCAACTTCCCCGACATCGCATTGACTGCCGCAGTATCAGCCAGGCCTCCGATATACACGGGAGTGGCGGTGATCTCGCGTGCCATCGACGGCGTCCATGCCTCTGCGTAACCAATTAGCGGCATGTATCTCGGTTCGACCATTTCGATTGTCTGCGCTTCGAGCGTCCAACCGGCTCCAAACGGCCAGGTTTCAGTGTGAACGTTGGCAAGACCGTAGCTAGTGAGTTTCGCCGCACTCCAGTCGACGGACTTTTTGAAGGCGGGAGTGCCGGTAAGTCGTGGCCCAATCACGTTGGTGAGATGATTGAACAGTTCAACCACCTGCGAACGATTCATACCTTCGTCGCGAATCCTGGCCAGGATTGCCGCCTCCTGCGCATGAAGAGATTCGGTTGCGCAGACCAGCAGAATGAGCCCGACCGCAAGTTTGCGCGCGTTTTTTGACATGAACACGGTGCTCCTTGTTGATATCACTTCAGGATCTACTGGAAACAAACTGTAGTAGGATTATTCAACGGCATGCAGCAGATTCACTGGAACAGCTCGTGGCAGCGCAGGCGTTGAAAGTTGACAAAGAAATTCACAACGTCCGGTTTGGTGCTGGTGAGGGAGACTACCCAAAAGTGGACATTAGTGGCGACCATTCTCGGGTCGAGCATGACGTTTATCGACGGTACCGCGATCAACGTAGCGCTTCCGGTTCTTCAAGAACAGCTACGGGCGACGTCTGCGCAGGCACAATGGGTAGTTGAATCGTACGCGCTCGCTCTTTCAGCCCTCATTCTGGTTGGCGGCGCACTCGGTGACAAGTATGGAAGGCGAAGGATTTTCACCTACGGTGTCGTCCTGTTTGCGATCTCTTCGTTGACGTGTGCTCTTGTGTCGAGCATCGAAGGGCTGATTCTGGCACGTGGCGCACAGGGAGTAGGCGCGGCATTGCTGGTGCCGGGAAGTCTGGCAATGATCAGCGCGAACTTTGACAGGGAGCACTGGGGCCGGGCCATCGGGACATGGTCCGGTTTCACTGCTATCTCGGCGGCGATTGGGCCCGTAGTTGGTGGATGGCTCGTCGATAATTATTCGTGGCGATGGATTTTCTACATCAATCTGCCGATAGCGATAGCTATTTTGGCAGTGTCGGTCTTGGGTGTAGCCGAGTCGAAGGCCGAGGGCGCGTCCGCGACGCTGGATTACCGCGGTGCGGTGCTCGCTGTGCTTGCACTTGGCGGTATGGTGTATGGGCTGATCGAGTCGCAGAACCCCGGAACAAATGTTGTGGCAAACGTTGCCAGCATGGTAGTAGGAGCGATCGCGCTAATTGTGTTCATCCTGGTTGAGCAGGGTAAGAAGAGTGCGATGATGCCACTAGCATTATTCAGATCAAAAACATTTGCGGGTGCGAACCTGTTGACGCTTTTCCTGTACTCAGCATTGGGCGGACTGCTCTACTTTCTCCCGTTCAACCTCATTCAGGTTCAGCACTACAACGCGACCCAGGCGGGGGTCGCACTGCTGCCGTTTGTGCTTGCCATGTTCGTGTTGTCGCGTGCCGCCGGTGGTTTGATCGACAGATACGGGGCGAAGCTGCCGCTGGTGGTGGGGCCTGTCGTTACCGGAATTGGTTTCGCATTGTTTGCGACAGCGCCGGTCGAATCTACCAGCTATTGGCGTGATTTTTTCCCGGCGATCATGGTTATGAGTCTAGGAATGGCAACAAGTGTGGCGCCCCTTACCACGGCGGTAATGGGTGCGGTTGATGAGAGCCGGGCCGGTATCGCTTCGGGCATAAACAATGCTATCTCCAGGACGGCGTCGTTGCTGGCGATAGCGTTGTTCGGCGTACTGATGCTCTCGAGCTTCAGCGGCGGGCTCAAAAACGCTTCGGCATCTTTTGAGCCGAGTGCCAGGGTAGCGCTGCTGAATCAGCGCTACCGGTTGGCAGGTGCGCGTCTAAGTACAGACTTCGACGCCGCAACGAGACGCGTTGCCGAACGCGCAGTCAACGAATCATTCGTTCACGGTTTTCGACAAGTTGCATTCGGCGCTGCGGGATTGGCGTTCCTGAGCGCGTTCTGCTCGTGGGTATTGATTGAAGGAAAACACGTCCCATAGATAGTGCGTCCACGTGCCGCCATAGGGAAGGGACGGATCCGCAATGCGCAGCACGAGGCGACGCGGAGCTTCGGGACGTTCAATTTCGTAGAGGATTGCGTCGCGTCCGGAATGTTCGATAAAGCGACCGGGACAACGAAAACGCAATCATCGCCACGTTTCGATCGCGAAAAGCAAAGACAGTCATTTTGACACAGCGACTGTGCCATCCCGTCGCGGGTCTGCGGCGCCGGTCCAACGTCCGTTCTCGAATGCCACAGCGTGCACCCCTCCAAAATACG
>JBBSTN010000003.1:0-42358 GCA_038235845.1 Gemmatimonadales bacterium | reverse complement strand
TATCCGTCAGGACCTCGCTTAACGTGCAACACGCGAGCCAACGCGCGGTTTGGAGTGCACGACCGTTACCGGATATCCAAACTGATATCGCGACTGTTCCCGCTCCTCTCGATTTACAGCCATCATTCGAGCTATGAATGGCAAAAGCTGCTTTTGAAGCGGAGTGATCAGCGGCTCGGCTACATCCACCTCGTCCCAGAATAGCTTCCAGTACAACTTGTCCGTCGCATTAGCACTGTCGAGCGCAGTCTTACCGGGCAACCCGTTGGGTTGAGCTGCGAGGAACTCGCCAAGAGGCGCGTATACGCCCCTCACTTTTGCACCAAAAACAGAATCTGCGGCCAGAAGACCCGCGATCTGCCCCCGATCGAGAAACAGGGAATCGCTCTCGGCGAGTAACAGTTTGTGAAGACTGCTGGTGTTGCGGAGATAGTAGGCAGTGATCGAATCGGCGGAGCGCCTGCTCCAACCCCCATCGCTGCGCACAGGTTCTACAGCGCGACGAAGCTGCTGAATATCGTATGGCGTGGAAAAGTTGATGCTGAAGTCAAGAGTGACTCTGAATGGCTGACGTGACAGCGTACGAAATGCGCGGGTATCGCCAAAACGCGGATTGACATCGTAGGCAAACGCTTTGTCGGCTGTACTGAATGCACGCGGAACGAGCAGCACCGGGTCGGGCGCAGCTCTGGTTCCCCAACCCTTCAAGCCGTCGCTGCCATTTACCAACTGATCGATGCCGGCCAGTGGATTGTCAAATACAACATTTGCGACAACTCGCCGACCTTGTACTGTGATAGGAATGCGCGGTGTCCACTGAATGTTGAGTTGTTGCGTCCATGGCCCGCGGCAGCTGTTTCGACCGGCAGCGCTACCAAACTGTCTGGCGAGACAATCGCGCACGTTGCCGGAAGTAGCCTCCAGGAGAGAAGCCATACCACTCCGAAGCTCCGCGGACGTTTCCGCCGAGCGCGGATCCGGTATGAAAGCGCGATCTCCGCTGCGTCCGTCGCCATTTACATCACCCTGAACAATCGGCGTGAACGGCAACCCCGACTGAAATCTGGAGAACGCCGTAATCGCGCCCACTTTCGGAATGTACATGCCGCCCTGAAATACAAACGCATGACGAGCATCGTTGTTTCCGGTGGCCCACTCGACGACACGTGGATCGCCGAACGCCCCACCGTCGAAACCGCGATGCTGCTGAAGCGTGCGCTGTAATGTGTAGGAGAGCGAAGTGAAGAACGTGATGCGAGATCTGAGCCCGAACACATCGGGCTGCAGGGTGGCTGTAATCTGACCCCCGTAACCTCGAAGGTCGCTCTCACGCACTGCTACACGTCCAAAGTCGTTATTGATTCGACTGCTCGCCGCCGAGACCGCGCCGCTCGAAGGATCAATCGAAAACGGAGATACAAAAACCGGCCGATTAGCCTCGGATGAAAGCGCGAAGTTTGGACCACCGGCAAAGTTTGCGTCGATGGTGCCGGGCTGATTCAGATCGTACGAACCCAGAGCATCGATCTTCGTGATGACTCTTTTGAAGCTGCTTCCCCACCCGAGTGAAGCGCGCCAGCTTCGGGGAGCATCGAACGACCTGCCGAGCAGAGTTACCGACGGCGCCCGCTCGGCGAGCGGGCCTAATCCGCCTGCGCAGCCAGATGGTAGAGAGGACGACGCGCCATCGAACGAACTCCAGTCGGGAATGGGTACTGCTGCGCCAACACATGTAAGCGATACGGTACTACCACGCAGTCCGGTACCCGCTACCGCTGAAGTAAGCATCGACGGGTTGTATAGATCGCGGAACTCGCCGATTCCGCCCCGCAGGTAACCCATCGTGGTGCGATAGAACCGGCCCACGGAATTGGCTTGCATTCCGTTTCCATTGGACTTTGAACGACTGTATGTGTAAGAGAAGCCGATACGAGGGGAGACATGAATGTTGGATGGTGCAAGACCAGTCTCCACGCCAAGGGCATTTTCCAGAAGCATATTGCGCGCAGGTGCATCGCCAAATGCGCTTGCCTCCACACGTGCACCATAGAGGAGATTGAACCATCGAGACTTGTTCCATTGGTGCGAAAACGCCACTGCGCCGTTGTATGCGCTTGCAGATCGTTCCGGCAAATTCAGAATGCGTGTGAACGACGATGGGCGATTGGCAGAAAAATCCTCGAGCGAACTGAAGCTATACTGGCCGAACTCATTGGAATTTCCGCTCTCTCTCAGGCCATCACCACGCGCCCAAAGTTGCGTCTTGAATCGATGTTTTGAACCGCGCGCCATCCAGATTAGTTCGTTTGCACCTTCGACTGTCCAGCGACGCTCATTGGTGGAGAGACGTCCACCCCCCAACGAAATCGTAGCCACTTCGCTGCCGGTTCCAAAAGTCGACGCATCTGGATTCGAACGTATGAACACACTTGCAGCGGGTTCACTCGTGTAGGGCCCGACATCGCGCGCTGCCGTGCTACCCGACAGCCGGTTTTGCATCAGTACATAGTGACCGGCACCTAAGAACGCGCTGTGCATTAAAGAGGTAGCGAAAGTGTTGTCGCTGCTCTCGACCGCACCGGCGGGCGAGGAAAGTGGCCCCAAACCGAGCCCTCCTTCGCGATTCACTGATGCATAGGTGGTTAGCGTTAACATTCGCAGCGTATCGCGCACGTCGTCGAATCTACTGAGCAGCGTTAAACCGTTTCGGATTCGAGTGGACGGAATGTCCGCGCCGGAAACGGGCACACCCGTCGTGCCAGCAATGCCAAGCAAACGCCGCACGGAGTCAGGAGCGACACCGGCTCGACGCCAAGCCTCGGTATCACTGTCGAGCAGCGTAGACGGTGAGCTTGAGTTGCGCGCGACGTCTAATGCCACGTTGTAGGTGAGCGAATTGCGGATCGCTTCTCCGTCTGCGCCGATACTTCCGCGAAAGCCGGTATTGCGAAGTCCAAGCGACCTTCCCACGGCGTCCGTCATTTGAAGCTGTGGCGCATCCAGAGTGAAGAAAGCGTTACGCTGCTGGTAGTTTCTGTCGCCCGGACCAAGGCGTGAATCGATGTTTGCGCCAGCAAATCCGCCACGCGTTGCATCAAAGGTGGCGCCCGTTACCCGTGTTTCAATTCGGGCTGCTCGCGGTAAAGTCGCACCAGGAAGCGCAATTCCGTTGAGTGTCGTGAGATTGGAGCCCGCCGCCGAGCCAAGAATCGATGGCCCTGCAGCGGTGACGGTAACGCCTGGAATCGTGCCCGCAATCGCCATGAGATCTCCTGCGGCACCCGGTGTTACGCGACCGTTCACGCCATTAGACCAAGCCTCATTTGCTCCCGTCTCCGCCTGCATTGGCGAGACCGTCGCTGAAGCTCGCACCGGCCTTGTTGCCGTGACTTTCACCGTCGCAAGGAGCGAGAGGTCGGGAACAAGAGTGAAGTCGGCAACCAGTTCGCGTTCGGAAGCTTCACGCTGTACCCGTCGGCGAGCTGGACGGAAACCGGTAGCAGCTACATGGACGAGATAGTCGCCCGTGCCAGGATCAAATCGACTGGAATACTGCCCGTTCGCGTCCGTTACTACCTTCTGAACGAGCCGGTCGGGGCCGCGGGTGATACTGACGGCCGCTCCAGCAACCGCAACACTCGAATCGTTGACAACCTTGCCTCGTACGATGTCGGCTTGTTGCGCATGAGCTGTTTGTCCGGGATATGCGGAGCAGAGCAGGAGAAGTACAATCCGACGTAGAGTAGAGGAAATGTGTTGCATGCAAAGTACGACGGTAGCGCCGCCGAAAAGGTTGCACGACAATCTGTATGCGGGCCGGTTCGAGGGGCTGCCTCCGACGCCTCTCGCGCAATTTCACTTGATTGCCGCTAGGACTTCGTCGGCAGCTTTCCGGACTCCCCGCTGCGCTTTACCGATCTCGAGCGCGAGATCAGAGGGCCCAACCGGGATGTCCGTAACCTTGGCGATCGCGTCGATGTAGTAATCACGCCATGTCTCAATGACTCTTCGCTCGTTCGCGAGATCGCTACCACTTTTTCGGGCCGAGTCTGATAACGCAGCTTGAGTCTTTAGTGCTCTTTCTGCCACCGTCGTGAGTTCGTTCAAAGCAAATCGCGCAACACCAGCAGATCCCGACGCCAATAGCAATCCGGTGGTGAGAGCGCACGAACCGACGTTTGCCAGAGTCGCACTGCTGACCATATCGATCCGATCAGGACTGGTGTGATAGTACTGATCTGTAAAGTGCCAGAGCAGAACGGCTGGAATCTTGGCATCCAGAAAAGGCGTATGGTCGCTTCCACCTTCGAACGGATTGGATTTAACGACCCAGCCCGTTCGCGCTGCCCGATCGAGACAACGCTGCCTGACGAAATCGTTGAACCAGTATGGAGTTATCGCAGACGCTTCGATTGCACGTCCGCCCCATTCGGAATGCTGATCTTCGCCGCGAACCCAGACAGCGCTGGGGTCGGGCATCTTCTCGATGAGGAATGTGCCACCGGTGAGCGCTGTGTTCTCGCCGACCATATCGAGGGACATCCCCCATTTCACATTCGCGCGCCGGGTCGAATCCTCAGAAAGGAATCGCGCGGTGGCTCGAATTTCGGTTCCCCAGAGGAAAGTGACCGTGCGTGCGGGCGACACCGTGCCTTCTCGCACCAGCATCGCCGCGGCCCGAGCCATTTCTGCCAACAACCCGACACCCGATGCATTGTCGTTGGCACCCGGCTCCTGCACATGCGCGGAGTACACAAACCGTTCGTTGGGCCGCGATGTGCCGGCAATCTCTGCGACAATCGTTCGCTCAGGGCGTGATTCTATCCTGGCGGAGATTTTCACCGTTGCCGACAGCGGCCCGGAAGCGAGCGCCGAGCGAACGGAATCGGCGGCTGCAGAAGATAGGAAAAGTAGCCAGCCGTTATTTACGGTATCGCGCGGCACGCTGCTGAACTGCGTAGAGTTTACGTTCTTCGACTGGTTGTTGTAGTCGGGTAGCTTCTGCGCAAATAAGACTCCAATTGCGCCGCGTTTCATTACGCGCGGAAACAGTGTCCGTGCTTCACCCTCGCCAAAAACAATTTTGCCACGCACATCGACGCGCTGGAGCACACTGTCGGCGCCTGTTCCCACATCGACGATGCTAGCCGTAGCTCCCGCAGCTGGCGTAGCACTGGAGTTGATCGCGATCATATTCATGTTCGTCGCGAAGTCGAGCAACGGTTTCGATCTGCCGCTCAAAGTCATCGAGGCAGCTTCGGGAGACCACGCAGGCTCGTCCATTGCGCGGGATTCGATCCGATAGCTGAATCGATCCTTTGGCCCCGGTCTGTCGGTTCGCTTGTATCCTGCTGCGTCGAGCAGCGCCGCCACCGTGTCGATGGAAAGATCGAAGCCGCGATTACCGGGCAGCCGAAAATACCGTTGTACAAAATCCACGGTTCTGAACGCCCGGTCGCCTGATATTCCGGCCTCGACTGCCTGTGAGACTTTGGACACCTGACCGTTCGACTGAGCGCCAATGGTCGAAATACCCAGCACAGAGGCAACGGAAACCTGCCGCAGAATTTTCAAGCAATTCATTTCAAGTGGTCTTCGGGTTGACATCATGGCATTCGCTCGCTTACCCTCCGGTCATGCTTAGTCGCCACACTGTTCGCTGGTATTACTATCTGCCACCCCGCATGGGTCCCGGCGATAGTGCGGCGCGCAACTGACGCGCTGACAAATCGACGCGAGGCTCGTGCAAATGCACGGGCCTCTTTTGTTTCGAGGCCCTGCGGCACGACCCGCATATCATGTTTTCATTTGCAAGGGTCCCATGATTATAGTCACTATCGCCTCCATTTCGCAGGATGCTCTCGATCGCATAGTTGAGCATGTTGAGCAGAGCGGGCTCAAGGTCCACCTCTCGCGAGGCGAACATCGCACCATCGTTGGATGCATCGGAGACGAAGCCCGGTTGGACGAACACAGAATTGCTTCCCTCGAAGGTGTCGAGCGTGTGCTCCCGGTTCTCAAGCCCTACAAGCTCGCATCGCGCGAATTCCGCGTGGGTTCCACCAGCGTGGTATGCGGCAGGCAGGAGCAGGTCACGATTGGTGGCGCCGAGATCATTGTCATAGCCGGCCCATGCTCGGTAGAAGGCAGGGACATGCTGCTCGAGACTGCGAAGCACGTTAAGGAAGCTGGTGCACGGATGTTACGTGGCGGCGCGTTCAAACCCCGTTCGTCGCCCTACGCGTTTCAGGGCATGGGCGAAGAAGGACTGCAGATACTAGCCGCAGCTCGAGTCGAAACAGGACTTCCTGTTGTCACCGAAGTACTCGACCCCCGGCAAGTCGAGCTGGTGGCGTCGTACTCGGACGTGTTGCAGATAGGCGCGCGCAACATGCAGAATTACGCGCTGCTCAACGAAGTTGGCAGGACTCGACTACCGGTGCTTCTCAAGCGCGGGTTGTCGGGAACTATCTCCGAATTGCTAATGTCTGCCGAGTACGTGATGTCACAGGGCAACGATAAGGTCATTCTATGCGAGCGTGGCATTCGCACTTATGAAACGGCGACTCGCAACACGCTCGACATCGCGGCCATCCCGGTACTCAAGCGCGAAACTCATCTGCCCGTCGTTGTCGATCCGAGCCACGCAGGAGGCCGTGCCGATCTTGTCACACCACTCGCTATGGCATCAATTGCAGCAGGAGCTGACGGTCTTATCGTTGAAGTACATCCTGACCCGGCGAAAGCGCGTTCAGATGGAGATCAGTCGCTTACACCGGCTGGATTTCTGGAGATGATGAAGCAAGTACAGAAGATTGTGTCGGCTGTTGGCCGCACAATGAACTCCGACGTCATGATATCGGAGAGATAGTCGAAATTCTTTCCCGTTCGCCCGGCCGACGTCGAAACCAGCTCGCCACGACGTAGAACTCGTCGAGATCATGCGTAGGAATGTCCGCTCCTCCAGGATCCGGGGCGTCGTACACTCGCGCGGCAAGTGAATTGAGCGCCGCAGTATCGCCGGTAGTGACTGGAGCGCGAATTTCCGCACGCACCGTTCCGCGTCTGATGAGGTAGATCCACTCGGATCCGTCTGCACCGACCGTGCGGTACGCAAACGTCAGCCGATCGACGTTCGCGCGAAAGCGACACACGTGTCCATGCAACCAGCGCAGCATCGATAGTCGATCACGAATCTGCGCGGCTCGCTCGAACTGCAGATCCTTGGCTGCTTCGCTCATTGCTAACTCGAGCCGGGCAATGGGAGTGTCTGCGCGACCCTCGAGAAACTCGCGAACCTCGTTGACCCCTTGCTCATACTCGATCGTGCTAGCCGCGCCTACGCACGGGCCCATGCACCCGCCGAACTCATACCGCAGGCAACCCGCTACCCGCTTCTTCGCAGAATTGCGCTTGATATCATCGAGGGTGCAATCGCGAACGCCAGTTGCTTCGGCGAGTGCGCGAACGGCCTCGCGAAGATATGCGACCTTTCGGAACGGGCCGAAGAGTGCAACCGCGGCCGGATCGTCAGAGCGCGGCACCACTCTCAAGCCAGGCGACTCCCCACCAGTGACTGCTACGTATCCTCGGCGCCAATCGTCGGCGACCATTGCAGCATTGAACGCCGGACGAAACTGCTTGATAAGTCGAAGTTCGCGAAGCAACGCACCAAACTCGGAGTTTGTATACTCCCAGTCGATCGCAAATGCATGCCTGAGAATTCTCGCGGCTTTGTTACGTCGCCCTTTAGCGCGAAAATATGATAGCAAACGCGCACGCAGAAACCGCGACTGGCCCACGTATAAAACGTTTCCAGTTGGGCCGAGCATCCGATACACACCAGGTTTGCGCTCACATGTGGCGGCAACATGCGCGCGCATCTGTTTTCGCTCTGCAGCTGTAGAGCGCGGTGGCCTGGTGTGGGTTCTCAGTGGAGCTCCGGCGTGATACGTTACGCGGCTATTACCCGCTTGGCGGCCTCTGTTACCTTCTCCGACGTAATGCCGAACTCTTCGTAGAGCACCTTGTAGGGTGCGCTCGCGCCAAAGTGATCGATGCCGATAATCTCGCCATTGTCGCCGACCCACCGATACCAGGAGCCAGGATGCGCGGCTTCGACGGCCACGCGTGGCACGCCCGGAGGGAGAACTGTGTTGCGATAATCGGAATCCTGCGCAGCAAACAGCTCGAGCGATGGACAGCTCACAACGCGTGCCGCGATCCCTTCGGCTGCCAGGGAAGCGCGTGCAGCCAATGCTATCTCGACTTCGGAACCGCTCGCGAGAAGCACGACGTCGGGAGTTCCACCGGTTGCATCGCTCTGCACATATGCACCGCGTGGCACGCCCTCACGCGCGCGTTGAGCGCAATCGAGCCACGAGAGTTTCTGTCGCGTTAAAACCAACGCAACTGGACCAGTGCGATGCTTGAGCGCCACGCGCCAGCATTCTGCAACTTCGTCGGCGTCGGCGGGGCGAAGCACTGTCATGTTGGGTATGCAGCGCAACGCCAGAAGCTGTTCGACAGGTTGATGCGTCGGACCATCTTCGCCAAGCCCGATGGAATCGTGCGTGTACACATAGATGACCGGTGCGCACATGATTGCCGCAAGACGAATCGCCGGGCGCATGTAATCGGAGAACACGAGAAAGGTGCCGCCGTAGGGAACGATGCCGCCGTGCAACACCATGCCATTCATCATCGCGCCCATCGCGTGCTCACGGATTCCAAAAGCGAAGTTACGTCCACCCGGTGTTTCCGGAGTAAAAAACGGAGCTCCCTTTACGGTCGTAAGATTCGACCCCGCGAGGTCGGCCGACCCGCCAATGAGTTCTGGAACAACCGGCGCAATTGCATTCAACACCACACCAGACGCAGCGCGCGTCGCAACATTTCCGCTCTTCGCGTCGAACTTTGGAAACGCCGCATCGAAATTGGCGGGAAGCTCACCCTTGTTACGGCGCAGAAACTCCTTAGCAAGACCCGGCTCTGCAGCTTCATACTCTTTCCAGTTGGTCTTCCAATCACTGTGTGCTTCCGCGCGCTCGCCTGCGAGTTTGCGCCACAGCTTCAATGCTGACTCAGGCACAAAAAACGGTTCTGTGGCCGGCCAGTCGTAGACCTCTTTTGTGAGTTCGATTTCCTCCTCGCCCAAGGGCTCACCGTGCGCCTTGGAGGTGTCCTGCTTGTGCGGCGACCCAAAGCCGATGTGCGTGCGCGTTATGACCATCGTTGGTCGCGTCAGGTCGGACTTTGCTTCGGCTATCGCTACGTCGATCACATCGAGGTCGTTTACATCTGCGATGTGCAACACCTGCCATCCGTAAGCCGCAAAACGGCCTGCTACGTCATCGCTGCAACTGATGCTCGTGCTTCCGTCGATCGTGATGTGATTGTCGTCGAAGAAACCAATCAGTTTCCCAAGCTTGTGATGCCCCGCGAACGAAGACGCTTCGTGGGAGATACCCTCCATGAGGCAACCATCACCGGCGATGAAATAGGTGAAGTGATCCACCACCGAATGGCCTTCACGATTGAATTCGGCTGCAAGATGCGATTCAGCAACTGCAAACCCCACTGCGTTTGCAACTCCTTGCCCAAGCGGTCCGGTTGTCGCTTCGATTCCAGGTGTGTGATGCACCTCGGGATGGCCCGGCGTCGCGCTTTCCCACTGCCGAAAACTCTTGATGTCCTCAAGTGAGACATCGTATCCCGACAGGTAGAGAGTTGTGTATTGCACCAGTGAAGCGTGTCCATTTGATAGCACGAAGCGGTCACGGTCAGCCCACGCCGGATCCTTGGGGTCGTGTTTCATGTGGCGCGTGTACAGCCGGAATAGCAGCGGTGCCAGTGCCATCGGCGTGCCGGGATGACCCGACTCGGCGGCCTGCACCGCGTCCATCGAGAGCGTTCGTACGGTGTCGATTGCAAGGTTGACGGTCTCAGGAGACGCAGTTTCGGCGTCGGACCCGGAAGCAGTCGAGGAAGAAGCAGTTAAAGCGGACACTAAAACTCCGGAAAGTACTAGTTAGTGAACGTCAGACTTGTAAAGCAGCCAGACGAGTCACGAAGATTGGTTTGGAATACTACTTCGTTTCAGGCGCTCTCGCTGTTCGCGAGATAGCGCTCTGCAGTGAGTTTGAGGTGATGCGAAAAATGTCCGGCGATCAGCCACACCAGTGCGCCGGCCGAGATGTTTTTCCCACTCGCCGTACCGCTGCGCGCGAACGCTTCTGAGGACACAGAATGCACCAGCGACAGAGTTGACGCGCGCACCACATCGATTTCAGTGAGAATATCGGTAGAGTTTCGATCACGGGCTCCACTGTTGGGCACCCAGCTGTCCTGCTCGAATCCAGCGAGCGGGGTGCTGTCGCCACGCGCGATCCTCAGCAGACGATAACCAAAAACGCGCTCGGTGTCGGAAACGTGAACCAGTGACTCAGCCAAAGTCCACTTGCCTGGCGCGTAGGAGTCTGTGAACTGATCCTCGCTGGCATCGGCCAGCAGCGATCGGAGCATAACGGGCTGCACAGTGAGCAAATCAACTACGGAGCCATGGTCGAGTTTCGAAATGTCCGTCTGTGCGGCATCGATATATGTCCCATAGTATGGAGCATGTTCAGATTCTGATGGTCGCGCTGGATACACGGATGCTACCTCCTGAAGTACGAGAAGAACCTTCGTTATCGCGCCCTGAAACCTACCCCGACGAGAATTGACACGCCCTTGTAACGCGACTTTAGTTCTGCCCGATCCTTCAGGATAGAGGTAAGACCGTGTGCATAGCGAACCTGCGCTGACAGAGGAAATCCACCCGCCAACCCTGCGATGCCGACGCCGCCTACCACCCCGAAATCAGTTTTCCTTATGGGATCTTCAGTCAACTCTCCAAAATCTTCACTGCTTGGCTTACAAGTGTCTTCGAGGTCGAACCCCATTAACGAAAATGCGGTTCTGCACGAAACGCGATATGCTACCGACGGGCCGAAAACAACAAACGGATGTGCTTTTGCCTGACGCAGCACGTCATATCGGAGCAGAAGCGGTAATTCTACGTAGGAAGTCTGTAGCGAAAGGGTGACGGTATTGCCGAAATCGATGCCGGTACTGGTGCCCACAATTTTGGCGCCCTTCTGGATAAAGTGCAGCTCCGGCTGAAACGACATCGCAGTGGTAAGAGGCACTGTGAGATAGGCGCCCAGCTGAAAACCGGGTCGGCTAGTGGTTTTCAGATTGACATCGGGCTCACCATTCGAGCCAACGGCGCCGCTGACGTCAACGCCCGTGACAGACGTTATCGACGCGCCTCCGAGAACGCCCAATCGAATCCCAGCGCTCGACTGCGCGTAAGCTCGGCCGGGAACACAGACGAAAAGCGTCGTCGCCGCTAAGGCAAGAAAAGGAAAAGACAGTCTGTCAGGCATTTGTGTGCTGCTCGTTGATAGAGGCTGGAGGAGGGTCATTGATAGTGGATGTACGAAAACCAAGCGCCGATTCAAGGTCCGCAAAGATCGTGCGGACCGGCGTGGATCCTTGAGCCAGTCTTGCCGAGCCGCCACCCCGCCCGCCCACCGTTTGCAGCGCAGCCTTGAGCACCTTGCCAGCGTCAACATCGGTATCGGGTGAAGTGGCAACCATCACTCCCGCAGGTTCGTTGACGGTCAACAGCACGATGCAGTGGCCCAACTCGACAATCTGTCGTGCCAGCTGCTCCTCTTCGCGAACAAAGCCAGATTCCTTCTTGATCCGCACGCGCCGAAAGCCGTCGGAATCTGCCGGACAGTCGCCCCACAGCCCCCGGGCCTTATGCCTCGTAATCTCGACGAGCAGACGCTTTTGCTCGCGCTCGAGCTCGGTAAGCCGGGTCTGTTGCTGCTCGATCAATTCCCCCACTTCGTCCGGCGCAGAAGACAATAATCGGGACGCGCGGGAAAGAATCTCCGCATCCATGCGAGCCCGCTTTAGTGCTCGCCATCCGCACAAAAAGCGGATTCGGCTGGCACCTTTCATTTTCTCCACACCTCGCAGCAGGACTGGGCCAACCTCGCCAGTACGCGCTACATGCGTACCACCACAAGCGCTCCGATCGACGCCTTCGATGGACACAATACGGAGCTCGCCAATCCGATTGCTGGGTTTTCTCAATCCTTGAGCGCGCTCTGCCTCTTCGTACGTCACAGCGACCGGCAAGTTTGCCAGCACGATCTCGTTGACTCGATGTTCGATCGCACGAAGCTGGGAATCGTCGACGGCGGCGGCACTTACGTCTACAGTACAGTACTCTCCGCCAAAATGAACACTGAGCGTTTCCCAGCTATGGTCGTCCGAGCATACGGCAGAGATGACGTGCTGACCCGTGTGCTGTTGCATGAAGTCGTCGCGTCTCGCCTCGTCGACGACACAATTCACGACATCTCCCACGCATAAATCGGAGACGCCGAGAGTCGCGTGCGCCACCCGTTCTCCCTCGTCAATCACATCAATTACGGGGACTCCGTTTATCGTACCCACATCGTGCGGTTGTCCACCCGAGGCCGGGTAGAAAGCGGAGCGATCGAGGTACACGAGATTCGATGCCGACGCCACAGCTACGACAACGGCGGAGAAGGAGGTGAGGTACGAGTCGGAATAGTAAAGTCGATCGGTCATCAGAGTCGTGAGGTGTGCCGGAATACGGCGGCGTACATCGGCCTGCATGATATGTTTCGAATCATGAGAGGCAACAAGATAACGACATCGTTCCGCCTTGCGTTTGCCGTCGGCTGCGCTCTTTCCTCGGCGTCATGCAGTAGCGCCTTCTTCAAGGTTACACCGAATGGGGAGAACGCCGCGGCGTTGCCGGACACGACAGCAAGCACGCGTAGTCAAGGGCCCCCGAAGCCCGAACCACGTAAGCCCGAACCACGTAAGCCAGAGCCACGAAAGCCGGAACCGGTAGCGCGGGTTCTCCGGCCAATCGACTCCGTATCGTCCGCTCCGCCTGCTCGTGCCCGGCCCACTCCGCCTGACCCAGGAGTAACGGCACGGGCGTCGGAAACGACTCTGCCGTCTGTGGCGGAACCTGAGCCCGCCGCCTCCGATTCCGCTGGCGTGGTGCACCTCACGCATCTCTCGACACTCTGGCAGACGGTCAGACTGTTTCACCCTGCCGTCTCCGAAAGCCCCGATTCATGGGATGGTGCCGTCGCCCGCACGCTACCGGCGCTGCGGGTAGCGCGAGAGTCTGCGGCGCTATCGGGGGTGCTGTCGACGCTTCTCGAAACGCTTCGAGACCCGCTTACGCGAGTGGAGCAGCCTGCCACCTCGAGTGAACCCCGGCGCATCCATATGCCCGCGGAGTTCGAGGTCACCGATGACAGCAGCGTAGTACTCACGCTACCGGCCAACGATCAGTACTTGCCCGAAGACTCGATGGTGCTGCGCCGCGCTGCTGCGAGAGGAAACGGCGCATTGATTATCGATCTTCGCGAGCCCGCACTTTCACCGGCATCTTCAACCGGACTGACAGCTGCTGATCGATCCAGAGGCAGCCGATTCGTACGGGAGATGAATGCATTTATCGAAGCAACCGGGTTTGTCGAATCAGTTATTTCCGCGCCCCTGATGCTTCCCGGCGAGCGTCTTAGAAGGGCCGGAGTGCCGTTGTCGCTGCCCCCGATGTTTTTTAATGCATCGGGCTCGCCGAACCGTAATGACAACAGCAACGCACGCACCAACGTTGACGCTGTCGATAACTCTGTCAGTCTCGTTTCGCAGCATGATTATCTGCAACCGCGCTTGTCGGGCGACGAGACTGCACGCGACAATCGACGAATAGCGATAATGGCCAACGAGGCATCAATCATTCCGCGATCGTTGGCGGCACTGGTACTCGCCGGGCGCGCAAGTCTTGTCGCTGAAGCGGGGGTGAGCGAGCTGTCGCTGGTTTCGAGTGTGAGTGTACCGTTAGCTCAAGGGGTTTGGGCGCGGGTTAGAACCAGTACGCTCACGTACGGTGGAGTGAGTGTCGCGCTTCGTGCGGACAGCATAGTTGCACTTTCCGACTCTCGAGGTGGAGGCGCTTCAGCACTACGCGTTGCAATGACGATACTTCGCAGCAAAGGTGGTCCGGAATCACCGCTAGCAGACCAGCCTTCAACTCCAGTCTATCCCGCTGGGACAGTTGCGTTTGCAATCGACTCAACTCCGTATCCCAACATGGGTGCGCGCTTGATAGCCGGCTTCAAGCTCTGGAATGCGATGAGAACGCAGCATGCGCATCGCGACAGCTATGACGATGACATCGACGCAGTATTTGTACGCGCCGTTCCAAGGCTCGAAGCTGCGGGGAATCGAAGCGAGTATGCGAGAGCGCTGGAAGACATGGTTGCATCTTTCGATGACGGGCAGGTGAGCCTCGTTGGAGCATCGCGGGACGCACTGTTTGGGGTGGCTGCGGCGCCGTTTCGCGCCAGGCTCGTGGAAGGGCGGGTAATAGTTACCGACTTACGACCAGGCACTCCAACCGGCGTACCTCCCGTCGGAGTGGAAATCACCTCGGCAGACGGTTTTCCAATCGCGGCGTGGTTTGCGGATCACCGACGCGACATCTCCGCTTCGAACGACTGGGCGCGCTCCCGCGAACTACTACGGTTGGCGGCGCGCGGGCCGGAAGGGCCTGCTCTATTCAAGATACGAGATGTCACCGGCCCCGAGCGTTCATTTGACGTTGTTCGCACGGCCTTACCAGGCGGCGGGGAGGAGGAGTGGTTCGAACGTCGCTCTGCGACACCGTCGAGATCTGGTGGCGGACTTGCGTATGTCGATCTCGAACGTCTGAACGACCGTACGGCCGACAGCGTTTTCCGTTCGGTGAAAAACGCGCGTGGCGTGGTGCTCGATTTGCGATCTGCGTTGAATGTGTCGCCGGAGACGGTGCTAAGGCACTTCTCGTCGACGCCACAGTTTGTAGCGGCGCGCGTTGTCCGCCGCGGCATGAGCGCGCCATGCCTTGAGCCGACGCTGCGCGAGGCGCAGCGAAGCTGTGTCGACGAACGTGCAACCATTCCGGTATCGATTAACACGGATACGACGGACCATTACAAGGGTCGAATAGTGCTGCTCATCGATGACCGAACGCAGGGTGAAACAGAGCAGCTTGCGCTGGCGCTGGAAGCGTCATCCAACGCTGTGTTTATCGGGTCGTCGAGCGCGGGAGCAGCTGCAGCGCCAGTAGCGCTCAAGCTACCGGGCGGTTTGACGCTTAACTTTCCAGTTGACGAGGTACGTCGCGCGGATGGTGGTCAGGTGCATCGGGTGGGGCTTACGCCGCTGGTGGAAGTCCATCCGACGGTTCGGGGAACGCGCGCCGGTACCGACGAGGTGTTGCAGCGAGCACAGTCCTGGCTGCAATCCGCGCTCGACGGTAGTCGAACGCGTCGTTGACAGAGCGAGCTACAGTTATGGAGCTTACGCACCGACGTGCTGTTCGCTGACTCACTTCCCATAGACGAGGTAATCTCGTCGCTGCTAACGGCGCTCGAACTTCGTTCGAGCGTAGTGCTCGAAGCGACGCCCGGTGCCGGAAAGACAACGCGAGTTCCACTCGCACTTCTCGACTGCCACTGGCTCAACGGACGACGAATCCTGATGCTCGAGCCCCGCCGCCTCGCAGCACGCGCGGCCGCGGGTTACATGGCTCGCACACTCCGCGAAACCGTTGGTGAAACGGTAGGCTATCGTATACGTGGCGACACCAGAACAAGCGCGCGTACCCGAGTGGAAGTGATCACCGAAGGCGTGCTCACACGAATGCTTCTCACAGATCCTGCGCTGGAGGAGTATGCTCTCGTGATCTTCGACGAGTTTCACGAGCGTTCCCTGCACGCAGATCTCGGACTTGCGCTCACGCTCGAAACGCAGACACATCTACGCGAAGAGCTGCGAATCCTCGTCATGTCTGCGACACTCGATGGCAACGCCGTTGCTCAACTGCTTGATCCGGAAGCACCGGCGCCCGTTATAAAAAGCGCGGGACGCGCATATCCGGTGGAGACACGCTATCGCCCGCCACAGAGAACTGAACGACTTGAAGCAACTGTTTCGCGAACAGTACGGGAGTCGCTCCGCGGAGACGAAGGTGACCTGCTCGTATTCCTTCCAGGTGCCGCTGAACAACGTCGAGTAGCGGCGTTGATCGAGGCGTATCCCGATGTGTCTCCCGGTTCGTCTCGTCCCGTTATTCACTTGCTGCACTCCAGCATGGATCAGGCATCTCAGGACGCATCGCTCTCGTATTCGCCTGACGGTCGACGAAAAATTGTGCTTGCCACCAGCATTGCTGAAACGAGTTTGACCATACCAGGCATTCGCGTTGTCGTCGATTCCGGCCAGTCGAGACTGCCGCGCTACGAGCCCCGGGTTGGCCTCACAAGATTGGAGACGGTTAGGGTGAGTCGCGCGTCTGCAGATCAGCGGCGCGGACGAGCAGGTAGAACCGCTGCGGGCGTTTGCTATCGGTTGTGGGACGAGCATGAGGAATTCGGTTTTCAGCCATCAACGCGCCCAGAAATCATCGACGCGGATTTATCACGGCTCGCCTTGGATCTGGCGCATGCGGGCATCCGCACCCCCACGTCACTCCGTTGGCTCGATGCGCCTCGATCAGGGCCGTTTCTCGCCGCGCGCGAATTGCTCACACAACTAGGCGCACTCGACGAAAAGGGCATGATCACTCCCCACGGGAAGGAAATGGCCGGAGTTCCATTGGCTCCCCGGCTGTCGCATATGCTTCTCACCGCAGGTAGCGCCGGACAATCGTTGCTTGCCGCAAGAATTGCGGCTCTACTCGAGGAGCGCGACATCGTCAGTCGTAATACTCGTTCTGTCAGCGCTGACATGCGAACGCGAGTCGAACTCCTCGCCCGCGACAATCCTTCGTTGCAGTACTCGGCGACGGGTGATGATTTGGACCGGGAAGCCTGGTCGCGTGCGAGACGAACGGCACGCGAGCTGTCAAGAAGCATCGATTCTTCCCGCTACGTTCACAAAGATCATAAAGATCACAAAGATCGCGGCAAAACTGCGGTTCGCAGTGCCGGCCACCATCGTGATGTTCGAGCGAGTAGTGACGCGGGCCACGCCAATGATCCTCCGCAAATCGATGACTACAGCGACACGGGCAGAATGATCGCGCTCGCATTCCCGGACCGTATCGCACGTCGCCGTACTGGAAGCCCTGCAAAATTTCTGCTTCGAAATGGCGCAGTTGCAACGCTTCCTCCACATGATCCACTGGCCAACGAGGAGTGGCTTGCTGTAGCTGATATCGATGGGCGACCTCCTGAATACCGAATCCTCCGCGCGGCAGCACTTGGCTTTGACGACGTGATCGAGCTCTTCGGCGACTCAGTGAGCATTCGCGAGGAAACCTTCTGGCAGGAGGAGCCGAGAGCGGTGCGCTCGCTGCGCTCGCGAACTCTCGGAAGCATTCTCCTGGATGAGCGACGGCTGGGCCAGATCGACGACGACGCTGCGGCAGAGGTGATGGTCAGTATGATCTCGACCGTCGGACTCGGCGCAATGCCGCTATCAGGTGCCGCGATCGTGCTCCGTAAGCGAATCGCTTTTGTCGCATTGCATGTTCCGGGATGGCCAGAAGTATCAGATAGTACTCTCGAGGCAACGCTCAACGAGTGGCTGCGCCCAATGCTGATCGGTGCACGACGATGGACAGATCTCGAGTCGCTCGATTGGAGCAGCGCACTCATGAATCTGTTGCCCTGGAATTTGCGAGCGGACCTCGACAAGCTCGCGCCAACCCATCTCGAAGTCCCGAGCGGTTCAAAGGTAAAAATCGATTATAGCGATTCGCGTGTGCCAGTGCTCGCGGTCAAACTGCAGGAGGTGTTTGGGTGGACTGAAACGCCAACGCTGCTGGGTGGGCTTGTGCCAATCACACTACACCTGCTTTCACCTGCACAGCGTCCTGTTCAAATCACGCGAGATCTGGCCGGTTTCTGGCGCAACTCGTACTTCGACGTCCGACGGGAGCTGCGCGGCCGCTATCCGAGACATCCCTGGCCGGAAGATCCGATCAACGCTACCGCTACACGCCGGGCCAAACCGCGAGGCACATGAAGTACTACCCGCTGCAACAGTGAATAGCTCGCGTGTGCGTGTGCGTGTGCGTTTGCGCTGGTCGATCACATTAATCTCGTTCGCGTTCATGATCGGCGCGTCGATTTGGGTTGTTGCATCCAACTGGCCCGCAGGTGGAATGCCTGCGCTTCCGCTCCTTACACATGCAGCGGCAGCTGCAGCATTCTCGATGGAGATCGTGACGCGATCGTTGAAAATTCAAGCGGCGGCCAGCGCGGTCAACCTTCGTCTGTCATTTGTCAGCGCGGCTCGTGTCTGTCTGGGGGGAGACTTCGCCGCTTCCATAACTCCAGCACGTTCCGGCGCTGAGCCCGCCCGGTTTCTGATACTTGCGGATGGAGGAATGCCTTCGTCGGGCCGAGTACTTGTGCTGTTTCTGGAGTTGTTTCTCGAGATGTGTTCGCTCGCCATTGTTTGCCTCGTGCTGGCCTGTGTATTTCGGGGTCGAGGTGCGTCGATCGGCGGACTTATCGGGTTGGTGGGTGGCTACAGTGTCGCGGTGCTGGGAGCGACGGCGCTAGGCTTCGTCCTCTCGCGACGCAATGCGAACGGTCCACCTCCCGGTTGGGCACGAAAGATCGGGCTTCATAGCGGAAGATGGAGGGCCATTCAACGCACACTCCGTCAGCTGCGCAGCTCCGTCCACTCGCTCAGGACCGCAAACCCATGGTTGATGGCACTCGCGTTCGGCGGGTCGATACTTCATGTGCTCCTCAAGGTTGCCACACTTCCACTGCTTGTCTATCTGAGCGATCGCGCGTTTCCGTTGACGATGAACACGCTCGCGCCGCTTGTGTTGTGGCCGTTGGCGCTATTTTATGGAGGCGTTGTTGTGCCCGCTCCCGGAGGAGGAGGATTCATCGAGGGAGCGTTTGCTGCCACACTTGGCGGAGCAATTCCAGCGGGTATTTTCGCGGCTTCGCTCATATGGTGGCGCTTTTATACATTTTATCTCTACATCCTGGTTGGAGGTGTTGCAGCTGGAGATGCTGCACTGCGCGCCATACGGCGTCAGGATTCCCTCGCAATCACTGATAGCGGATCCGTTACGACATCCTCCACTGATGATGACGTTGCAGAAGTTGTGTTCACCAAATTCTGAGTTCATCACCGCGTGTCGAACAATGAAGTCGTCGAGCTACAATCAACCAGCCGTGTCCGGCTCGTTCTCGGATTCGCAATCGTTTATGTCGTGTGGGGGTCAACCTATCTAGCCATTCGCATCGGCCTGGATACGCTTCCGCCGTTTCTCCTTGGCGCAACGCGCTTTCTGATCGCAGGCGGATTGCTCTACACGTGGAGCCGTTGGAGGGGAGCGGCGAAACCGTCCGCACTCGAGTGGAAGAGGGCAGCTATAATTGGAGGTTTGCTTCTTTTCGTCGGAAATGGAGCGGTAAGCTGGGCAGAACAGCGTGTCAGTTCGGGTATGACGTCACTGATGGTGGCCACCGTACCGCTGTGGATGGTGCTTTGTGAGTGGGGGCGTGGAGTGCGGCCTCGGCTCATTGGTGTTGGGGGAGTGCTGCTCGGCCTCGTCGGTGTTGCTCTGCTGGTCTTCCCAGTGGGTGACACATCCGAGTTGGCGGCTTCTGGCGGCGGCTCAGCGGTGATCGACCCTGTGGGCGCAATTGTGCTGGCCATGGCGTCTCTTTCCTGGACAGTCGGCTCCCTGTATTCGCGTGGAAAGTCTTCGACCGGCAGAGCGTCGATATCCATCGCGATGCAAATGGTCATGGGTGGCGCCATGCTAATGGCTCTATCGGCAGGAAGCGGAGAGATCGCCCGCCTCGATTACAGGCTCGTTGGCTGGCCTTCGCTGTTTGCTCTATTGTACCTGATTGTGTTTGGCTCACTCATCGCCTTCAGCACGTACATGTGGCTGTTGCGTGTTGCTACGCCAACTGCGGTCGGCACGTATGCTTATGCGAATCCCGTTGTCGCTGTTTTGCTTGGCGTGTTGGTGTTGAAAGAGGCCGTGCCGCACCAGGCGTTCATAGCGATGCTGGTTATCCTCGGCGGCGTGGCGCTGGTTTCGCTCGCGTCACGTCGGGCCTCTTCGCTTCGCGGCACGCTACGCAGAGCGGGGCGACAGGCCGAATCCTGACACGATGATATCCCGTAGTGTTTCTGGCAGGGGCGACATCGTTTCCTGGCCTGGTAAACTTTACACAAGGGGATTGTCGGAGCATGCTCACACATATCAAGGTAGTCGCACTGGTCAATATCTTTTACAGCGCGCTGGGTATCCTCGGTGCAATTGCGGTATTGTTCGGCGGGCTGTTTGGAGGGGCTTTCTCCGGAAGTCTCACCGCTTTCGTTGTCGCAGGCATAACCAGCACCATAATCGCGGTGGTTATTGCTGCGATAAGCATCTTTGGCCTCATCGCCGGCTTTGGTCTTCTGGCACACAAGCCCTGGGCGCGCATTGTCCTGATTGTTGTATCAGCGCTTCGCCTGTTCCGTTTCCCGTTCGGGACGCTATTCGGAGCGTATTCGCTCTGGGTGCTGCTTAACGCCGAAACAAAGGCCATTGTCGCGGGCAGCAGCTACGCTACAAATGCCGGTGGGCTTTGAAGATGTTCCGTTGGTGATCGGCAGGCGTCAACTCGAGCTGGCCGATCACCAACGCACAGGGCATCGATTCAGGCGTTAAATGCTGCGGGAAGTGCTGCAACAAATGACTTCATTTCATCCGGCGTGCCAATACTTACACGGCACCAGTCGTTGTAGGGCGGAAACGCTCTTCCCACGATAAATCCTTTCGCGCGCATAGCGCTTTGCACGGCTTCCACAGGTATGCCGGCATGGAAAAACACGAAATTGGTTTGTGACGGCACTACACGCTTACCCATATCTTTCAGCGATCGGGTAAGAAGTGCGCGTCCTTCGAGTGTGAGGGAGCGCACAAAGGTCTGATATTCCGTGTCGTTGATCGATGCGATTGCCGCGCGCATGCCGAAGCAATTCGGAGTACCGGTGGCGTGTTTCTCCAGCCGCTCGATGATATCCGGGCGCGCAATTGCAAACCCGATTCTCAGACCGGCCAGGCCGTGGATTTTTGAAGCAGTTCGCGACACAATCACATTGTCGCCTTTTTTCACCATGTCTACCATCGATCGGTAGTTGGGATCATCTACATAGTCGTGGTAGGCTTCGTCCACCAACACCACCGCGCGTCGCGAGACCGACGACACGAACTCCCGCACCTTTTTGGAATCCGCCAGTACGCCAGTCGGATTGTTCGGGTTACAGACGAAGACCAGGTCGACGTTGTTCGTAATGCGGGTGTCCAGTGCATTCAGGTCGTGGTCCAACTCGCCCGTAAGCGGCACGCGGTGCACGGTGGCGCCAATCGACTCAGCGTATTTTGGCAGGCCTTCGAAAGTGGGCCATCCCGTCACGATTTCACCGCCGTGCATTCCGTAGGCGAGCGCCGTAATGTCCAGCACTTCGCCCGACCCCTGCGTTACGAGCACATTTTCGGGCAGAACGCCCACGTGTTTGGCGAATGTCGCCCTTAGCTCATTCAGTGCTGGTGGATCGTACTTGTTGTGCTCATCCCACGAGGCCATCAAGGAAGCCTTGGCCTTGGGAGACATTCCAAACGGGTTCTCGTTGTAGTTGAGCCGAACCAGGCCCGCGGCGCGCCGAGCGTCAGTGGCGGCCTTTTCGAGATCCAGGAATGGCGAGGCGGGCATCGCCGACAGCAGTCTGGGCAATACCAGAGTTGCGGCGGTGCTGAGGCCCGACGCCACGATCCACTGTCTGCGACTGATAGGCGATGTCGCTGGAGGCGCGGCGGCAGTGAATCTCGCCTCTGACAATGGGGGAGCCTTCGACAGATCGGAGGGTGTGAGCATGTGATATCCGGAATACAGGTGGGCTTGTCGCGGACGGAGTGCGGAGGGGTCGAGCTGAGAGTCCGCTACATCAAGGCAGAAAGTGACCGGTCCATCGATATACTACGGTATTGTGCCGTCTTGCGCGAGCCGCGGGGTTCAATAGCAGTATGGAACGGCTTGGCGGAATTTCTCAAGCCAAAACTGCGGCAGGGCCGGTGACGGTTTGCCCGCGACGGTTTCGCATCGCTTAATTGTCACAAGAGAATTCAAAAGGGAGCATCCAGGAAATGGGTGGCAAGAAACGAAAGAAGGCCGTCGCTGCTTACGGGCGATTGCAACACGTGGCATCGCTCGCCGCCGCTCAGGTCGAACTTGCGGTACAGCCCTCAGGGCTTTCGATGTCGCAATTCGGAGTGCTCGATACCATCGTGGAACGTGGTGCGGTTCATCAACAGGAGCTCGCTGAAGCTGTTGGTTTGAGCAAAGGACAGATGACCGCAATAATCAACTCGCTCGAAGCGCTCGATCTCGTGCGAAGAGAGCGCCACCCGGACGACAAGCGATATATCAGCGTCCACATGACCGAGGCCGGTAGTGCACTTCACGCCAGGGTGGCTCCCGCTCGTATTGAGGCGATAGTGGCCGCGATGAACGCACTCTCGCCCAAACAGCGTAAGCGACTTACTCGCATATGCGAGCGTCTCGAACGTTCGATCGTTCCAGCGGGAGACGACTCGAGCGGCGGCGAAGCCGATGAATTCGATGAAGAAACGTCCGCAATAGATCAAGCTGGCACGCAAAGTTCAGAGCGCGTCAACACCTCACACTCTACCTGACAACACAAACAATGGCTGGTCGACACTTCTTGCAGATTCCCGGACCGACTCCCGTTCCGGATCGGCTGCTCAACGCAATGAATCGCGCTCAGATGGATCCGCGTTCATCTGCGTTTCCGGCTTTCTCCAGATCGATTTTCGAGCGACTGCCCAGAATTGTAAATCAATCAAATGGCGAAGCGTTCGTGTTTGCTTCTACCGGCAGCGGAATGTGGGAAGCGTCGCTCGTCAACACGCTCGATCCAGGCGCGAGGTTACTTGCCGTGCGCTTTGGGCAATTTTCACATCTCTACATTCAAACTGCACGCGCGCTCGGCTTTGTCGTCGACGTGATTGAAGTTCCGTGGGGTGACGCTCCAAAGGGTGGTGAAATCGAAGCTGCATTAGTTGCGGATTCCGCACACGAAATTCGTGCAGTGCTCATGGTTCACAACGAAACGGCAACGGGAGTGACAGCGGATATATCGGCTGTGCGAAGCGCGATCGATGCCGCCGGTCATCCAGCGATGCTGTTTGTGGACGGCGTAAGCTCCATTGCAAGTTTGGAGTTTGAATTTGACGAGTGGGGCGTGGATATGGCCATTACCGGCTCCCAGAAAGGCTACATGTTACCGCCGGGCCTTGGCATCCTGCACGTCAGCGAGAAGGCATTGAGACTCGTAGATGGCGCGAAGAGTCCGCGTGCTTACTTCGACCTGCGTGCAATGCGCGAGCACAATGCACGGGGTTACTTCCCCGCAACACCGCCGGTTTCACTGCTGTATGGGCTCGACGAATCACTCGCAATGCTCCTTGAGGAAGGAATGCCACAGGTTGCGGCTCGTCATCGTCGCCTTGCAGACGGTGTGCGCGCGGCCGTTGTTGCCTGGGGGCTGCGATTCTGTGCCCGCCGGCCGGAAATCGCATCAGATACCGTCACCGCCGTCGTGGTTCCAGATCGACATGATGCAACCAGTGTCATCGACATTGCATTTCGCCGTTACGACATTTCGCTTGGCGCGGGGCTGAGCGAACTTTCTGGCAGAGTGTTCCGGATCGGCCATCTGGGTGACACGAATTCACTTACACTGGCCGGCGCACTCGCGGGAATCGAAATGGCACTGATCGATTCGGGTATTGCCGTGACGCTTGGACGAGGTGTAGGTGCAGCGCTGCCACACTGGAGAGTTGAGGAGTGAGCGAGTCAACAAACGGAAGCCGCCCCACGGTGATTGTCACGCGCAAACTGCCTGAATCACTGGAGAAGGAGCTAGCGTCACGGTATGACGCGAAACTCAACCGCACAGACGTGCCGTTTTCGGGTGACGCGCTACGAGAAGCAATGCGAACTGCAGACGTGGTTCTCTGCACTGTCACAGATCGTTTGAGCGCGGAGCTTTTTGTCGGGCCGCTGAATGTAAAATTACTCGCCAATTTCGGTGTGGGTGTAAATCATATCGACCTCGCTGCCGCACGCTCGGCGGGGATCGCCGTTAGCAATACGCCCGGTGTGTTGACAGATGATACTGCCGACCTGGCGCTCGGGCTTCTTCTCATGTGCATGCGGCGAATGGGCGAGGGTGACCGTCATGTGCGTACTGGAGCATGGTCTGGCTGGCGGCCGACACACATGCTCGGGCGCTCAGCGACGGGGAAAACCCTGGGGATAATCGGCTACGGGCGAATTGGTCGCGCCTTGGCCAGGCGCGCCTCCTCCGCCCTCGGAATGAAAATATTGTGGCACGCTCCTCGCACTCCGCGCGTTGATCCCGAGGAGAGCGCCGGCCCGCTCGACGCTGTTCGCGCTGACAATCTCCAGGAGCTTCTGGCGCAGTCCGATGTAGTGTCGCTGCACTGTCCGGCCACTCCTGAAACCAGGCACCTGATCAATGCGGCAAATCTTGGACACATGAAGCCAACTTCCTTTCTTTTAAACACTGCGCGCGGCGATATAGTCGACGAATACGCCCTCGCGGAGGCGCTGCGCGAGCAGCGAATCGCAGGCGCTGGGCTTGACGTTTACGAATTCGAGCCGTCGGTTGTGGCCGAGTTGCGCGACATGGGAAATGTTGTGTTGCTACCGCATCTTGGAAGTGCGACGATTGAAACGCGTTTTGCGATGGGCGCACGTGCAATGGCAAACATCGACGCGCTTATCGCTGGCGAGCCACTCCCAGACCGTGTGGCTTGAGCTAGTGACACAAAGCAAGAAAGACTTCTCTCGGAGCCGGGTCCAATGACTCTCCTTCTTGAAAGTTCACGGCGCTTTGACAGCTCCGTCCCGGAACCAACAAAGGCGGGTTCGCTCGACCATTATCCGGAGATGGAGTCCGCATATCTGCCAAATAAGCACGATGTGCTTGTCTGTTTGCCTCCCGGATACGACCGCGATCATAGCCGCCACTACCCCGTGCTTTATCTCCAAGATGGCCAGAATGTGTTCGACGACTGGCCAATGTCACCGTTCGGTGTTCAGTGGGGCATAGACACCACCGCGCGTGCACTCATCCACGCGGAGGTCATCGAACCGCTGATAATCGTGGCGATCGGCAATGCCAAGGGCGACCGAATTGACGAGTACACTCCCACTCATGACGAGGAGAAGGCGGCCGGTGGTCTGGCTGGCCGCTACGGCTCAATGCTTGTCAATGAGATAAAACCGTTTATCGATCGCATGTACCGTACACGACAGGGTGCCTCTAACACGGCGCTGGGCGGCAGCTCACTTGGTGCACTGCTGTCGCTTTATCTCGGCATGGAGCATCCCGGAGTGTTCGCTAAGCTGGCGATTTTGTCGCCGTCCGTTTGGTGGGATCACCGCTGGATACTGCGTAGGTTGGGGGAGCAGGACACACATCGACGGTCGCTTCGCATCTGGCTTGATGCTGGCACCGAGGAACATGACAGAATCGTGCGTGGCGCGCGAATACTTCACCGCATGCTTACGAGAAAAGGCTGGCAGGAAGGTCTCAACCTCAAGTATCTCGTGGCCGAGGGTGGTAGACACCACGAACGATCGTGGGCTGAGCGAAGCGGACTGTTTCTCAAGTTCCTCTTCCCGGCGCACTAAACATGAGGAAGTCCCGCACGATGGAGCAGGAATTCCAGGGGATTCCCCGCGGAGCCCTGACATTTCTGCGAGGGTTGGCGAAGAACAACAGGAAAGAATGGTTCGAGGAGCATCGCGCCGATTATGAGTCCAAGCTCAGGCAGCCGATGCTGATGCTGGTAGATGAAATTGACGCCCGTCTCGCCAGTATCGCACCCGAAATAATTGGATCGCGCAGGAAATCGATGTTCCGAATTCATCGCGACATCAGATTCTCGAAGGACAAGTCTCCCTACAAGGCACATGCAGCCTGCTGGTTTTATCATCGCGACGCAGGGAGCGGGGTGGGTGGTGATGCAGCCCACGGTGGTGCCGGCTTTTATTTCCACTTCGCGCCCGAAGGGTCGTGTTGTGGCGGTGGGATCTGGATGCCACCCCGGCCGGCGCTACAACGAATTCGACAATCGCTCGTCGAAGACTGTGACGGCTTTGAGGAAATCGTGCTGTCTCGTTCCTTCAAAAGACGGTTTGGCGCACTTTCGGAAGAAGCAATGCTGGTGAGAATGCCGCGGGGCTTTTCCGACGACAGCCCGTGCGCCCGGTGGATGCGTTACCAGTCGTTCACCGCCGGCGCCGAGCTCAAGATCGGCGATCTCCATAGTGCTTCACTGCCGGACACGCTTGCACGGCATTTCAGCGCAATTGCACCGATGGTGAGATGGCTGAACGATTCGCTTGGGCTCAAGGAGAGCGCCGAGCGCTAGCGGGACTTGCCGTTTCTGACAGCGAGATATGAATCGCTGTCTCACTACGTTAAATCGAACGCATGAACAACTCGTTCAAGCTCGGCCTCGACATCGTATTGGGGGCAGTTGCACCCATACTGATTCTCAAGTACGGAACGGCGCCGCTTGGCACCCTTCCGGCTTATCTGGTGGCCGCGATGGTGCCCGTTGGCTGGGTGACGCTCGACCTGCTGGTGATCACGCGGCGATTCAATTTCATCACTTCGTACGTAGGCTTTACCGCGATCCTGCGCGGGGCGCTCGCCTTCTGGTACGTCGATGGTCAGCTCTGGGCGATCAAGGACACCATCAGCTACATGGTTGCTGCGGTCGTATTTGGTGGCTCGGCGTTTCTCTCGAAGCCGGTAACGCGTGCGATTGGAATGCAGGGGCTCGTACCTGAAACGCCCGAGCAGGCAAATGCCCTTGAAGGTCTGCTCGATGAGCGGCCGGTGCTACGGGCACTGCGTCAGTCGGCGGTGATAATCGGCGTCACGAATCTGCTTTGTGGCGTGGCCAACTACATCATCAATCTGCGAATGGTTGTCGCACCGTTCAACACACCCGCATTTAATGATCAGGTGGCCAACGTAAATGCTATTACGCGGGTTGCTCTGATGATTCCGGATATGCTTGCGCTGTTCTGGGCTTTCTCCCTCATGTACAAGGCCATTTACAAGCTCCTGCCGAAGTCGAGTTCGACGGTCGAAAACGAAAACTTCTGGGATCTCGTTGCCGAGCGCGAATTGATCTTGGCGAGCGGTGGCGTGCCAGTCGGAACAGGAGACGGCTCAGCCGATTTCGGAGACAGGAAGGCCAAAGAGGAATTCGGGCTTCTTTAGCGCAGCGCGCGGCGAATTACACAGCGCGCTCCCACCGCCGCTTCACTGCTTGTTCGAAGTCTCCGCATTTTTCGATTCGATCGCGTGAATCCGAACGGCTTCCATGATCCTCGCCATGTCGGCCTTATAACGTTCAAGTTCCTCCGCGCTCCAAAGATCCTTGTTGGATGCAATGCGAATCGAGACAAGCATTTCCTCGACGAGTTCGCGGAGCCGGGGATTGCGCCGACGCTCGGGCTGGTCGCCCGTTGACTTTCGTGGAGCTGGGTTTGGTGTAGAAGACATGGAACCAATGTCGACGCTGCCGAGTCTGTGGACAAGGTCGAATGTCCACGAAAACCTGCTATCTTCTGATCATGAATTTAAAGCCAGCTATCGCATTGACTGATCGCCGTGATTTTCTGGGTGCCGCCGCCACTATCATGGCAGGCGTGCTCTCGCTGACTGCGCTTAAAGCAATTGGCGCCGAGGAGCCCGGCAAACCGAGGTCCGGTTCGGGCTTGGACGCGCCTTCTGGTAGCGCCAGGATTCCACTTCCGCGTGCTATTACAGTCTACAAAGACCCGAACTGCGGCTGTTGCAAGGAGTGGGTCAAACATGTCAGCGCGGCGGGTTTCACTGCCACCGTACACGACACCGCAGACATGGATGCGGTTAAGCGGGCAATGGGCGTACCCGAGGGGCTGGCGTCGTGCCATACTGCTCGTGTAGGAACGTACATCATCGAGGGCCACGTGCCAGCTGATCTCATCGAAAGGCTGCTCACCGACGCGCCGGTCGCGCGCGGTCTGGCAGTCCCAGGTATGCCGATGGGATCGCCCGGAATGGAGATGGGCGGGCGGAAAGACAAGTTCGACGTGATGCTTTTCGACAAGACCGGCAAGAGCCGCGTGTTCGCGTCGCGCTGATACACGGCAACCCGTGGACTGACTTTATTGGTCGATTCGGGAGGCGCGCCTCACGTAGAGCATGCTGACGAGCGGGATATCGAACCGATTGCAGCGCTCAATAATCTTTTTGCCCCGGATGGGCTGACCCTCATGCGGACGCACGACTTTGTGCAGGCGCATCTTCAGGATTATCAGGTCGTGCGTGGCCAAAGAGGCCGGGTTCTGGGTTGTGTTGCTCTCGACGAGTACTCTCCCTCCCTTGTCGAGCTCGTTTCGCTTGCGGTCGATCCGTCGGTCCATGGTAATGGCATCGGGAGGGGTCTGATCGCGGCTGCCGAGAAGCTGGCTCGCGAGCGGGAGCATCCCGAGCTTTTCGCCGTGTCGCTTGCGGAGGGTCTATTCATCAGCATGGGCTTCCGGGGCTCGACGATTGAGCGATATCCGGAAAAGATCTCCCGCTACCGTAGTATTTCGCGATCCGAACTTTCAATTGGACGGAAATTCTGCTTCAACAAGAGGTTGTCCAGCGCGACGGGCCGATGACCGGGGCCGATTCGTCGGGGCTGAGGGTGCGGTCTGACACCTCGGAGCCGTGCGACGCGTAGGTTGACTGAATTCACCAAATGGAGTGGTATGTACCCGGATCCCGATCTCGTAGTCATCTTTTCGTCGATTGTTATTGGCTTAATTGGTTTTCCCATTGCGCGAGCAATTGCGCGCAGAATCAGCGGCGACTCTCGAGGCTCGGCGCCTTCCGCTATTCCGACGGAGCTGTTCTACAGAATCCAGCGAATCGAGCACTTGGCAGAAGCGACTCAGATCGAGGTCGAAAGAATTTCTGAAGGACAACGTTTCACCACCCGGTTGCTAACGGAACGAGTATTCAGCGACCCCGGGACCGTCGAGAAAACAGGCCGGTAGGGCAGGCGTGGTGGGACAATTGGCAGGATCATTCGCCGCATGCACACTGGCCGTGTGGTCACCGGATAGCGACTATTCGGGATGGCTATTCAGTTCGTAAGTCCGAAACTTCCCAAGCGCATCGACCGCTGGCGAAGCCCCGCTCTAGGGCTCGAGATGCCCATTGTCACCTATGGGCATGCGGGACATCCCGTGCTGCTGTTTCCCACCGCGGCGGCCGATTTTCTCGAGAATGAAAGATTTTTCCTCGTCAAGGCAATCGAACCGCTCATCATGGCGGGGCGAATACGCGTCTTCTCGATAGACAGCATCAACCGGTTGGCGTGGATGGACCGGAAACTCAACGTCCCCGAACAGGCTCGACGACAGGCGCTCTACTCGCGCTACATAGAAGACGAGGTGGTGCCCTTCATTCGTCACATCGTAGGTCACAGCGGCGTCCGAGCCATCACCACCGGTGCCAGCTTCGGTTGCTTCCATGCGGCGAACGCACTCTTCCGGAGGCCCGATCTGTTCGGTGGCGTCATCGGAATGAGCGGTTTTTACGACCTTTCCCGTGGCTATCTCGACGGCTATACCGACGATAACTGCTATTTTAATAATCCGATGTGGTATGTGTCGAATCTCGGAGGAGAGCCACTCGACATGTTGCGCGAGCGATCACGCATCACACTGGTGAGCGGGCAGGGTGCGTACGAAAAGCCGGAGGCAACGGAACGTTTTCATAACCTCCTCGACAGCAATGGAATTCCGCATCTGTTCGATCTCTGGGGGTACGACGTGAATCACGACTGGCCGTGGTGGCGCAAGATGCTGCCACATTATCTGGAAAGAATGGGGTTGTAAGATGGTGAAAGTTCGAGTTGCTCGTGGGCTGATCGCACGCCACTCGGCGGTCAGCGCCCGATTTATGGTTAGTTCGCTGTTCGCCGTTGCGTTGCTGGCCTCGAATGCGGGCGCACAGGCCGCAAGGAAACCGCCAGCCAAGGCGAAAAAAGCGGCCGCCGTGGCACTCAAAGACGCAAACCTGGCCACCCGAATAGCCCACGTCAAACGCCTGCTTCGTACTTCACCTCTGGTGGACGGGCACAATGATTTGCCGTGGGCTATTCGCGAAAACGCCAAAGATCCTCGCGACGTGGTAGCGTACAACCTGAGGCGTACTACAACCGGCATGACGGATATTTCGCGTCTTCGCAAAGGCATGGTCGGCGGCCAGTTCTGGTCGATTTACGTGCCTGGAGAAGTGCGCGATTCGGGTTTTGCGCGCATACAGCTCGAACAATTCGATATAGCTAAGCGAACTATCGATCGTTACCCGGATGTGTTCGTTTCAGCGAGAACCGCCGCCGACGTGCGCAACGCATTCAAGGCTGGAAAGATCGGTTCGCTGCTCGGCATGGAAGGTGGTCATGTTATTGAAAACTCGCTCGGTGCCCTACGCGCATATTACGATCTTGGCGCGCGTTACATGACGCTCACGCACAATGTCACGCTCGACTGGGCCGATGCAGCAAACGATGTTCCCACGCACAAAGGTCTTACGGAGTTCGGCAAGGAAGTAGTGCGCGAGATGAACCGGCTCGGAATGATTGTAGATCTATCGCACGTGTCACCCGGCACCATGAGCGACGCGCTCGACGTATCGGAGGCGCCGGTGATGTTCTCGCACAGCTCTTCGCGCGCCATTGCCGATGTGCCCCGAAACGTCCCCGATTCGATACTCAAACGTCTCCCGAAGAATGGTGGAGTCGTGATGGTCACGTTCGTGCCGGGATTCATTTCTCAGCTGGTCGTGGAGTACGATAGGGCAGCCACTCGCGCGGGAGATTCGATCACCAAAGCGAACGCGGGTAACGCGGCGGCCATCGCTAAAGCGTTCGACGCATATCGCGCGGCGCATCCGGCGCCAAAGGCTACGATTGCCGATGTGGCGGACCACATCGATCACATCAAACAGGTTGCGGGCGCGTCGCACGTTGGTATCGGTGGCGACTTTGATGGCATAACAGAAACCGTAGTTGGTCTGGAAGACGTTTCCACCTATCCTGTGCTTCTCGCCGAACTCGTTCGTCGCGGATGGACGGATGCGCAGCTGCGCGGGCTCGCGGGTGAAAATGTGCTGCGCGTTCTGACGGAGGCCGAGGCTGTTTCGGCGCGATTGCGAAAAGCGAGACCAGCGTCAACAAAAACTATTGAACAGCTTGACGGAAAGCGGATGCAGTAGCACTGCTCGCAGCAGAGCGGGGTGCTGCATTCGTGCGTTAGCGGTTGATGGATACTTGATGGATACCTTCAGCTGGTCCGTTCAGCAGGTTCATTCCCCAGCTGTAATTCCCACCACGCAGGCGATTTATGACAATTGATCGGCGAACGTTTATCAAGACCTCTGCGGTTATCGGCGGTGGTCTGGGCATTGGCGCGGTGTCATTTGGCGCAACGCGAATTGGTGCTTCCGGAGTATCCGACGACGCGCTCCTGTCGTCATCACGGGGCTCGGCGCCACTTCGAATTCTGATTCTTGGTGGCACCGGATTCATCGGGCCCAATCAGGTGCAATACGCGCTCGATCGCGGACACAAGGTCACGCTGTTCAACCGCGGAAAGACAAACAGCACGCTCTTTCCCAACGTGCCAAGGCTAGTGGGCGATCGAAATCTGCCCGATGGTCACAAGGCGCTTGAGGGCGGCGAATGGGATGTCGTGATTGACAACCCGACTGCGAATCCCAAGTGGGTGCGGGATGCCGGAGTTGCTCTGAAAGGACGAACGAAGCAATACATCTTCGTCTCGACAATCTCGGTTTTCTCCGACAACTCGAAATCGCTCGACGAAAACGGTCCGCTAAACAAACCGTCCGACATAGATGCACCGTTCGACGCCAGCGCTTATGGATCCAACAAGGTTCGGAGCGAGGTGGAAGCGAAAAACCAGTTCGGCGCGAATGTCACCATCGTTCGCCCTGGATTGATTGTTGGCGCTGGTGATCTTACCGATCGTTTCTCGTATTGGCCGATTCGCATTGAGAAGGGTGGCGAGATTCTCGCGCCCATGCCGGAAGATCCGGTCCAGTATGTCGACGCAAGAGACCTCAGCGAGTGGATTATACGTCTCGCCGAAAGTCATACGCTCGGCACTTTCAACGCGACGGGGCCGAGCACGCCGACCAACATTGGAGAAATGCTTTACGGCATCAAGTCGGTTACCTCGAGCGACGCAAAGTTTGTCTGGGTGCCGCACGAGTTTCTCAGCGCGCAACAGGTGCGGGGATGGAGTGAATTGCCGGTGTGGGTGCCGCCCGTTGGGCGCACCGCGGGTTTCAGTCGAGTGAATTGCGAGAAGGCGTGGGCGGCGGGGCTGACATTCAGGCCGTTGGCCGATACAGCCGCGGACACTCTCGAGTGGTATCACAAGCAGACGCCCGAGCGTCAGGCCACATTGCGCGCGGGCATCGCGCCGGAGAAGGAGAAGGCAGTGATAGCTGCGTGGCGAGCGAGTGGTGGCTCGTCGAAAGGCGATCCGTCAACTGTAGAAAAGTCGATGAGTGAAGTAGCGAAACTCGATGCATCGATAGATGCCGAAGTAGCGGGCCTGCAATGAGCGCCGGGACGGCGAGTGCTCCGCTGCGAATACTGATCCTGGGTGGAACCGGTTTTATAGGGCCGCACGAAGTGGAGTACGCGCTCGCGCGCGGACACAAGGTCACGCTATTCAATCGCGGGCAGACAAATCCGGGCTTGTTTCCCGGCGTTGAGAAGTTGATTGGTGATCGCAATAAGCCCGATGGTTATGCGGCTTTAAAAGGTCGAAAGTGGGATGTCGTGATCGACAATCCGACGCAGGTGCCACGCTGGGTGCGCGAAGCGGGAGCAGTCTTGGCCGCAAACACTGACAAGTACGTTTTTGTGAGCACGCTCTCTGCATTCGAGAATCGCAAAGCGATCGGTATTACTGAGGACGGCCCGTTAAGCGTTCCTGCTCCGCCGGATGCGGTCCCGGCGGGTGCAGCGTATCAGGCTGCGTATCCCGGTGCGCCAGTTTCCACGTACGGCCCCCTCAAGGTACGTAGCGAAATGGAAGCGAAGGCAGCGTTCGGAAACAAGGCGCTGATTGTTCGGCCCGGTCTGATCGTTGGCCCCGGAGATCTAACCGATCGCTTTTCGTACTGGCCCGTTCGGATCGAGCAGGGTGGCGAGGTTCTGGCGCCAGGTGATCCGGACGATTTTGTCGGGTTCATCGATGCGCGCGACTTTACGGAGTTCATTGTCCGTCTCTGCGAACAGGGCGAGTCAGGTACATATAACGCAGTCGGCCCAAAGTACGGCATGTCGACAGCAGAAATGCTGTACGGCATCAAGGCGGTAACCGGCGGTACTGCGCAATTTACATGGGTTGACACAGACTTTCTGCTCGAACGAAAGTTGCGGCCGTACTCGGATCTTCCGGTGTGGATGGCGCCACGCGGCAACAACGTTGGCTGGGCGCGCATGGACATCAGCAAAGCGTTGAAAGCGGGAATCACATTTCGCCCCTTGGCCACCACTGTGCGTGACACACTCGAGTACTATCACGCGCAGCCTGCGGAACGACAGGAATCGTTGCGTGCGGGCCTCTCTCCAGAAAAGGAACGTGAAGTACTGACCGCCTGGCATGCGCTCGGTCACTGAGTGAAAGCGAGACGCATGCTCGCCTCAAGAAGTTGCGCAACACGCGGTGTCTACCCAACTCAATTCGCGGGCGCATAAATGGCACTGAAGATTCTCGTGTTGGGGGGCACCGGTTACATCGGGCCACATCTTGTCGAGCATGCGCTGGCGAAAGGGCATACTGTCACGCTGTTCAACCGTGGCAAGACCGCACCTGAGCTGTTTCCGAACGTGGAAAAACTTGTCGGCGACCGCAATGAACCAAGCGGTCATGCGGCACTCGTCGGTCGAAAATGGGATGTGGTATACGATTTGCCGGTTGGCATTCCAGCGTGGATAGTTAACGCGGCGGCGGTGCTCAAGGGCAACGTAAAACAGTATGTGATGGTTTCGAGCACTGCCGCGTATCGCGACTTTACTGCATCGTATCCCGATGAAACCTTCCCGACACAGGAACCAGCTCCGATAAATGCAACTGCTACGTCAGCGCAGTACGGGCCGCGCAAAGTAAAATGTGAGCAGTTGGTAATGAGCGAGTTTGGGAAAGGCGGTACTGTTGTGCGCCCCGGACTGATCGTTGGGCCCGGAGACCTCACTGACCGTTTCACATATTGGCCGGTACGCATCGAGAGAGGCGGCGAGATACTCGCTCCCGGAAAGATCGATGATCCCGCGCAATGGATAGACGTGCGTGATCTAACCGAATGGATGATCAGACTCGGCGAAGCAGGCACTACGGGAATCTTCAATGCGGTTGGGCCGAGCACGGTTTGCGGCATTGGAGAGTTGCTGTACGGGATCAAGGCATGTTACAGCAACGGTGCGCACTTTACATGGGTGGCCCAACCGTTTCTCACGGCAAACAAAGTGCGATCGTGGGCGGAGATGCCGGTATGGTCGTACACGGGTGCCACAACCGTTGCATTCAGCACAAGTATAATCGAGAAGGCGAAGGCGGCCGGTCTTACGTTTCGCCCGCTGGCAGACACGGTTCGTGACGCAATGACATGGTATCATTCGCGGCCGGCAGCGGAGCAGGAAAAGCTGCGTGCGGGCATCTCGCCGGAGCGGGAGCTTGAAGTGCTGGCGCTCTGGCATGCACAGGGCGCCGATTGATACAACGCACGCTGGCGAAACTGGTAACGATAGAGGAAGGCGAGTGGCGTGCAACGTTGCTCGCGTTTGTGTTTTTCTTCTTTCTGCTGGCAAGCTATTTCATACTGCGTTCAATTCGGGACGCGCTCGGCGTGCAGGCGGGCGTAGGAACGCTCAAGTACTTGTTTACCGGTACGCTGCTCTCGACGCTTGCCCTACAGCCGCTGTTCGCCATGCTCGTGGCGCGCGTCCCGGTGCGACGATTCATTCCGTTTGTGTATCGATGCTTTGCGGCGTGTCTTGTATTCTTTGCCGTTGCGCTTAAGTGGTGGCCTGAGAGCGATTTGTGGATTGCACCCGTGTTCTTCGTGTGGACGAGCGTCTTCAATCTTTTTGTGGTGTCGGTGTTCTGGGGTTTCATGTCCGACACGTTTCGCACAGAGCAGGGAAAGCGCCTATACGGTTTCATCAGTGTAGGAGGTACAGTTGGCGCAATGGCAGGGTCTGCGCTGACGGCTGTCTTCGCCAAAGAGGTGAGCACATCGGTTCTGCTGGTTGTATCCACACTGATGCTCGAGGTGGCGGTTCAAAGTGCGCGACGTTTTCCAACGAGCTTCCGTGCGAGCACTCGCGAACGCGAACTGGCGCAGAGGCCAATCGGCGGTGGAACACTTGCCGGAATTACGCATGTATTGAGGTCGCGTTATCTGCTTGGCATCTGCGCGTTCATGCTCCTGTTCACGATCGGCACGACCATTCTCTACTTTCAGCAGGCTGAGATAGTTGGTCGCGAGTTTCCCGATCGAAATTCGCGTATTGCATTTCTTGCGCGGATCGATCTGGCAGTTCAAACACTAACGGTTCTTGCACAGCTCTTTCTTACCGGGCGCATCATCAAGTGGCTGGGAGTTGGTGTGACGCTGGCAATTTTGCCTGTAATGAGCGTTATCGGCTTTGGCGTACTGGGAACTGTGCCGCCGACGCTCGCGCTGGGTGCGTTTGTTGTTTTTCAGGTGTTAAGGCGTGCTGGTAATTACGGCTTTGCGAGCCCTGGGCGCGAAGTGTTGTTCACCGTCATCCCTGCCGAGGACAAATACAAAGCGAAGAACTTCATCGACACGTTTGTTTATCGCAGTGGTGATCAGATTGGCGCGTGGGGATACTCGGGATTGTCGGCGCTGGGGCTCGCAGTGTCGTCGATTGCACTGATTGCCGTGCCCATGAGCGCGGTGTGGTTCTTCGTGGCGATTTGGTTGGGGAGGCAGCATTCGAAGCTGCAGGCGGCCGAGGTGGAGGAGGAGGAACCGGGCGCGAAGCGGGTGGCGGCGTGAATGTTATGTCGATGATAACCCGCCGCTGTAACCCTCAGTCAATCTTGGCACCCATAGCCTTCGCAATCGTTCGAAGATCTGCATCTGTGGCTTTTACCTTGCTCGACCGGAGTGCCATTCCCCACTTCGAACCTTTGCCGCGCGTTAGATCCAGCTCTTCAAGCAGCGGTCGAATCGGAGCAGCCACGGCATTCTTCTCGTAAGCAACATCAACGCGCCAGGGGCTCAAACTCTCGCTCTGCTCGACCTTATACGACTCTTTCGACGTCACCTTTCCGATCGAGGTGAAAGCTTGCACTTTCGCGCCTCCATCGATCTTCGTACTCGGCGAGTAGTACGCGATCCAGTCGCCCTTCCTGAGCGATTTGATCGTCGAGTGTTTGCCGTGACCGAGTTGCGCAAATCCGCCCTCCACGCCAGCGCTCGCGTGGTCCGAGCTGGCGACGCCGATCCAGAAAGGCAATTCCCGGATCACTCCTTCTTTGGGCCCTCACTCGACGTCCGCTTCGGGCCTGACTGCATCGGCGTGAAGTCAATAGCGAATCGGATGCGGCGCAGAATTGCCGGATCGATCGTCGACTTCCGATTGGTGGCCAGAATCACCACGCCATTGTAGCTCTCGATGCGGTCCAGCAGATAGCTCACCTCAAGGTTGGCGTATCGATCGTGGCTGTCGCGTGCTTCAGTGCGTTTGCCGAACAGCGCGTCTGCCTCGTCGAACAGCAAAACCGCGCCGCCTTCCTGCGCCGCATCGAACAGTTTCTGGAGATTCTTCTCAGTTTCACCAATGTACTTGCTCACGATCGACAAAACGTCGACATGATAAAGCTCCCGCCGGATTACTGAGGCGAATGACTGAGCGGCGCTAAGCGCGCGAACAGGATCTGCGCCAATCAGCAACACGGCTATACCGCGTTTATATTTTGCGCCCGCAGCACTCTTAGCATCCGCTGCACTCCTTGCACTCGCGGCAATCTTGGCACCCGGGGAAACCGCAACATCTTTGTCCCCACCCGCCTCGCCCGCAAGCGTTGCGAGAATTGCGACTTCATTCAGCTGATCGCGAAGCACCGCCTGATCGGGTTGCGAAAACCAACCCTCATCGCGTGCACCATGTGCAACCTTAAGGTCGATTTGCCGAGCGAATACGTCGAGCCGAGTTAATGACATCAGACGCTCCGTGTTCGAGAGGTTCCCATCAGCGTGCGCTACCGGCCGTTCGTTCGGTAACTACCCGTCACCATAAAGTCTCCACACCAAACTCGTCCCCAAACAATCGGTCGAGCGTCACCACGGCGCAATCCTTCTCCAGCGCCTGAGCAGCCAGCAGCCTGTCGAACGGATCACGATGAGAACTCGGCAACTGCCCCGCACGAACCGCCGCTCCGACATCCAGAGCAAGAACGCGAAACCCGTCGGCCTCCACCACATACTCGAAGTCGGACATCAGCGTGGCCGGTACGGACAACTTTCCGATCCGCACTTTCGTTGCGATTTCGAAAGCTGTTATTGCGCTCACGTAAATCGGGCGCGACAGCGATTCCTGCATCGCCGTGCGCGCCCGAGTGGATAGCCGCGGACTGTCCGCGTGCCAGAAAATAACCGCCACCGTGTCCAGCAGAAGCGGCCGTTCTCCGACGGCTACACTCCCCACTCGTGGGCCTCCGCCTCCGACATCGGCGCAAAGGCATCATCGGTGAAACTGATTTCTGCCTTGAAACGGCCAGGTGTGGGCACCGGTACAAACGGTCGCAGTTCTGCCATCGGACGCCCGTTAACGCTGATTACATATGCCTCACCGGTGGCCGCCACCTCGCGAACCATGGCAGCCAGTTTGGCCTTTGCTTCGGAAATTGGTATTGCCGACATGGTCGTCCCCTTATGGTCTCAACATGCTGGTCTGTTTGGTTCGACCAGTTAAACTAGTCTGCCAATCGACAATTGGCAATCGGGCCGCTCGCACGTCCCGCCGAGTGCAAAGTCCCTAACCGCTAGCGGTAGTCCGAATTTCCGGCCACCCTAATGAATCCATCGTACTTCCAGCTTCCGCCCAACCTTAGCCACCTCTCGCAAAATGCATACGACGCCTGGGCTGGCCCCCCAGGGCTCTCGGCTGCGAAAGTGGTTGTGTACCATACATTTACCTCATGGGACAGCTCGCCGCGCTCGATCTTAGTGATCGCCAGCCAGAGCGAGTTAATTGGCGCAGGGCAGCCCGGCCCCTCGCAAAGCGGGAGGTTGAGCTTTGGAGAATCGGTCCAGCCACTCACTGCGCTGAACGCATCGGGGGACACGTCAATGTCGCGCCCCATGAATTGACGAACCGCAAAAACAGTGGTGTCATGTCCGAAGAATCGACGCTGATACTGCGCAATCGGGACGGCGCCAGGTTTATCCTGAGCAACTATCCGGGCGTAAACTCTCTCGACAAGCAGATTGGCATCGGGGAGAGACCACGCCGCGCCGCGCGCCGAAGTTGTAGAAATAACAGGGGCTATGCGTTTCGGAGTCGGCGCAGGTCGGATCACCGACTTTCCGGTTGTCGCTTTGCCTGACGCTTTTCCAGCCTGTGCGCCCAGGTTGCCAGACACGATACATGTCATGGCGAGAGCAAAAATCGGAAGCAGGTCGCGGCGAAGGCTCATGGGCTGCAATTTATGCATGCGTTCGCTGAAGATGAGACTTTCTGTGACACCAGAGAGACGCGAGAGTGTCGTCAGCATACCAGACAACGTTCACGTAGTAATAGTCACACCGCATCGATGCACGGTCAAAATCGCTGGATCGACCGCCTTGGTATCCGGCCCCAAGTTCCCATTTCTCCAATTTAAATCCTCATGAGACCTACCCGCGCACTGTCCCTTGCCGTGCTCGCGACAGTCGCTTTGACGGCTGCTATTCCGCTCGAAGCGCAGGGGCTGACGGATTCAGCCGTTACCTCGCAAGCTATCAACGCCATCCGCTGGCGTCAGATTGGCCCGGCCAACATGATGGGCCGAATAGTCGACGTGGAAGGCATTCCGTCTCCGTCCAAGACATTCTACTTCGTCAGTGCTGCGGGCGGCGTGTTCAAGTCGACCAACTCCGGCACGACTTTCCGCGCGGTGCTCGACACTGCGCGGGTGGCGGCGGGTGGAGATATGGCCATCGCCCCGTCCGATACCAACGTGCTATACGTCGGGACAGGTGAGCCGAATACCCGCAACTCGATCTCCCCGGGCGGTGGCATTTACAAGAGCACCGACGGCGGCAAGAGCTGGACGTTTCTCGGCCTCGCCGAAACCCGGGCGATTGCCCGTATTCAGGTGCATCCCACCGATCCGAACACCGTATGGGTTGCCGCACTCGGCCATCCTTGGGGGCCGAACAAGGAACGCGGTATGTACAAGACCACCGACGGGGGAAAGAACTGGCGTCTGGTCAAGTTCATCGACGATAAAACCGGCTTCGTGGACGTGCAGCTCGACCCGCGGAATCCGAACGTGGTCTGGGCGTCGAGCTACCAGAGAGTACGAGGTCCATACTTTCTCAACTCCGGCGGCCCCGGTTCGGCACTCTGGAAGAGCACCGACGGCGGCGAAACGTGGGCCGAGGTGAAGGGCGGCGGCTTTCCGGAGACGATGAAGGGACGCATCGGAATCGCGATTTCGGCCTCCAACCCGGATGTGATGTACACTCTGGTTGAAGCGGACACGGCACCCAATGCGAAACCTGCCAACCCCAAGGCTGATCCGGCCAAACGTCCCAGCGGATTGTATCGCTCCGCCGATGGCGGAAAGACGTGGGAGTACAGGAGTCCGGAGAACACGCGCCCCTTCTACTACAATCAGGTGAGGGTCGATCCGAAAAATCCCGATCGCGTTTACTGGTCTTCGACCCCCGTCAAGTATTCGAGCGACGGAGGCAAGACTGCCGGTAACACGACTCAGGGTATTCACGTTGATCATCACGCCATGTGGATCGACCCGAATGATCCGCAGCGTATAATTGTCGGAGATGACGGCGGTGTGTCCATATCGTTCGACCGCGGCGGCAACTGGAATTTTCTCAATTCCGTCGCGCTTGGCCAGTTTTACAATGTTTCGGCCGACATGGGTGTGCCATACCGCGTCTGCGGCGGGCTTCAGGACAACGGCTCGTGGTGTGGACCAAGCCGTCGGAAGCAGGGTCCGATAACCAACGCGATGTGGCACAATGTGGGAGGCGGTGACGGTTTTGTCTCTCAACAGGATCAGACCGACCCCAACATCATCTATTCGGAGTCGCAAGCCGGCAACATGGGCCGGTTGAATTTTGCCACCGGACAGCGCACCGGCCTGAGAAAGCCTACATGGCGAGACGGATATTCGCAGTGGGACGACTCCGTCTATACCGTCTGGCCTGACGAGTCGGAACCGGCATCTGCAACGGTGAAGCAGCGGGTAGCGTCGTTTCGCGCGCGGCAAAGAGCCGACTCGGTGGCCAATGCGTTGCGCTGGAATTGGAATACGCCGTACATCATTTCAAAGCACAATTCGGCGACGCTCTACTTCGGCGCCAATCGCGTGCTCAAGAGTGTGAAGTACGGCGACGAGATGTTTCCAATTTCGGGTGAGCTCTCATACGCCGACACCGTCAAGCTCAACGTCGCACTCAAGACCACCGGCGGTATCACCCCGGACGTAACGGGTGCAGAGACTTTCGGAACCGTTGTATCGCTCAACGAATCTCCTATGCGTCCCGGCCTGCTCTATGCCGGTACTGACGATGGCCGAGTCTGGATGACGCGTAACGACGGCGGTAATTGGGAGGAGCTGACATCGCGGTTTAACGGCGTGCCCGCGGGTAGTTATGTGTCGCGCATCGAACCGTCGCATTTCGACAGCAGTACATTCTATGTGACCTTCGACAATCATCGTCGCGACGACTATCAACCGTATGTGTTTGCGACCACTGACTTCGGAAAGAGCTTTACGTCAATTGTGTCAAATCTGCCGAAGGGGCAGGTAGACTTTGTTCATGTGATTCGCGAGGACACAAAAAACCGCGACCTGCTTTTTGTGGGTACCGACATCGGAGCATACGTCTCGCTTAACCGTGGCGAGTCGTGGCAGAGGTTCATGACCGGCCTGCCGTCAACGCCGGTGCATGATCTTCTGATTCATCCGCGCGACGGCGAACTCATTGCCGGCACACATGGCCGTTCGATATGGGTGGCGGATATCACGCCGCTTCAGCAAATGACTCCAGAGGCACGCTTCGCGAAGGCGATGCTATTTGCGCCCCGTGTCGCCTTCCAGTGGGGAGAAAGCACCATCAACGGGGGCAACAGTGGCCACGGCCTATTTGAAGCGCCCAGTCCACAGTATGGGGCGAGTTTGTGGTACAGGCTGGGCGAGGCGGTGAGTGGCCCTGTGCGCATCGTAATACAGGATGCGGCGGGCGACACGTTGCGCACGCTAACCGGCAACGGAGGGCGCGGCATGCATAACATAGTGTGGGACTTCCGGGCGACGCGGCCGGCGGTGGTGGTGACGCTCACACCCGCACAGAAACGCGACAGTATCCAGACGGCAACGCGCGTAAACAAGGTTGTCGACTCGCTTGTCGCCGCTGGCGTCATTGTCGGCCCAATGGTGGCAACGGTGCGAGAGATGGTGCGCACTGGTACGCCACCGGCCGCCGTGCTGGGGCAGTTTGGCGGTGGCTTTGGTGGCGGTGGTGGCCGCGCTGGTGGCGGCGGCGCTGGCGGATTCGACGAGCGGCCCGGCGAGAGCGCTGCGCGCCCGAGCTTCACGGTTGCGGCGACGACCGGTGGCGTTGCGGCCGGCCGGGCGGGCGGTGCTGCTGGCGCTGCTGGCGCTGCCGGTGCTGCCGGTGCTGCCGGTGTGGAGTCTGGTCGGGATGCTCTCGGCGCCAACGGCCTTCAGACAATACTCGGCACCCTGCGAGAGGCGCTCGGCGATGACTTCGCGGCGCTTGGCCTTGGAGGTGGCGGTGGCCGAGGGGGCCGAGGGGG
>JBBSTN010000002.1:0-53835 GCA_038235845.1 Gemmatimonadales bacterium | reverse complement strand
CGCAGACACCGGCTTCGGGCCGGGCGATGGTCTCACGAACACTCGGGATTTCACAGGATGATATTGCCATTAACCTCACCCGCATGGGTGGTGGGTTCGGTCGACGGCTGAACAACGACTACATGGTGGAGGCGGCGTATATCGCGAAGCAGGTTGGCGTGCCGGTGAAGCTGCTGTGGACGCGGGAAGATGACATCCAGCACGATTTCTATCGACCAGCCGGATGGCACTATTTCAGCGGCGCTGTTGACGCAAAGGGCGCCCTTACCGCGTGGCAGAACCACTTCGTTTCGTTTGGCGAAGGAAACAATTTCGCATCGTCTGCGAGCATCAGCCCCACCGAGTTTCCCGCCCGCTTCGTCCCCAACTACTCGCTTGGCGCGTCCGTTATGGCGCTGGGCGTTCCCACGGGCGCCTTGCGAGCACCGGGTAGCAATGGAATTTCGTTTGCGGCTCAGGGGTTTATCGACGAGCTGGCCCATGCGGCTGGCAAAGACCCGATCCAGTTCCGCCTCGACATGCTGGCCAACGAGCAGCCGCAGGAGACGTCGACCGCAAACAACCGGCAGGGAGGACTCGACGCCGAGCGTGTACGTGGCGTACTGGAGATGGTGCGGGACAAGTCGGCATGGGGCAAGAAGACCCTGCCCAAGGGGACCGGCATGGGTGTGGCTTTCCACTTCAGCCATCGCGGGTATTTCGCGGAGGTGGTACAGGCCACGGTGAGCAAGGCCGGCGAGGTGAAGGTAGACAAAGTCTGGGCGGTCGGTGATGTGGGCAGCCAGATCATCAACCCAAGCGGTGCGGAAACGCAGGTTCAGGGTGCGGTGCTGGACGGTCTTGCACAGGCGTTACAACAGGAAATCACTATCTCCAATGGTGCCGTGCAGCAGAGCAATTTTCACGATTTCAATCTGTTGCGTCATCCGCAGGCAGCACCGGTGGAAGTGCATTTCCATGTCACGGACAATCCGCCCACGGGGCTCGGCGAGCCTGCGCTGCCGCCTGCCGTACCGGCGCTTGTCAACGCGATTTTTGCCGCCACCGGCAAGCGGGTGCGCTCGATACCACTCAGCAACCACGACCTCAAGTGGGCTTGAGGTCAGAACGGATGGCGATGAGCGTGGTGAGCGGGGTGTCTTGTCGAGCCGCTCAGCGAGGTGCCGTCGCAGCGATGCGCACCGCCAGGCGAAGCGCAGCCGTAGCGGCTTGCTCGGTTTTGTGCGCGACCAGTCTGGTCGCCCAACCGTCTATGGCGCCCGTCAACGATTTGCCCAATCCCTATACGACCGTTGAGGGTTGGGCCAAACTGGACGGAGGCCGCACCTGGGGTGCCACGAGCGCGGTGGATATCGACAAGGATGGCAAGAGCATCTGGGTAGCCGAGCGTTGCGGCGCGAATAGTTGTGTGGGGTCGTCGTTGGATCCGGTGCTCAAGTTCGACGCAACCGGAAAGCTGGTGAAGTCGTTTGGTGCCGGCCTGATCATGTCTCCGCATGGCATAACAGTCGACCATGACGGGAATATTTGGGTGACCGATTGCAGCTGCACGGGCGGACGCGGTGCTCCGGCGAGCGGTCCGGCGCGCGGTCATCAGATATTCAAGTTCAGCCCTGACGGCAAACTTCTGCTGACCCTGGGCACCCCCGGTGGCGGCAAGGGGGACAGTTATTTTTTCCAGCCAAACGACGTACTGGTTGCGCCGAATGGAAATATTTTTGTCGTTGACGGACATTCGTCGGCGGATACGGCCAACGCGCGTGTGCTCAAATTCGACAAAACCGGCAAGCTGCTCAAGACGTGGGGCAAGCGCGGAACCGGTGTGGGTGAGTTCGACCAGCCGCATGCGTTGGCGATGGACTCACGGGGCCGTCTGTTTGTGGCCGATCGTGGAAACAACCGACTTCTGATTTACGATCAGGACGGCAAGCTGCTCGACACCTGGTATCAGTTCAGCAGGATAAGCGGGTTATGGATCGACAGTAATGATGTGCTCTACGCGGCGGATTCCGAGTCGGGTTCGGTGTCACCGCCACATGGTGCCTGGAAGCGCGGCATTCGAATTGGGAGCGCGCGGGACGGTAAAGTGACGGCGTTCATTCCGGATCCCGACCAGAATCCGCCGAGCACAAGCAGTGCGGAGGGCGTCGCGGTCGACGCGGCCGGTAATATCTATGGAGCCGAGGTGGGGCAGAAGGCGTTGAAGCGTTACGTGAAGAAATAGGGGTGGCGAGCAAGGCTCGAGGCCTACCTACGCGGCCACGATGGGATAAGTGGCAGTACGTCGCCATGCAACACGATGGCCGGAACGAAGACCACGTTTCGGCGACGTACGCGTAACGCCGACTCATCGTAATAAACCCCCATCTCGATGGACACACCACGATAGCTGCTGCCAAACCGTGCGCCGGCAAACCCGCCTACTGTGGGCGAGTCGGACGCCGCCCCACTGCTCATCGGCAGAGTGTGCATGATGCGGAGTCCACCGTAAGGCGTGATGTTCCGCTCGCCGGCCGAGGCCAGAAATGTTGCCTCGCCAAGAGCGTGCTGGCCGGCGTTCACAAAGCCAGCACCCAGCATAAACGCAAATGCCCGGCGTGTGTCATCAATTTCGCTGTCTATACGACGTTTGTAATTGACGACGATGCCGGAGGCGGATGTAAGGCGCGCACCGATGTCCGAACGATCGTCGATTCCCCAGCGCGCCTCTCCATCAATACCAGGCAGCGGCCTTCCCGACGCGCTGTCGGCGGCGGATTCAAAGGCATTTGGCACCACAAATATCATTGAGGTGGTCTCGACAGCGCCCTGGGGCACCGTCCGCGCCGAACTGCCCACGGTATACGGAATGCAAGCGACACCCGATAGTGTCCCCAGCGTCAGCAGGATTGCGCTACGGAGATTGGACATGATGGAGCCAATCTATCTCACGTCGCGGCCACTTCATATCTAACCCGCACAAGCGTGGCGCGTGGCACGTGGCGCGTGCGACGTCGTTCGACTTGTCCCCGCGCTTCAACCGTCGGAGCCATCGATGCGTCAAAGAGAACATCCCCCTCTATTGACAGTGACTGAACTTCGCGAACGAATCCAAGACTCCCTTGGCGATCAGTTCGAGATTGAGCGAAAGCTCGGCGGCGGTGGCATGTGCAGGGTGTTCGTGGCGCGGGACAAACGGCTCGATCGGCGAGTCGTCGTAAAGTTGCTCCGTCCGGAAGTGGCACTCGGTGTCCGTCGACCGATTCCGCCGCGAGATTCTGCTGGCGGCATCGCTGCAACACCCGCTCATCGTTCCCGTGCTCGCGGCGGGCGAGATCGACGGATTGCCTTATTTTCTGATGCCATTTGTCGACGGCGAATCACTGCGTGCGAAGATTCAACGCAGCGGCACGATGACAGTGTCCGAAACGGTACGACGGCGCGGGGGTGTCAAATAGAGCAACCGTGTCCAACACCCAATTTGGTACTTTTAACACCTTGTCGGCCGGTGGCATTGCTACACCCGTCACGCCCACGCGCGCGGTAAGCGATCGCTTGCCTTGTGGACGGCGCGCGCGGTGTTCGATGCGATCACAAACGGAGTCTCAAGGTTACAGGGTGGATGTCGGCGGCCTTTTCGCGATGGAAAATGTTGTCGCCGAATCAATTCGGGAGATGCCGCGCGAGCATTTTGCGTTGCCCCCGGCCGACCCGGCGAAAGCAGCAGGCCGACAGCAATACAGGGTGACTGCCTCTGTTTTTGAAGCGACAGCCACCAAATCAACGCCAACGTACCGAAGCTTCGCTACCTACTTCCGAGGCAGTACCAACGCTGTAAGCGCGGTCTCGTCCTCTGCCCCACTGGCGAACACGATATACTGGCGGCCGTTGTGAAGGAACGTCATCGGCACCGCAGTTGTTGTGGACGGAATCTTCACCGCCCCCACCTGTTTGCCCGTCGTCTTGTCCAGAGCAAAAAGCATTGGCGGCTGACCCGGAATTCCACCCGCTCGGCCCGTGCCGTAGATAAGCAGCGATTTCGTAGTCATAACCTGCGCCTGCCCTCGCCCACCCTGCTTGGGGATGGTCACCCCGGCGAACAGCGGGTCGCGACTGGTTGGCTGCACCATTCCCGCGTTGGGTGCCCACCACGCCTTGCCGCCGTCATTCATGTTGTACGCCATTATGCCGCCGTACTCCTTCGGCTTGACGATGGATATGCCACCGATGACGGCGATATTTCCGCGCGATCCAAAGTCTCCGCCCCGGTCACCGCTAGATGGCGGCGCATAACCAGCGGGTGCCGGCAGCGCGCCAATCAAACCGCAGCTGTCGTGCGGCGAGCTGTAGCGGAATTCGGAGCACGGATCGTGCTTTAGCGCGATCGTGCTCATTCCGCTTTGCGAAGCGACGTAGAGCCTTCCCGTTTCCGGGTCTACCGCGGCGCCACCATCGATGTTGACGCCGCCTGCCGCACCAGGAGCGTACCAGGAGCACTTGTGTCCCTCGCGACCTGACCCGTCGGAAGCTGAACCGGGAATGAAGTACGGCCCCATTCGACAGAGCTTTGCCAGTTTGAGCACCGAGTCCTTTATGGCTGGCGTGTAGTCGATCAGATCTGCCTCTACCAATCCCTGCTGCGCGTATGGCGCCGGCTTGCTTGGAATGGGCTGTGTGGGTGCTGTGACCTCACCCGGAATATCGCTCTGCATCACCGGAGTTTCGACGATCGGCCAGATCGGCTCTCCAGTAGCGCGGTCAAAGGTGTAAACGAAGCCCTGCTTGGTAGTTTGCGCGATCGCTTTCCTGACGCGTCCGTTTACCGTGATATCCATGAGATTGGGCGCCATGGGCAAGTCGTAGTCCCAGATGTCATGGTGCACCATCTGGAAGTGCCACTTTCGCGTTCCCGTTTTTGCGTCGAGCGCCACCAGGCTGCTGCCGAACAGATTGTCGCCGGGTCGGTGACCGCCGTACTCGTCGAGCAATGGCATCCCAACCGGGACGTACACCAGCCCCAACTCGGGATCTGCCGAGTACGTGGCCCAGGCGTCGTTCTTCCCTACGCCTTCTGTGCCAATCTTCGAGCCGTTTTTCCAGGTCTCGGCACCAAACTCACCGGGCTGCGGCACGAGGTTGAATTTCCAGAGCTGCTTACCGGTCTTGATGTCGAAACCGCGAACATAGCCTGGCAGGTTCCGAAAACGGATGGGGTAGTACCCGTGAATCGAGCTGCTTCCCACAACGAGCACATTTCCGACCACGATGGGTGGCGAACTCGCCGCAATCTGACCGTAGGATGGGTCGATCGCCATGGTGCCGTCGGCGCCAATTTTCTTGACCGGGTCCCAGGCTTCGCCAGCACGCGCCGCACGCATTGGCGCGGCATCGCTGATGATGAGCGGGCCGGAGTCGTCTACCGCCACCGCCACCAGCGGCAGTCCGAGGCCCTCCATGAGGTCGACGACGCCGTTTTTGCCGAAGTTCGGATCGGGCTTACCGGTTTTCGCATCGATCGACGCGAGATGATATCCGGGAGTAACTACCAGCACTCGCTCCTGCGATCCCTCCGTCCAGTAAGCGACTCCCCGGCCGGCGAACTGGCGCGGGGCTTTCTGCCACCTGATGCCCTCGTCCATTCCCCAGTTCCAGAGCATTTTGCCGTTAGACGGGTCGATTGCGGCTGCAACACGTTTGGTCGACGCGACGGTAAACAACCGTCCGTTGGCGTAGAGTGGGGTGGTCCGGTAATACTCGTCGTTGCCAAATGAGCTCGCGTTCCAACTCCAGGCGACCTCGAGCGAATCGAAGTTTCGCGCGTTGATCTGATCTAGCGGGGAATAGCGGGTGCTCCATGCGTCCGCACCCCACACTCGCCATTCACCGTACGCGTTCCCGCGCTCCATTTTCGGCTGTGTACGCGCGGCTTGTGCTACCAGCGCGCCACCAATGCCAACGCTTGCGATTACCAGTGCGCCAATGGTTCGGCGGGTCACGCGATACGTCATGCTGTCTCCTTCATTCAATCTGAGAGTGGACTTCCGGGCGAACTCGGCAGGCGGGAAACTTACGGCGCTATGGCTTTCTCGATAGAGCGGCGGCGGTATCTATTCGCACTCCGCGCATCAGCGCCGGGTCGGCGGAAAGCTCCGCTTTGCCGGCGGGCATTCCGTTCAACTTCAAAAGATAAGCAGTCACCCAGACGTATTCGTCTTCGCTGAGCGATCCCGGTGCGACTTTCGGCATCGTGTTGCGGATGTAGGTGAACAGATCGTCCACCGATCTTCCCACCCATTTGGAAGTAAAGACGACGCCGGTGTGAGCGGCCGGAGTGTGACATCCGGTGCAGGTACCAATAAAGACTTCCCTTCCCTGTGTCGCCTGTTCAGCGGTGAAGACGCCCGCCATGGTCGACCGGGTGGCCTTTGCTGCGGCGTGGGCAGGATTCTGAGCTGATGCAGTGCGTGGAGCGATCGACGCAACAGCACCGGCGAGAATAAGAGCCGATAGCACGGAGGCGCCCGAGTAGTTGGCGGTCCACTTTCTGATGGCGCCACCCAGTAGCCATGCGACGCCGCCCACGACAATTGCCAGGAGCCCGACTGTCATGAGATCGGCAAAAAAAGTCGAGTCGAATGTCGGGAGTTGAAACCGATACTGCACGAGCTGATCGACCCGTTCGGTCGTCCAATGCCAAGCAGTGTGCGCAACAAACGCAGAGGCGACAATGACGCCAGCACGTTCTGGCACGTGCCGAAAAAGCCATATGAGGAGAGGCAGCGCCGCTGCCAGTAAGACGAGCTGTCCAAATTCAACACCCAGGTTGAATGCTGCAAGTGACGTGATGAGATGTGTACCTGCGAACTGCATCGACTCGCGTAGACCGAACGAAAAACCAAAACCATGGACGAGACCAAATGAAAACGCCATGACCCACCGTCGGTCGAGCCGTGCCCCGATCATATTTTCACACGCCATGTAAACTATCGAAAGTGCGATAAGCGCTTCCACCAGTGGCGGAAACCACAACGCTGCCGGCGCGAATCCCAGTGCCGACGCGAAAAGCGTGATGGAGTGTGCGATGGTAAATGATGAAACGATTGCAACCAGCGGTCGAAACCTCCTGAATGGGAGGATCAGGCAAAGCAGAAACAGAATGTGGTCGATACCACTGAAAATGTGCTCGAAACCGAGCTTTACGAAGCGCCCGGCAGCGTTGAGAAAACCGGGATCGAGCGAGAACCTTCCGGGATTACCATCGAAACTGAACACTCGTTCCGCTTCCCCGGCGGGCTCGAAGAGCAATACAGTGTTGGTGCGGACGCCGAGGTTGGCCCAGATCGTCTCGATGGCGAAGGTCGAACTATCGCTCCCGATGGGAAATTCGAGTGCTACGTCGAGCATCGCCTGCTGCCATGGCAATTGGATGGAGTTGTCCAGCGGCACGGAAAAAACGTGCGCGAGCGCAGCGGAGTAGCTCGTGAAAGATCGGTCTGACGGAAGTGAAGCCCGCACGTGGGTAACCCGCCCAGCCCTCAGGGGCTCTCCGTTCTCGAACATCTTTACCGCGTCGGCCACCCAGATCTGCGCTGCCTCGTACATGAGGCTATCCGAGCGCGAAAAATCCAGATAGCCGTCTTTCCCCAGCGGAAAGTCCACGTCCCGCATGGCCTCAAGAGGAACGCGCACCAGCATCACCATGGTGCGGCCGGCGGGTTTTACGATCGCGCGGATGCTTACCCTGGCGGGTATTTCGTGAGCAGCGGCGGTTGTGGGGCGGACCAGAAAGCCGGCCCCAAGGGCCAACATCAGCGAGAAAAAGCGCAAGGTTGCTCGGGAGGTCACTGAACGGGTGGGCGAATGCTCGACGTCATTTCTGACTCGTACAAACTCGTGTCGGACTCAGGTAATACCAGTAGCGATCGACTTCGAACGCGATAAGAATGCCATACGAATGCCATACGAACGCCGTACGAACGTACATTGAAGCTATTCGAACTTATCAGGAAGTCAGCATCTGGTTATGATGTACTCGTCTACCCGCACAGTCCGGTCTCCTTAAAGGGCACCGACTGCCCGCTTGAAGTCCAAAAGAATCGGAGACGGAATGACCTGGAAAACCCGCGCGATCACTGGCATCATAGCTGTCGCAATGGTTATCACACTGGCCGCCGGTCAGCACGTGCTGCGTGCCGACGCCGCGCAAACGGTGCAGGCGCCCAGGTTCGAGGTCGATCCTTTCTGGCCGAAACCGTTGCCCAATCACTGGATTCTGGGATCTGTAATTGGGGTGGGTGTCGACAACCGCGACCACGTATTCATCATCCACCGTGGAGACAGCACCCTCAACCAGCGGACGGAAGCTGGAATGGCAGCCAATCCACCAATTGGCGAGTGCTGCCGCTCGGCGCCGCCGATCCTTGAGTTCGATCCGGAGGGGAAGCTCGTGAAAGCGTGGGGTGGCCCAGGCGAGGGATACGACTGGCCGGAGTCGAATCATGGCATCACGATCGATGACAAGGACAACGTGTGGATTGGCGGCAATGGCCGCGGCGACTCACACATTCTCAAGTTCACGCATGACGGCAAGTTTCTCATGCAGATCGGGAAGGCGAATCAGCCGATCAACAGCAACGACAGCAGTCATTTTGGACGCGTCGCCAAGATTTCGTTCGACTTCAAGGCGCAGGAAGCGTTCGTGGCAGACGGATACGGCAACAAGCGCGTCGCGGTTCTCGATATGGCAACCGGAAAGCTCAAGCGCTATTGGGGTGCATATGGCAACCGCCCCGACGACGCCAATCTTGGGCCCTACGACCCATCCGCGCCACTGGTAAAGCAGTTTAGGAACCCCGTTCATTGCGCGGAGCCCTCGCTTGACGGCCTTGTGTACGTCTGCGACCGGCCCAACGACCGCATACAGGTGTTCCGCAAGGACGGTTCATTCGTGAAGGAAACCCGCATCGCTCCTGCCACCCGCGGCGACGGCTCTGTCTGGGATATCACCTTTTCACGGGATCCTGCGCAGCGTTGGCTATACTTGGCCGACGGCAAGAACGAGCGGGTGTACGTGATGGACCGGCAGTCGCTGGAAATCGTGACGACTTTCGGAGACGGTGGCCGTCAGCCTGGCCAGTTCTTCGCGGTTCACAGCATCGTTACGGACACAAAGGGCAACCTGTACACGACGGAGACGTACGAAGGCAAACGTCTGCACAAGTTCAGCTACAAGGGCTTGGGGCCGGTTGCCCGCAGCCAAGGCGCGCCCTGGCCGTCGCGATAACCAGCTGGGCGGGGCGGGATGAGGGGCACTGAATCGGCAGTTATCGTCCGCATTTCCGCCTTGCTGAAAACCGTTCATTACCTCGGAACCACCGCCATGCACTCGATTTCCACCTTGGCACCGGTTGAGACCAGCGCAGCTACCACCACGGTGCTGCGCGCGGGCGGGGAATCGGGAAAAGCCTCACGATAAACCTGGTTCATCCCGCCAAAGTCTTTGACATCGACAAGAAACACGGTGCACTTGGCGGCCTGCGCCATGGTGGTCCCGGCAGCTTCAAACACCTTCTTGATGTTGTCGAGCGCGATGCGTGTCTGGCCCTGAATTGTGGTATCCGGCGCATCTCTGCGCATACCAAGCTGACCAGAGGAGAAAACGAGGTCGCCCACTCGAACTCCGGGCGTGAGAGTTGGCGACGCGCTTTGTCCCGCCGGAATTACGGCTTGTCGCGACGAGCCTTGGGCCGAGAGCGAGGAAGTGCACAGGGCGATACCGGCAAAGAATAGCGCGGCGAGTTTCGATGAAGGCGGAAACTGCGTCATCATTACTTCCTTGGAGAGAGGGGAGATCGATACCCGCGAATCGGCGGCATCATGGTCCGGCGCGCGGGCAGCGACGGCAAAAGTCCGGAAGGCGAGCTATCGACCTGCACGGCTACCAATTCGAGCTTCATGCTCTTTAGCGTACTGTCGGCAGGCATCGGACTGCTGCCGGTTGGCATTCCATTCAGCTTTAGAAAGTAAGCCGTGACGGTCAGATACTCGTCGATGGTCATCGACCCGGGCGAGGCATCCGGCATCGTACTGCGAATTCTTTCGAACAGGTCAAACGCTGATCGACCGCTCCAGTTGAGCCGAAAGTCGGCGCTGGACATGTCCTTTCGAGTGTGACACTCCACGCAGGCGCGGCTGAATACGCCTTTGCCCAGGGCGGCCTGCTCCTCGGTGTACACACCAGACTTTCCCACGATCGCCGAATCGATCACGACCTTGATGCTGTCGGTGGTCTGCGCGCTGGCGGAAACCGTCGCGAGAAGGCTCAACAATGTTGCAACGAGCCCGGCCCTCACCAACCCGTTTCGCCACGCGAAGAGCTGAACTTCAAACTGATTCGAATGCATATTCAGGAAAATACCTTGATATCAAACGATGTACATGAGTCGAGCTGCTGATCCCCACTACCGGTATCCTTTTCTGTCATCGGTTGCGACATGAGTGTGCTCGCCTCAATTTCTGTGTTGGACGAAGTAGCCAGACAAATACGCTTCCGTCTTTTCCCACCGCGACCTATAACCCGACCCCCATGGCATCTCCGCCCGACAACGACGACAATGCCCCCGACGGCCACGCAATTCCGCGAAGGGATTTTCTCATTGCCGGAGTGGGAGCCAGCGCAGCCCTCGCACTTGGCTGCGCGACGACCTCCAGACCCGCAACGCGCGGCATCGTTCCACAGCGGCGAGGCGACAACGGCGTAGGTCATGTCGTGGTTATTGGTGCGGGAATATGGGGAAGCTGGACCGCGTATCACCTTCGACAGCGCGGAGCCCGAGTCACGATGATCGACATCTATGGCCCTGGAAACTCCAGATCCACGAGCGGCGACGAGACACGAGGCATTCGGTCATCATACGGCGATCGCACTACAGTCGACCTCTGGACGAGCTGGGCGCGATCGGCGATCCAGCGCTGGAAGGCTTTTGACGATGAATACGCCGCCGATTTTGGTACGAAATTTTTTCATCAGACTGGCGACGTAATTATGCGAGCGTCGGACGAACCTTTTCTCAAGAACACGCGCGAAGCGTGGGCAGCTCAGGGCGTACCTCACGAAGTCTTGGATGGCGACGAAGCACGCAGAAGGTGGCCGATGATCAAGGCCGACGATATCACCATCGCGCTTTACGAGCCCGACGCAGGCGTGATGAGGTCTCGTCATGCAACCCAGGCGGTCGCCGCCGTGGGACGCCGGAAAGGAGTTCGTTTCATTCTTGGTCGCGCCCGCCCCGGATCGATCAGCGGCGGCAAGATGCAGGGCGTAGTCCTCGAGGATGGCACGACGATTACCGGCGACGCATACGTTTTCGCCTGTGGCCCATGGCTGCCGAAACTTTTCCCTGCGCTTCTGGGCAAAAGAATGAGAATCCCGCTCGGCTACGTGGTGTATTTCGGCACTCCCATTCACGATCATCGTTTCACGTTTCCGAATCTGCCCAGCTACAATTTTCCGGGCGTGACGGGATGGCCTGCGCTTCCGGTGGATTACCGTGGTTTTCGGGTGCGAGGGTCGATTGCTCCTCCAGCGCCGCTCGCATCGTCCACGACGGCAACTCCGCCAGCAACGCCGGCAACGACTGCCACAACAACAATCGATCCGCTTCAGCAGGACCCCGACACGAGTAGTCGGTGGGCTTCCGAAGATCGTATCGAGGGCAGTCGCCGTTTTCTGCGAGCGAGATTTCCCGCACTCGCGGAGGCGCCAGTGCTCGAAACCCGGTCATGTCACTACGAATCGAGCATCAACCGAAACTTCATCATCGACCTGATTCCCGACACCAGCAATGCATGGATTGCCGGTGTCGGACAGGCCGAGGGATTCAAGTTCGGACCTGTTGCGGGTGAGTATGTCGCGCAACGAGTGCTGGGGATTGATGGCGACCCGGAGCTCACCAAGACGTTCAAGCTTCCAACAGACGAGTACGAAACGTAGGGATTCGGCATCACGGCGCAGTTTGTCGAGTAGACTCTTAATTTGTCGAGTAGACGCTGAATTATACTTTAAATCGAAAACACTAATCGTTTACGTGACGTGTACTTATCGTGTACTTATCGTGTACTCGACAACATTTCCCGACAAGCGGCGGCGCACTTCCGACATGCCTCCGCGCATAAGCGGCAGTGGTCGTGCATTGACGCATGCTTTTCACATTCGCTCGCGCATGCGTCACACTGATCTGCGCACGCGCGGCACAAATCGGCCACATCTTCACTGCCGCGCGACATCATGCGGATAACCGCTGCGCAAGCGTCTGCGCAGTCGCGATCTAGCCGGATGCAATCGATCATCATTGCGATATTCTGCTCGTCCAGGCATGCGTCAGAGCATGCTTCGCAAGCTATCAGACACTCAACACACGCTTCTATGCACCCGTGATACTGCTGGCTCCTGCCATGCAGATACTTGCCAAGTTCAATGCTGCTCATGATTTCCCCTGTGGTTTACGAAAAGCGGCCAAACGAACACAAGGTGCAAATTGCTCTCCACGGAAGGTGTCTGCCAAGCGCCGCCCGCAGTTTCGTTTCCGGCTATCTGTAGCCCGCCGCCTGAAACTCGAAGAGCTCGGTGTAACGCCCACCCTGCAGCAACAGCTCATCGTGTGTTCCCATCGCTTCGACGGCGCCATTTGCAAGCACGAGAATCCGATCCGCCATGCGGACACTGGAGAATCGATGTGAAATGAGCACGCCAGTCTTTCCCGCACTCAACTCGGTAAATCTGCGGAATACCTCAAACTCGGCGCGCGCGTCGAGTGCGGCTGTTGGTTCGTCGAGGATGAGTAGCTGCGCGTCCCGCATGTAAGCTCGTGCAATTGCCACCTTCTGCCACTCGCCACCGGAGAGATCCACACCAGTGCGGAATCTCTTTCCAATGAGCTGTTCGTATTTTCCCGGCAACTTTTCGATGACCTCGTGCGCGAGACTGCTTCGTGCCGACTTCTCGATACGCGCATGATCGTCAAGTGCTTCGATTCGCCCCACCGCGATATTTTCCGACGCGGTAAGACTGTAGCGCACAAAATCCTGGAAGATCACGCCGATGTTGGCTCTAAGATCGCTGAGGCTGTAGCCCCGCAGGTCGACGCCGTCGAGAAGAATGCGACCCTCGTGCGGGTCGTATAACCGTCCAAGCAGTTTGACGAGCGTGGTCTTACCGGCCCCATTTTCGCCCACCAGCGCAAGCGTTTCTCCACCCCGCAGCGCGAATGAAAGGTTACGCACTGCCCAATCGTCCGACCCCGGATATCTAAACCCCACATTCTCGAACGTGATTCCGGTAACGATGGGGCGTGGAAACTGCAGCCCTCCGGACGGCGACTCGATTTCCGGATTTACCTTGAAAAACGAGAAAAGATCGTCGAGATAGAGTGCCTGGTTGGCAGTGTAAGAGAATCCGAGAAGCAGAGACTCAAGCAAACCACTCAAACGTCGAAACGAGCCGGCGAGAAAGGTGAGATCACCGATTGAGAATTGTCCCGCGAGGGTGCGCCAGGTGATGTACGCGTACGCAGCGTAGTAGCCGCTTGTACCAATTGCCGTGAGCAGGCCCATCGTCCTTGCGCGACGCACGGAAAGGGAGCGACTGGCATGATAGAAGTTGAGCGACAGCTCCTTGAATCTCTGGATCAGAAATGAGTTGAGACCAAAGATTTTGACTTCCTTCGCGGTCTCCACGCTGGCGCCGGTTTGGCGTAGATACTCAAGCTCCCGCCGCTCCTCCGCACGGGACCACTGCAACGCATAATCGCGTGCATTAAAGTGCGCCTCCCCGATGAACGCTGGCACAAGTGCAACAAACACAAGCACGATCAGCCAGGGCGCGTACACCGCCAGGCCCGCACCAAAACTGAGTATCGTGATAAGACTCTGAGCCTGCCCGAATACCTGTCCCATAACGCCAATTCCCGACGACGCCTGCGAACGAGCGCGCAGGAGACGGTCCTGCAGATCGCTGTCCTCGAACTGTGCAAGGTCGAGCGTCGCGGCGTGCTCCATGAGACGAATGCTGGTCGCGATGGAGAACTGCCCGCCGAGCATCATGTCGAAGAGCGAACCAACTCTGGTTGTCAGATCCGAGAGAATTGCGAGTCCGAATTCCGCCGCAATAAGCCACATGGTTCGATCGAGCAATCCGCTCGAGAGCCACGCGGAGAATGTGTCCGGCGCGCCAGGCAGCGCTGCCTTGGCAATAACCTCATCGATGATCAGTTTACCGATGTAAAGCGTCGCTACCGGCAACAACGCGCGCACTCCACGTACGCACATGGTGCCCAGCGTAAGCGCGCGATTCGTGCGCCATACAAGACGAAACAGCGGTACCACATGTCTCATCGCGCCAAAACGCTCGCGCATACTCTTTAGCGGAGGCGGGGGCAGTCTTCTCACTCCGAGCTTCTCTCTATTCTGCCTGTTCCGGCTTCCTCTGACCGCGAGCCTTGAGTCGCTCCTGCCATGCAAGCCAATCCTCAGCCGTATCGATATCTGGAAGTGTTGTCACCTGCGCTACCGAGAGGCCCACAGCTGTGGCGTGCGACAGACTCACGGCTAGCGTGGTAGGGGAACTCCACGGGATGTCCCTGAACAGCGCTGGTAGCGCACGCTCAGCTGCCCGGCGGTGGACCGCCACGAGGTAATAGCCGCCGTCCTGTGCAGGTCCGAAAACCACGTCGTGCGAGTCGAGCGAGTCGAGTGCCGTTTCGAGCACGCGCCGATCGAGCTCCGGACAATCAGTGCCAACTACGGCGACACGGTCGGCGCCCGCGTCGAACGCAGCTTTAAAGGCACGTGTCATACGCTCGCCGAGATCGCCCTCTCCCTGAGCGGATGTTGGGACGTTCTCGCCAAGCCAGCTACCGACCTCGTCGCCACCGTTATCGGGAGTATGGATGATGGTCACTGCAGCCTGACTTGGGTGATAAGGTCGCACCCGTGAATAGATCAACTTGCCGAGCCCGCGGTAAACGGCGAGCGCGCGGTCATCTCCGACACGCGCTGCAAGTCTGGTTTTTACAACCCCGCGCTCAGGCAGCCGTGCGAACATAAGCACAACCGAACGTTCGTGCGATTGCGAATCTACAGACAAATCAAAAGTTCTCGCAGAGGTTTGACCGGCACAACGAATTGCGACCCGGCAAGTCCAGATAAAGTATTCTGATGTCAGCGCGAACTGCTGCTAACTGCAGGCTCCGCAAGAAGCTGCTTAACAACGCGTTCCTGTTCATCATAATGGCCTTCGCCGGCCCAATGGTATCGTATGCGACCTTTCTTGTCCACGATATATGCTGCAGGCCAATAACGGTTTTCGAACGAACGCCAGATCGAGAAACTGTTGTCCGTAACGACCGGATACAACACCTTTAGCCTTTTCATCGCTCTTTCCACGTTGCCCCGCACGCGTTCGCGCGGAAACTCCGGCGTGTGCACGCCAACCACGACGAGGCCGCGGTTTCCATACTTTTCATGCAGGGCTTTTACGTACGGCAAGGCGTTGAGACAGTTGTAGCACTCGAACGTCCAGAAGTCGACAAACACGACCTGTCCGCGCAGACTAGCCGGTGTGAGCGCTGGTGAGCCTATCCAGCCCGTTCCACCAGTGAATCCGGGAAATGCTCCCATGTCCGGCGTCGGCACCGGTGGCCGGGTCGGCTGCGCCATCAACCGGGTTGTCGGTTTCACGCCCGGGGCGCCCTGTGCGCCGGGAGCCAGAGTCTTTATCAACACCTCCTCCGCGCTGGCGGTTTGCACCACACCGCCGTCGGAAAAGAATTTTGCATCCAGACCGAGCGCGATGACTCCCACGCCCGCCAGGGTCAGTATTCCAAGCGATCTTCGCACCCAGACCTCCACGGATAAATTACGACGTAACACTTCCAGTATTCGGCCACCGGCAAAGAGCACCACGGCGAGTGAAGTTGCTGCCCCAATCGCGAAAACTCCGAACAGCGTCGCGGCTTGCACGGGTTGACCGCCCGCAATTGCGGCGGCAAAAACCAGACCGAGGATGGGCCCCGCACATGGCGCCCATAACAACCCAGTTGCTGCACCCACCGCTATAGCGCCGACCGGTTTCGTGCCCGAGCCCTGAAGGCGAGCGCCAAGCTTTACCATAGGCGCAGCGAGGACTACCGCCAGCCGAGGAACCAGCAGGCTCAGTCCCGCGATCGCCAACACCGAGAGCGCAATCCAGCGGCCCGCGTTTGCAGCGCCTGCCACCCAGCCTGCACCCGCGGTCGCCGCAGTCGCAACGAATGAAAAGGCCACTCCTAATCCCACGAGCATCGGAATCGTATCTCGTCGGAACGATTGGCCCGATCGGGCAAAGACAAAGGGAAGAACGGGAAGTATACAGGGACTGAGAATCGTGAAAACTCCGCCGATAAACACGACGACGTAGAGCAACAACGTCGACATTCGTCCCTCCCGTAATAGTGCGGTGTATCGCGAGCCTGTTTAAAAGCTCAGTGTCAACTCACCTATCCGACGGTTGTATAATTGGTTCGTTGTTCGTTTGAAGAAGCCGTTTTCCGGGTGAGTCCGGCGTAGAAATTCTCACGGATTCCCAGCGCGTTAACCTCGCACATCGAAAACATTTCGCCATTGACGTTAACGGTAAAAACACAGTGTTCAATACGCGCTTGTCCGAGCGGGCTTTCGATTTCTTCGCGACTCATGAAATGATGGCTTATCAGCACCAGTGAAGTAGCACGAGCCTTGCCCGCTGCGAGTCGCATCGCGCCGCGAATCGTACTGCCGTCGCCGGCGCGATCGGCCCACTGCTTCGCCCACGCTGCGACACTGCGCGTAACGAAGAAGGGTGCGCGCGCAAGCACACCAATGCTCCGTGCTATCGCCTCAGCTCTTGAATCGAGGCGGAATGAAATGCCCCCAAAGCGCGACAGAAATCCATCCACAACGCGTACATCGGTGGGATTTCTTGCATCGCGAAGGGCGTGAAATGCCGTTCTTCCATCGTCATGACGGAGCAAGACACCGTTAATCATGCGATTGCACGCCTCATGACCAAACCATACTCCGAGCTCTCCCATACGCGCTGATCCGCCCGGTACATCGAGGCCGGCCGCCACTCTGTCCCAGAGCGATTCGACCGATACTCCGCCACCAAATCCGTCTTCGGTGCGGCCGACCTGAGCAATGGGCTGAAAGCTTATCAGGCGGAAGGCGTCCGTGTTCTTAGCAAGCCAGGAAACAACATCGGTTACGCCGTCCAGGTTGTCGCGAGTAACCGTCATTGTCGTTGCCGCGCGAAGTCGGCAGCCGGTAGATCGCTCTGCAGCGCGGATCATCGAGGCGAATTCCGCACGCAGAGGATTGAGATCCGCTTCGCTTGTCGCGTTGCGCCAGCGTTCCCCCACCCGCCCGCGCTGCGTTGTGTCCACGTGAATACTCACTTCCGTGAGACCGCCTTCGACCATGAGCTGCTCAAGCAATCCCGGACGACGACGAAATGAATCGCCGTGTGTCATGAGCATCGGAATCAGCCCAATTGAACTCGCATGACGCAATAGCGCGATCACTTCTTCTACCGGCCGGAGAGTTACCTCGCCGTCGGAGAGCTGCAGATTTCCCCCGTGGCCCATGAGCGGCCGCAACGCGTCCATCTGACCCTTTATTGCGTCAACCGACTCGGCGGGAACGCGATTGGCATCGGAGTTGAGATAGCATCCGCGGCATGCGAAGTCGCAGCGAGGCATCGCGCCGATAGTTGCACTGCATCCGTTGCCCTGCTTACCGAACATTTGTTGCGGCACGCGCATGGAAGGATCGAGCAACGCCCAATTTTTTCTCAGGAGGCCTCGCGCTTCATCGCCCACAGGTTTTCTTGCGATGCGAAAGAGCCCCCGAAGACCTTTACTGTCTGCCTCGGGGGCGTGCACTGAGTCCTTCTCCTTCATGCGATCTATTATTTGCCGTTCGCCTGACTATTCAATGACCAGTCGTAATTGGTTTTCTCCACCTTGAAATCTCCACTCTCGAGAAGTTCGCGCTCCGGGCCAGCCGGGAAGAATTTGGCGACGAACTTTCCAACCGAGGCATTTGAACCACCGAAGTCCTTGATGTAGTCACGGAACTCGACAAAAATCGGACTGAGATACACGGTATTCGTCTTCACATCGACACGATTCTTTTTGGGAGACTGAAGCAGAAATACCTTGGCCTGATCATTCAGCTGTTCGTCCAACTTGGCCCCAGTGTAAGCCTCGCTCCTGAGCGGTGGACAACCCATCGCCGCGCAAACCAGCGCGATGAATCGACCCGGGATTCCCGGAGGCTCCAAAAGTTGAGAGATTGGAGTCATGGTAAAGAGATCAAGGTTTTCTCCCGAGGTACGTGAGCGTGCAGTTCGGATGGTGTATGAGCAGGAAAAGGAGCATATGTCCCAGTGGGCTGCCATCGAATCGATCGCATCGAAGATAGGCTGTTCCGCCCAGACCCTCAGCAACTGGATCAAGCGCAAGGAAGTTGACAGCGGAGCGCGATCCGGGGTGACCTCGGACGAGCATGCTCGCGTAAAGGCGCTTGAGCGTGAAGTGAAGGAGCTGCGACGCGCAAACGAAATCCTTCGTAAGGCGTCGGCATATTTTGCCCAGGCGGAGCTCGACCGCCGCGGGACATGATGGTTTCGTTCATTGACATCCATCGTGCTATTTATGGAGTCGAGCCGATCTGCGAAGTCCTGCCGATTGCTCCATCGACCTACTACGAGCAGAAAGCTCGCGTTGCGGATCCGACGCGCGTGCCAGCTCGAATGCGCAGAGACGCACGATTGCGCCCTGAGATCAAACGTGTGTGGCGTGCGAATAGATGTACTTATGGTGCGAAGAAGGTATGGAAGCAGCTCAATCGGGAAGCAGTACCTGTGGCACGATGCACAATAGCGCGACTCATGAAGGAGGAAGGCCTGCGTGGCGTCGTACGAGGCCGTCGAGTTCGAACGACGATTCCGGATGAACTGGCCGATCGCCCGAAAGATCTGGTGCAGCGTAACTTCACCGCTACGCGACCGAATCAGCTCTGGGTATCGGACTTTACGTATGTATCAACGTGGCGTGGCTTTGTGTACGTCGCGTTTGTGATTGATGTGTTCGCACGTCGAATTGTAGGCTGGAGCGCCAGCACGTCGCTCCGCAGTGATCTGGTCCTTGATGCCCTCGAACAAGCCTTGCACGATCGTAGAATCGACGAGGGACTGGTACATCATAGCGACCGTGGTTCGCAATACCTTGATATTCGCTACACGACTCGGCTGACAGAAGCTGGAATCGAATCATCCGTCGGTAGTCGTGGCGACAGTTATGACAACGCTCTGGCCGAAACAGTGATCGGGCTTTACAAGACGGAGCTGATCTACAAAGATGGACCATGGAAAGGACTGGACCATGTCGAGCTTGCAACACTGGAGTACGTGAGCTGGTTCAACGATGTACGGCTACTGGAGCCAATCGGCTACCTTCCGCCGATGGAATATGAGGAACAGTATTATGCACGAACGAACTCGGACATCGCCGAGCTCGTACTCAAATAATTCAGTCTCCGGGAATCCCGGGTCGATTCACGAAGTGGATTCGGGGCTCCTTGTAGCGAGGACGAACAATTCCCTGCTCGATCTCATCGAGACCATACTTTTTTCCGCCAACCTTCGCCAGATCTTCCTTCCACGGTCCGTAGGCGGAGATAAGTCCCAACGTCTTGTTGATGTTCCTTATCGATTCCGTTTCGTCATGCTTGTTAATCAGCTTTATGGTATACGCGTTATAAGCGTTGATCCAGAACGCAAGCTGCTCGGACCGCGCGAGACTCGAGGGATCAAAGGCCGCCAGCTTGTCGAGATAAGTCTGAAATTCGGACGACTTCTTGAATGCGCCGTAGTCCACAAGCCCGTTGGAAACATGGGCTTTGAGCAACGCGTCGAACGCAGAGTGATCAAATGACTTCTGCGCTGAAGCTGCCCCGGGCATCCCCAGTATGCCCCCAAATGCAAAACACAGCGCGGCAGCAATGGTGCGAGCCCGCGGCAACCGACCGTTGGGGAAAGCTGTGGTTGTCAAATAAGATTTCATAATGGCAACTGACGTCGGGGACGGTGTCAATTTAGCGATTGTTCTAATCGAGTTACCTGCAGTTAACATACGCTTGCTGGCCCAAGGTGGATCCGTTAGCAGCCAACCATACCCTCGCCAAATGTCCAGAGCCTCTGACTCCGACAATAACTCGCCACGTTCGTGGTGGAAGACGATCGTCATCATCGTGCTCGTCGCTGCAGCGATCGTTGCCCTCGGCAAATGGGGCGGCAAATACGTTCCGCAGTTTGCGGAATGGGTTCACAGCCTCGGCCCGTGGGGGCCGATTGTGTTCATCGGGGGATATATCCTGGCGGCCATAGCTGGTATACCGGGCTCCATTCTCACGCTTGCCGCGGGCGCCATTTTTGGACTCTGGCTTGGAGTGGCGTACGTGTATGTGGGTGCGGCTCTTGGCTCCATCGCAGCGTTTCTCGTGTCGCGATACATCGCGCGCGGCTTCGTGGAGAAAAAGCTTGCCGACAAACCCAGGTTCGAATCGATCGACAAGGCCATCGCTGACGATGGCCGGAAGATCGTCTTCCTGCTGCGGCTATCGCCGGTGTTTCCCTTTTCGCTTTTGAACTATGCTCTTGGTCTTACCAAGGTGCGTTTGATTGATTTCATCATCGCATCGGTTGGGATGCTTCCCGGCACTATGCTTTACGTCTACTACGGGAAGCTCGCGGGAGACGTGGCGGCAGTCGCTGGCGGTGCTTCCACCCCAAAGGATGCAAAGTACTGGACCTTTCTGGGACTTGGGCTTCTTGCTACCATCGTGGTTACAGCTCTGATAACACGATCGGCCAGAAGAGCACTGAAGAGCGCCGACGCCCGCAGCACTCCGGAGGCTGAGTGCCGCGCACCCGGCGGCTGATTCTGGTTGGCGGCGGTCACGCGCATGTAGAGGTACTACGGTCTGCCGCACGGGAGTCGTTCGGTAACCGAATCATCCTCGTTTCACCCGAGCCGATTCAGCTGTACAGCGGAATGATGCCCTCACAACTGCGCGGCTCCATCGCCGAGATAGATCTGTCCATCGACCTTCGGGATCTTTGCGCCAGGGCGGGCGCACGTTTTATCGAAACCGCCGCAACACGTATCGAAGCGAATCACGCCTCGGTGGTGATTCATACGGATATCGAGCCTGTGAACGGAGACGTGTGCTCGATCGACATCGGAAGTGTGTCGGCCGGATTGTCCGTCCCCGGCGTACGCACCCACGCTTACGGAGTGCGGCCGCAAACGAGCTGGCGCGCGCTCACCAGACTGATCGACGAGTTTCTCAGAACCGCTTCCACCACTCCGCTGGCCTGCACGGTTGTTGGTGGTGGAGCGGCCGGAGTCGAACTCACGCTTGCACTCCTTGCGCGCGCAAAATCGGCGGGGCAGACCATACACTGCACTCTGGTCACCGCCGGTGAAGTCGTTCTCGACGCCTTCAGTCGAAGTGCGCAAGCCCACGCGATGACGCTGCTTGTCTCACATGGCGCGAAGGTGCGCACCGGAACCATGGTCGCCGCGGTGGCCGCCGATCATGTTCTCCTCGACGAAGGATCGAGGGTCAACTCCGCACTCACAATCTGGGCGACGGGCCCCGCGGCGCCACCCATTCTCCGCAGCTCCGGCCTGCCTGTCGACGGCGATGGCTTCCTGCGTGTCGATGCTACGCTCCGCGCCGTCTCGGGGATACCTGTATTTGGCGCCGGCGACTGCGTTTCACAGCAGGAAGCGCCGTGGGTGACCCGCTCTGGGGTATATGCCGTCCGCGCTGCACCGGTTCTTGCAAACAATCTTCGCGCTGTAATGCGGAACCCTCCAGTTGAGCCAAGACTGCACGACCCTCAGCGAAACGCACTGGCCATTCTCGATACCAGCGATGGCAAGGCTCTCCTCTATTGGCGCGGCTGGTCGCATCACTCGGCACTCGCGCTTCGGTTAAAGCGTTGGCTGGATGAGCGATGGGTGAAACGCTACAGAACGTCAGGTCATTCCACCAGGAAAGAGCAATGAAAGACATCAACATCCGCACCATCGAGTCGGCACCGTTTTCTGATCAGCGGCCGGGAACATCAGGCCTGAGAAAGAAAACGTCTGTCTTTCAGCAGCCACGTTATCTCGAAAACTTTGTACAGGCGCTATTAGAGGTGGCCAATCTGGGCGAGGAGGCGACGCTGATTCTTGGTGGCGACGGCAGGTTCTTCAATCGCGAAGCGATGCAGACGATCGTGCGAATGGCCGCTGCAAACGGGATAAAGAAAATCGTTGTCGGACGCGACGGTCTGCTCTCCACTCCCGCCGCATCACATCTCATTCGGACACGGGGAAACGGCGGTATCATCCTCTCTGCGAGCCACAATCCAGGTGGTCCGGACGGCGATTTCGGCATCAAGTACAACACAGAAAACGGTGGGCCCGCTCCCGAGTCCTTCACAAACGCGGTTGCCGAACGCGCGGCAGGCAACACGAGCTACCGAATCGCTGATTTGCCCGAAGTGCATCTCGACACGGTGGGCGTGCAACGATTGCCTGGCATCGACGTCGAGGTCGTGGATCCTGTAACGGCGTATGCCGATTACATGACAACATTATTTGACTTCACCGCTATTCGCCTGATGTTCGCGAAGGGCTTCAGCATGCGATTCGACGCCATGCATGCGGTTACCGGCCCTTATGCGCTGGAAATTCTGGAGCGACGGTTGGGAGCACCTCATGGCACTGTGATGAATGGCGTTCCACTGCCCGATTTTGGAGGTGGGCATCCCGATCCGAATCTCACATACGCACACGACCTCGTAACCGAAATGTTCGGCGACAATCCACCGGATTTCGGCGCGGCGTCCGACGGGGACGGAGATCGAAACATGGTGCTGGGAAAACGGTTCTTCGTGACGCCGTCAGACAGTCTCGCTGTGCTGGCTGCAAATGCTACACGAGTGCCCGGCTATTCGCGCGGGCTAACCGGTGTAGCTCGATCGATGCCCACCAGCGAAGCGGTCGATCGAGTCGCCAACGCTCTGCATATACCCTGTTTCGAAACACCCACCGGCTGGAAATATTTCGGCAATCTGCTCGACGCGAACCGCATTACCCTTTGCGGCGAGGAAAGCTTTGGCACCGGTTCGGATCATGTACGCGAGAAAGACGGTTTGTGGGCTGTACTTTTCTGGCTCAACATAGTTGCGGTTCGCGACCAGTCGGTTGAATCAATCGTCCGCAGGCACTGGGCGGAGTTCGGGCGCAATTACTACACGCGTCATGATTTCGAGGAAATTCCGGCTGACGCGGCTAAAGGCGTGATGGCACATGTAAAGGAGCAACTTGCAGCTCTCCCCGGAACTGCACTCGCCGGGCGTCGCGTAAAGAGCACGGACGACTTTTCCTATGTCGATCCTGTCGATGGATCGGTGAGTGAACACCAGGGACTTCGAATCCTGTTCGAGGACGGTGCGCGCATCATCTATCGCCTGTCGGGCACAGGCACCTCCGGTGCGACACTACGTCTCTACATCGAATCGTACGAACCGACCCCCGAGGGTCTCGACCGTGACGTGCAGCTGTGGCTTGCGGCGCTCATCGAAGCGGCCAACGAGCTCGCGCAACTTGAAAGTCGAACCGGAAGAAGTGAGCCGACCGTGATTACCTGAGTGCAACACCTGGCGTGACTCCTCATCCACAGGCTCGTCCTCGAATACACGGCAATCTCAATCGCTATCGACGCTGAACGAATAGACGATCGCATCACTGCTCCCGCTCGAGCGTTCACGGATGAAAGCAGTCGAATATCTACTGGCAGTTCTCGTAGTCGCACTGGCCGGATTCGTGGGAGCGCAGTCGAGCGAAGCCGGAGAGGGTCGGTTTCTCGACCAGGCGTCGGGGCAGTTTGAAGCGCCTCAAAAATCGCTGGATGGAACCGGCGATTCGACCGCGCTTCGCCAAAGCGCAAGCGGCGCGCTACCCCGGGAAATCTGGAACGCAGCCGATTCCTCGCTGGATAACGGCGATGGAAACTCGGGCGATGAGCATGGTGACGCTCTCCCGTTAAACGAGAAACGTCTGGCCGCGCTGGGTCGGTTGCGAGAAAAGATCGTCGCGGCGGAAACGGGAACGTATTTCGCCGAACTGCTCGCCGCCCGCGATTCTGCGTTGGCGCGGTGGCCAAGCCGAATCACAAATCCGTTAAGAGTCTGGGTCGACGAGCCGGCCGACAATTTCGCGTGGCATCCCGATTTCCCGAACTCGGTGCGGGATGCATTCGATACATGGAGCGCGACGGGCGTTCCGGTGCGCTTCACATTCGTGCGTGATTCTGCTACTGCTGACGTGCACGTGGTTTTTACCCGGCAGCTCGCCGATGCGGTGAGTGGACGAACGGTCTGGACCCGCGACTCACACTGGTGGCTGGTGTCCGGAAATATCGAACTCGCGCTAACGCATCCCCAGGGGTCAGCCGTTACTCCGGCCCAGATGCGAGCGATAACCCTGCACGAAGTTGGGCATCTGCTTGGACTCGATCATTCGTCGGCAGCAAACAACATCATGTCTTCACGCGTACGGGTTCGAGATATCACGGAAGCAGATCGTGCCACCGTCAGACTACTCTACGCATTGCCTGCCGGATCGCTCAAGTGAGACTCCGCTAAAACGCGACGGACAAACCGGGCGAAGCTTACCAGCGAACGGTCACCGTTCGGTTCTTCGAATCGCGCGCCGAAACTAGCACCCTTATTGAGCGGACTCCCGGCCTTCCGAATTCCCGGGAGAGCGTGGCGAGACTATTCAGCACATCCCCGTTGACGTCGACCAGCCACAAGCGTATCTCCCGCCAGCAGTCCTCCCTTCTCAGCCGGTGAACCTGCGTAAACAGCCTCGATTACCGGATAATGCTCCACAGTGGCCGAGTGCTCATCGAGCTCGCGCTCTAACTTCTTCAGTCTCCGGACGCTTCTAAGTGCGTTCAGAGTGCGGTTCACCGCGATACGGTGTATCCATGTGCTGAACTTCGCCTCCTTGCGCCACCCCGGAAGCGCCCGGAAAACCTGAATCCACACTTCCTGAGCAATATCTCCCGCCACCTCGGCGTCACCCGCGATGCGGCGAACGACGGCGTCGACCCGAGGGGCTGGGGCAATGCCAGAGCATTCGCATAGCCCGCTCGTGCCCTTTCTGGGCTCGGCCGATAATCGCCTCGTCGGTTTCCATGGTGTCATTTGTTGATCACCGGAGAATGAGTCCAGGGTTGCCTTCCACACGTATGATCGTGAAAGGTTGAGAGAACTACTGGCCTCGTTTCGGGTTTAACAACTTGACGTACGCTGGTGTTTGTCTAAACTGCAGTAGCGTGCTGGCAAGGAACTAGAAATTACTATAGGTTCCATCTCGCAACTCGCTGCAGTTTCCCTTCCTACGCCTCTATCGAAGGCTGGTTGCCGGTGTTTTTTACCGCTGCACTTTCTCTTGTTTTTGCCGTTGCTGATGCAACAGCGTTCGTAACGCCCTCCAACGGGCTGCCCGAGCGTGCCCCTTCAGCAGTCGGCATGTCTGCCGAACGTCTTGCGACGATCGACCGCGTAGTTCAGCGTGGAGTCGACGCTGGCGGTTACCCGGGTGCATCTGTCATTGTCGGCCGAAAGGGCTTTGCGGTCTGGTCGAAGGGCTTTGGCTCGCTCGATTGGAGCGGCAAGTCGAAGGTTACCGCCAAGGAGAGCATCTACGACCTCGCGTCCCTCACGAAAGTCGTTGGTACAACCACTGCCGTAATGGTGCTCTTCGATCAGGGTAAAGTCACCCTTGATGCCCCCGTGTCGGGATATATCCCCGAATTCTCTGGCGGAGCGAAGGATCAGGTTACTGTCCGGCAGCTGCTGGAGCACCGTTCTGGGTTGCCCGCGGGCCGTGAACTTTGGCGCATTACGAGCAATCCCGAGCAGGCGCGAGCCGCCGTCATTGCCACACCGCTCGGCTGCGCTCCCGGCAAATGCTACGAGTACTCCGATCTCGGCGCCGACATGCTCGGCTTCATCGTAGAAAAAGTGAGCGGCCAAAGGCTGGACGCGTTCCTGGAGGAGTTCGTTTTTTCGAAACTCGGAATGACGGACACCCGATTCAAGCTCGATCCGACGGACTATGCCCGCACCGCGCCCACGGAAATTGCCCCTCCACGGGGTTATCCGCTGAGAGGCGAGGTACATGATGAAAATGCTTACGCGCTCGGTGGAGTCGCCGGACATGCCGGGCTCTTCAGCACAGCATTCGACCTGTCGATCTTCGCCCAGATGATGCTCGACGGTGGTACGTACAATGGTGCCCGGGTCATTGCCGACAGCACCGTCGCCTTATTTACGAAGCGGGCCGCCGGTACCCGAGCGCTCGGCTGGGATACCTGCGACGGCAATGGCGGCTGCGGAAACGTCCTGTCCGAGCGCGCCTATGGGCACACTGGCTATACCGGTACTTCGCTCTGGATCGACCCCGACCGGCAGATGTTTGTGGTCCTTCTGACCAACCGGGTTCATGCGGCCCGCGCTCGGAGACCGTCCACCGTTATTGCCGACGTCCGTAACGACCTTTCAGATGCTGCCGCCCTCGCTGTAATGGATGATCCGGGAGGAGTGCTCGCCATGCCCGCATCGTTCCGGGCCGACGTCGCAGCCAACTGGAATCGTCCGCTTGCGTCCACGCGTGCGTCTTCCGTCGCGAAGAAGAGGAAAGCGGCCGCCGCGGCCGCCGCCCGAAGGAAGGCGACGGCTAGGAAGAAGGCTACCACGACCAGGAAATCGACGGTGAGCGCCAAAAAACCCACCACCACCAAAAGGGCAGTTAAGAAGTAGGGTGAGAAGCGTCAAGAACCAGGTCGGGTATTGGCGGGTCTATTAGCTTGAGTAATGCAGCCTACAATCCCGCAGTCCGATTCATCCTTGGAGCCCAGCTCCAATTCGTCCTCGACAGCAGAGCATCATTCGCCTGCCGAGGGGTCCCCGGCCGATCTTTCCCAGACCGACGTATCCCCAGCCAAGGCGTCCCATTCCGAGGGAGACAATTCCCGCGGATCCCGCTCGGGTAGCTCCCAATCCGCTGGAGCACTGGATTCTGAAGGCTCAGATTCCCCGCGCACACCGCGGCCTCCGAGCGCCGAGGCGACTGGGATTACAACGGATCAGGCGAGGTTAGCGCTCCGCCGGGTAAAAGACCCGGAGCTCAACCTCAATATCGTCGACCTGGGTTTGGTTTACGACGTCCAGGTGGAGGGAGCTGACGTTCGGATCGACATGAGTCTTACATCTCCTGGGTGCCCGTCGGGACCCGAAATTATGGGCGACGCGGAGCAGCAGCTCAAGACATTACCGGGAGTGGGCGACGTGACGGTGAACCTCGTCTGGACACCGCCATGGACGCCCGATCGCATCGAGCCACGCGTAAGGGCCTACATGGGTTTCTGAAGCCATTCTGCCCGGCCGGATCAGGTTGGAACGGCTGGTTTGGTCCGGCAACTAGGAGAGCTGGACCCGAGCGCTGCTTCCGCCTTCGCCCTTCCTGATTGCCCGAACCAGCGTCATCACAACCGGCAGCAGCAGTAGGGCCCCCGACCAGAGCGCGAGATCGGCTACGTTCATTACGATCGACGTACCCCGAGGCAGCCGGTACGCCAGAAAATCTGCTACCCCGGCGGGGCCCCAGAGCATACTCGAAAGATTTCCCATGGCGCCTCCGGCAACAAGACAGAGAGGAGCGAGGGCCTTTCTATCCACCCGGATAAGGGAAGCCGCGATTGAAGAGATCAGTGCAATGGCAACCATCGTCACCAGAACGTTCAAATGCCAGGTGTATGGGCCTACCGTCACCCCGCCTGCACCGCCCGTATTAAACACCACCATCAACGAAGATGCGCCAAACAGGGGCACCACGTTGTCTCCAACGAGCGAGACCGCCAACTGCTTTGTCAGCAGATCCAGCGCGGCTACTCCCGCGGCTCCAGCCAGGTAAGTCAGCAGTGCGCGGCGCGAATTGAAAGAGAAGGATTTTGCAGCTGTGTTCATTATCCAGTTCCGGCGGATGCTGCGAGCAAACTCCTTTGGAATTCACTGCAACGTTTACATGGCGACCTCGACGTCTGCCCAAAGTGCAGTGATTGTGCCGTCAGGATCCATGCGGGTTGAAGACGACCAACCGAGCTTTCTAGCCGTTTAAAGCCAGTTTTGATCTGGTTTCGCTGCTTTTTGCCATAGTTTTGACACCGCAACGGCCCTGACGCTGTCGCCTTGCTTTAACGAGAGCATCATACGTGGCGGGTAAATGTGGCAACATAGCCACAGATGACATCGGAGCGTTCATGCATCACTCAGCCTCGCAACGCTAGGACGAACTGACTGCCAAGCACCTCCGCCTGCCAATTCCTTAGCTCCGTAATGGACCCGAGTTCGCCGATATCCTGAGGATTTTGTCGGGCGACAGCTTCGATGCGCTCTCGCGAGCAGAGAACACCGGGATCGAGTTGGAGCTTTTGCGCAATCTCGTCCCGCACCGTTTTCAGCTTTGCGGCGCGTTCGTCAAACTCCGGATCTTTGTCCCACCTCTTCGACTTGGCAAATCTCGGGAGTTCGGCGTCGGGTACCTTGTTAGCCCTCGCGATCGCATCTATCAGCTCCTGCACCCGCGAATCGCTCATACCTCTTGGAAAACCTTTTGCGGCAAAAACATCGTCGAATGCCCGCGGCGCGGTTCGCGCCAGTGAGAGGAGAGTTTCGTTCCCCGCGACCCGGAAAGTGGCTCGATCAAGTGCGGCCGCAATGTCGTCGCGCCACGCGACCAGCTCCTGGAGACGCGCAAGTTCGCGACGGCTGAGATCCCGGGCACCTTTGATGCGTAGGAATGCATCGCCATTCTTTTCGTCATCCCAGTGAGTTCCTTCTGCACGCTCAAACTCTTCTGCAGCCCAATGCAGTCTGCCTTTCTCTTCGAGTTGCGCGCGCAGCAGGTCACGCAGTGCGAGCAAATGACGCGTGTCCTGCGCAGCATAGTCGAGCATTCCCTGCGGCAATGGGCGCATGCTCCAATCAGCTCGCTGATGCTTCTTGTCGAGGGCCACACCGAAGTATTGCTGTAGCAAAGCAGCGAGTCCAAACGAACGGATGCCAAGTAGCTGAGCGGCAACCCGGGTGTCAAAAAGATTTCGTACCTTCCATCCATAATCCTGTCGCAGCAGTCGCAGGTCATAGTCGGCATCGTGTAGCACCACTTCGACCTGCGGATCCTCCAGCAATGCGCCGAGTCTTGTCGGTGTGTCGATGGGCAGCGGGTCAATGATGGCTTCGTGGCCGTTGGCAGCAAGCTGCAGGAGATAGATGCGATCGACGAAGCGATGGAAGCTCGCGCCCTCGGTATCGAGCGCAATTGCCGTCACTCCATTCAGGTTGGCGAGAAATCGATCGACGGCTTCGATCGTGTCGAGATATTCCGGTGCGGTTGAGGACATTTGTCGGGGAAAGTTACACTGGTGGCCCCGCCTGTCGCCTCTGCCGTCCAACTCCGCACGAAAACACCATACACAGGTTTTATTTCGCACATGACGTCTTTCGATCCTGATCTGCTGCCGGAACCATTGCCACCAGAGCGCCGAGGGTGGCGCACGGCCGACCTTTCGCGGGCGGCTATAGTGGCGTTGGCGGTCTGGTTTGGCCTGCAGCTTTTATGGTCGGTTAGTTCGCTGGTTTTTCTGGTCTTTCTGGCCACGCTATTTGGACTCGCGGTGGCGCGTGGAGTCGACTTTTTTGAACGCTTCAAGATCCGGCGCGGAATTGCCTCCGCTCTAATCGTCTTCCTCACCATTGGAGCCATTGGTGGGGGTCTGGCCCTCTCCGCGCCGACCCTTATCGAGTCAGGAAAGGAGCTGAAGACGGAGTTTCCTGCCGCCCTCACCAAATTGCAGAATTGGGTGGATTCGAAGGGCACCGGCATGCTCGGCCAGTTCATCAAGACTGCAGCCGCTCCTTCGGCGAAGCCTTCGGTTACTTCCGTTACCAGCGAAGATGGCGGAACAGCGCTCATCGTTTCGGCGCCTGTTGCCATCACCCCGCAGGCGCCCCCAGCCGCTTCCAGACGGGAGAGAGAACGTCAGGCAGCGATTGCGGATTCGCTTGCTCGGCCAAGCGAGCAGCTCAAGACGCGCATCCTGGATCAGCTATCCAAGGCGAGTCGACACGTTTTCTCGGCGCTGAGCAGCACGGTTACTGTAGCCGCCTCGTTAGTGTTGCTAATTTTTCTGGCTATTTACATCGGTGCGGAACCACACGTTTACCGCGGCTGGATTCTGGCCTGTGTGCCCGCAACGTCGCGTTCGCATGTGCGAGCCGTTCTCGCCGAGATTTCGAAACAGCTCCGGAAGTGGCTGGTTACGCAGCTGGTCGCGATGATCGTTATCGGTGTCGTTAGCACCGTCGTACTCCTGATACTTGGCGTCAAGGCGCCATACGCGCTCGGATTTCTGGCGGGGTTGCTCGAGTTTATTCCGACAGTTGGTCCCATCATGGGCGCGGTCCCGGCGATCATCATGGGCTTCACCGACTCGCCCTCGCTCGCATTTAAGGTAATGCTAGCTTATTGGGCCATTCAGTTTATCGAGAATAATCTCCTCATTCCCGCTCTCATGCGGGGAGAGCTGGACCTGCCACCGGCGATTACGCTCGTCGCGCAGGCTCTCATGACAATTCTTTTCGGCTTTATCGGACTTATGGTCGCCGTGCCGCTCACAGCGGCAGTGCTGGTACCGCTTCGCATGCTTACGGAGCGCGAGAATGCCCGTGAGCGAGCAATGGTTATGTTCTCACGGATGAAGGACGAAACACCAACTGACGACGTAAACGACGAGGGGTCCGAGCTGACCATAGGCAAGGCTGATCGGGGGCCCCTAAAGCCCCCCTCAGTGGACCGGAAAAAGGTGAAGAAACAGCAGGAGGACATCAAGGATGAGGCGGAAGACGAAAAAGAGCACGAGGCGGGAAACGCCATGCTGATAGCCGGCGAATCTCCCTCTGAGTCAAAGACGTGACCCAGATGATGACAAAGCGATGAGCAACGTTCGTGTTCGTGATTTCGAAATGGGGTTCGACGACGACGGCACCGGCATACCAGTGGTGTTCGTGCACGGTTTCCCACTCGATCGCGCGCTATGGATCCATCAGCGATCAGCGCTGTCGTCTTCGGCGCGCTGCATCGTTCCCGATCTTCGTGGCTTTGGTGAGTCGACGGGAGCGGCGTCGAGTATGGGCACCTATGCGGACGATCTGGTCGCGTTGCTCGATCATCTCGATATTCCGTCGGCGGTGTTTTGTGGTCTTTCCATGGGAGGCTACATCTGCATGGAGCTATGGCGCGCTCACCCCGACCGCGTCCGAGGCCTCGCTTTCTGTGACACCCGCCATACCGCCGACAGCGAGGAGCAGCGGACTACCCGCAATGAACTGATAGAGAAGACGAAGGAGCACGGCCCCCAGGTCGTGGTCGACGCTCAGATTGACAGTTTAATTGCACCTTCCACGCGGGAGCGTCGGAAGGATATTGTCGAAACCCTTAACGCCATGATCCTGCGACAATCCGTGGAGGGGATCGTGGGGGCGCTCAAGGCGATGAGCGCTCGTCCCGACTCCACAGAGACGTTGAAATCAGTCACGGTGCCAACCATGGTGATTGTTGGTGAACAGGATCAGATTACGCCGCCAGCGAGCGCACAAGCTATGTTCGACCTGCTTCCGCTCAGCGCTCGGCCGCGCATCGAGCGAGTGGCAGGCGCTGGTCATGTGTCATGCCTGGAGCGTCCCGCAGCGGTCAATCACGCGATCTCGGATTTTCTTGCCACGGTGGAGTCAGAGTGACAGCATCTGTCGAATATTCCTGCAGTCGATAGTGCGAAGCTCATGATAGTGACTGTATCCGAATCCGAACGTTCTACAGCCGCGCGGGTCGGGCAGGTGCTCTTTCGCAATCGCGGATGGCTGCCGGTACCCTTTCTCGCAGTGCCGCTGCTGGTGCCAGGCCGCCAGACTGTCTACACGTGGGTTGCCGGCCTTCTGCTCGTGCTGCTCGGCGAAGCCATCCGTACCGCTGGTGTTGCCGCTGCGGGAACAGTTACACGCCGCCGCTCACGCGATGTCCAGCGTCTGGTCACCTACGGCGCATTTGCCTGGTGCCGCAATCCACTCTACGTCGGAAACCTGTTCGCGTGGATCGGGTTCACGGTGGCTTCAGGTGTCTTCTGGTTCATCCCTGTTGCGCTCGTGGTATTTGCAATCGAGTACACACTCATCGTGCGCTACGAGGAAGGCGTACTCGAATCGATTTTCGGAAGCGAGTATCTCGCTTACAAGCAGACTACTCCACGCTGGTTTCCGCGCCCTCCGTCAGACAGGGCTCAGCAGCAAGGTCAGCATGACTGGAAGGAAGCAATGTGGTCTGAGCGAAGCACTCTTATGCAGTACGTTGCACTGATACTGCTTTTTTTCGCGAAGGGAAAATACTGGGACGCTTAGCGCGTCGGGCGCCCCGGCGGATTGGCGCTGTTGAATACTTCCTTATTCTTCTCAATGGCGCTCTTGAGCTGAACCGGCACATCCTCCTCGGGAAAGATGGCTGTTACCGGACATTCCGGCTCACAAGCGCCGCAATCGATGCACTCGTCGGGATGAATAAAGAGCTGCTCCGGACCTTCGTAGATGCAGTCGACAGGACAAACGTCGACGCAGGACTTGTCCTTCACGGAAATGCAGGCTTCGGTTATGACGTAGGGCATGGTGAAATATAAAGACGGACTTGCCCGGAACTCCCGGGGCGAGTGAGGTTCAACTTACTCAAGTGCGGAAGCGACCTACAAGCGGCCCACGAGCTTTCAACTTCTGTGACGCGCGCTGTAGGGTGATTCCGCGTAATCAGCGCCAGGGTGGCGTTTCGCCACGAACCAGCTTGTCGTTTCTTCGGTACAGTGTGAAAGTCCTGCCAATAGTCTGAACAACCTCTGCTTTGAGCACGGAGGCGATTTGCGTGGACGCCTCGCGGGCGCTGAGTTCGCTCCCCTTCGCGGTCTGCAGCTTGACTAGCTCGTGAGTGCGAAGCACGTCGTCCACAGTGGCCATCGCTCCCGGCGTAAGGCCGTTGAGCCCGATATGTACCTTCACGCTCAGATGATGCGCCTCCGCCCGTAGCGAAGCACGCTCCTTTCCGCTCATCATCACTTTTTCGGTCAATTTACAGTCACCTTCGTACTCCGTTCAGTACAAGAAACGTAATAGGGTTAATCGGTGGTCCATCCCACCATACCCGCCCTGCACCGCGTTTCATGATCTGAAAGTGCAAGTGAGGGGCATCGGATGACGCATTGCCTGTAAAACCCACGTAGCCTACCACCGTCGATTTGGGCACCCGGTCTCCCACTTTAAGACCGGGTTCGTATCGATCAAGATGAGCATAGTAGTACACGAACCGGCCGGAAAGATCGCTGGCGTATATCACGATGCCGCCCACCGGGCCACTGAACATTCGTCCTATCACCATATCGTCCGCCGCGAGCACCGCAGTCAGCCTCCCGGCGAGTATATCGATTGCTCCATGAGTTCCCCGCGTACCTGAACGCGGCGCGCTGAAATCGTTGCGAAGCGTGCGGGGGGAAATTCCTTCCACCGGCACCATCAGTTCATGTGACCACAGCTCGTCGAGATCCGATTGTGATACGGCTGAATCTAGCCGATCAGAGTACTCAGGACGCGGCTCAACGGGCACGCGCTTATAGCTGACAACGGGTCGACTGGCCGCCTCGGGCGCGATCGCCGTCGAGGGCGCCGGTGAGATTGCGCCGCGATGACAGGCAGCGCTACCGAAAGCGAAAGTCGTTACCAGAAGAAGGGTGATACCGTGCGTGGACCTGCTCACCAACCCTAGCCTTTCACCACTTCCGGACGAAAAAATGGCTCGAGAAATCGCAACAGGTCGTCCACATTGCGCACGCCGTCCGTCTTGAGCTGATCCAGTTCATTCGCGCGCGGCAACCTCGCGCCAGCGCGATCGGCGATTACCAGCACCGCGTCTTCAAGATCGAGATCGACCAGGCCGTATTCACGTTCCAGATCATCGGCGGGATTGACGATATAGTGCGGGCCCACCACACCATGTCGCTCAGCGAGATATGTGTACGTCTTCGAGAGCAGCAGTTCGGGATAGCGACCCCGAAAGCTGTCACGAAATCTCGAAAGACCGTCCCGCTCGTGGGAAGCATGATTAATGCGCCGCGCACGAAAAAGTGCGACCAGCCCCAGCACGAGTATCACGATGGCGATAATTACCGTCAGTCGCACTTGAACAATGCCTCCGGCAACTTTGCCGAACTAGTTAGGTCGGGGAACTTAATTCGAATAGCGGGCATTTGGTGCTGGATGTCACAATGTAACGAAGGTAAGCAGATTTTACGCCGTCAGCGTCGCTTCATATACCAAAGACGTTGATTCTCCATCAAGGACGCCGATAGTCGCAATTCGTGTCAAATGTGTAATGCCTAATTCGTGAACACTTTTGTTGACTAAAGCGGTAAACAAAGATTATTTTAAGTGCATGGAAGCAGTTATTGGCGCGTTGAGCGGTTTCAGGGGATTGAAAGCGGATCTTCTGGTAATATTGAAAAAGTGGCAGCCCGTCACGGCCCATCAGCTGGCGCTGCAATTCGGGGTAACTGCGAACGCGCTCAGAAGGCATTTGCGGGCACTCGAGGAAGATGGTTTCGTAAGACACGATCGGGAAGTGCGAGGAGTTGGAGCTCCCGTCTACGGTTTTTCGCTCACGCGTGCCGGTGAAGCTTTGTTTCCCCGGGGTTACGCCAGTGTTGCAGCAACGGCGCTCGAGGCCGTGTTCTCGGAGGGTGGAGTTGGGGCGGTTAATGCCGTCCTGGAGTCCCAGTGGAGCCAACTGGCCGAGGAAGCTGAGCCGGTAATGGCACACATGCCGATGCATGAGCGAGTGCCACTTGTCGCCGAACTGCTTACATCCAAAGGTTACATGGCAGAAGCAGTTCAACATCTCGCGCCTGACGACGAACAGAGTTTTACGCTCAGGATTCACAACTGTGCAATACGCGACATCGCTCAGCGATTCCCGCAGGCCTGCGTGGCGGAGGCCGACTTTGTACAACGTCTGCTGGGAGTTCCGCTTTTGCGCACGGCTCATCGCCTGAACGGATGCAGCCGATGCGATTACGAAGTTTCCAGAAGTTACCAAATTAAGCAGCAACAGGAGCAGTCATGAGTTCGACAATCGACCAACTGGTCAATCGCGATTATCAATACGGATTCTCGACGGATATCGAGGCGGATACGCTTGCGCCCGGACTCTCCGAGGAGACGGTGCGTTTCATTTCGGCCAAGAAGCAGGAGCCCGAATGGCTTCTCGAATGGAGACTTAAAGCCTATCGTCGCTGGTTGACCATGAAAGAGCCACATTGGTCAAACGTGGTTTATCCGCCTATCGATTATCAGGCAGCGAGCTATTACTCCGCACCAAAGACAACAACGCCCGTAGGCTCTCTCGACGATATCGATCCCAAGTTGCTGGAAACGTACAGCAAGCTCGGTATATCGCTCAACGAGCAGAAACGGCTATCGGGTGTGGCTGTAGACGCTGTTTTCGATTCCGTCTCGGTGGGAACGAGCTACAAGGAAGAGCTCTCCAAATACGGAATTATCTTCATGTCGTTTGGTGAAGCTGCACGCGAACATCCCGAGCTCGTGCGAAAGTATCTCGGCTCAGTTGTGCCGTACAGCGACAACTTTTTTGCTGCGCTCAACAGCGCTGTGTTTTCCGACGGGTCGTTCTGCTACATACCGAAAGGCGTCCGCTGTCCGATGGAGCTGTCTACATACTTCCGGATAAACTCGGCGGAAACCGGTCAGTTCGAACGCACACTTATTGTTGCCGACGACGATTCCTATGTGAGCTATCTCGAAGGATGTACGGCTCCACGCAGAGATACGAACCAGCTGCATGCTGCGGTGGTCGAGATCGTCGCGCTTAGCGGTTCGACAGTCAAGTACAGCACAGTGCAAAACTGGTACGCCGGCGATGAAAATGGCGTCGGTGGTATTTATAACTTCGTGACCAAGCGCGGCAAAGCATTCGAAAACGCAAAAATCTCATGGACGCAGGTGGAGACCGGTTCTGCAATCACCTGGAAATATCCGAGTGTGATTTTGCAGGGCGACAACAGCGTGGGTGAGTTCTACTCGGTGGCGGTCGCGTCTAAGCGTCAACAGGCTGATACCGGCACCAAGATGATTCATATCGGCCGAAACACCCGGTCGAATATCGTCTCCAAGGGCATCTCCGCCATGAACGGACAGAATAGCTATCGCGGCAAGGTGCAAATTCTTCCCAAAGCGGAAGGAGCGCGCAATTACACCCAGTGTGATTCAATGCTAGTTGGCAACTCATGTGGAGCACACACGTTTCCGTATGTGGAGGTCGGCAACAACACCGCTATTCTCGAACACGAAGCTTCCACCAGCAAGATCGGCGAGGATCAGATCTTTTATCTCAAGTCGCGCGGGCTGGACGCGGAGCAGGCAGTTTCGATGATCGTGAGCGGATTCTGCAAGGAAGTCTTCAAGGAACTTCCGATGGAGTTCGCACTGGAAGCGCAGCAGTTGCTCGGTATCACACTCGAAGGAAGCGTAGGCTGACGTCTTTTTGAGTCACCCCTTCTGCACTACACTCAGACCTAATTCGTAAATAATACATGTTAATAATACGCGATTTGCACGCCTCGATCGACAACAAGGAAATTCTCAAGGGGATTTCACTCACTGTTAACGCTGGTGAAGTACACGCGGTAATGGGCCCTAACGGTTCGGGGAAAAGTACTCTTGCACAAATTCTCGCTGGGCACCCGTCTTACGAAGTGACGAGCGGCGAAGTGTTGTACAAGGGCGAAAATCTTCTGGAAATGGAGCCGGAGCATCGCGCACAGCAGGGCGTGTTTCTCGCATTCCAGTATCCGATCGAAATCCCGGGCGTTACCAACGCGTACTTTCTTCGTGCTGCGTACAACGAAATCCGGAAGGCGCGCGGTTTCGAGGAAGTCGACCCGATGGAATTTCTGGATCTGGTTGAAGAGAAGCTCAAGCTCGTTGACATGGACGCTTCGATGATGAACAGGTCTGTGAACACCGGCTTCTCCGGCGGCGAAAAGAAGCGGAATGAAATTCTTCAGATGGCAATACTCGAACCGACGCTCGCCATACTCGACGAGACTGATTCGGGACTCGACATCGATGCGCTGCAGGTCGTTGCGAAAGGCGTGAATGCTCTCAAGCGCCCCGACAACGCGACAATCGTCGTTACACATTACCAACGACTGCTGAACCATATCGTCCCCGACTATGTGCACGTGTTATCTGGTGGCCGGATAGTGAAGTCAGGCGATAAAAGCCTCGCGCTCGAACTCGAAGAACGCGGTTATGACTGGGTTCAGGAGGCAGCGTGAAAGCGGCTGGCGTGGGAACGGCGGGCGATTTAGCAAGCGGCACAGCAGCACCCGGAACGGCTTTTCTCGAACAGGCAAGCGCTGCAGCGGCTTCGACCGCACCAGCTCCCCTGGCTGAACTCCGTGCGGCCGGCTCCAAAGCGTTTGCGAAGCTGGGATTCCCGTCCCGGAAGGATGAAGACTGGCACTACACAAGTGTGTCGGATATCTCCAATGCTCACTTCACGATCCCGGAGACCGCAGCGGAATTATTGCCAACAGTTGAGACGCTCTCGCCGTTTAGCTTCGGTGCTTCCTGGCCGCTCATTGTTTTCGTCAACGGCCGCTTTACTCCGTCGTTATCGTCGATGGGTACTCTGCCCGACGGTGTCCGGGCAATGTCGCTCGCCGGCGCGGTAGCGAATGAGCATGAACTGCTCAGCAAACATCTGGGGCATGCAGCGGGTGCTGACCGCGATGGTTTTAGCGCGCTCAACGCCGCATTTGCCGGAGAGGGCACGCTGGTTCATGTCGCGAAGGAGATGGTCACTGAGACACCGATTCACATCTTGCATATCGCCGACGAGCAAGCGACGGGGACGATGTCACATCCCCGACACCTGATTGTCATCGAGCGACATGCGAAGGCCAGCGTGATCGTGAGCTATGTGGGTTTGTCCAGCAATTCGTATCTCACCAATTCCGTCACGGAAGTTTTTGTCGAAGATGGCGGCACGCTCAATCTCATACAGGTTCAGCGCGAATCACCGGGTGCGTTCCACGTTGGCACAGTGGAATCGCGACAGGGCCGGGACAGCCACTTTGTCTCATTCATTTTTCAGACAGGTGCCGCACTTTCTCGCAGTAATGTGTACACGGTGCTCAATGGCGAAGGCTGCGGTACAACGCTGAATGGTCTTTATATCCTCGACGGTTCACAGCACGGTGATCACCAGACACGCGTAGAGCATGTCGCCCCGCACTGTTTCAGTCGCGAACTCTACAAAGGTTTGCTGGACGGTAATTCGCACGGTGTTTTTAACGGCAAGGTATATGTGCATCCAGAGGCACAGAAAACCGACGGTAAACAGACCAACAACACCATGCTCCTGTCCAGAGGTGCCCAGATTGACACCAAACCGCAGCTCGAGATCTTCGCGGACGACGTTCGATGCACGCATGGTGCAACAGTCGGCAGGCTCGACGAAACGAGCCTTTTCTACCTGAAAAGTCGTGGCATCAGCAGCATTCGTGCAAAGCAGCTTCTTATGTACGCGTTTGCAGCCGAGGTGTTGGAGAAGATCGAGATTCCGGAGGTTGTTGCCGAGCTCGAACGTATGACACTCGAGCGATTCACTGGCGAGAATGGTTAGCTCTCGATGTCAGATCTGACCGATCTTTACCAGGCGGTCATTCTCGATCACAATCGGAAGCCAAGAAATTTTGGCTCGCTGGAGGTGTCAAATGGCCGCGCTGACGGGCACAACCCACTTTGTGGCGATCAGGTCAGTGTGGAGCTTCTACTGACAGGTGACATCGTTCGCGAGGCGCACTTTACGGGGCATGGTTGTGCAATATCCAAAGCGTCTGCGTCGCTTATGACTGCTTCGATAAAGGGTAAGTCGCGCGCGCAGGTTGACGAACTCTTCGCAAAGTTTCATGCAATGGTGTTGGGCGAGACTGCAGGAGACAAGAACGATCTCGGACAGCTGATGGTTTTCTCTGGTGTTTCGCGATTTCCCGTCAGAGTAAAGTGTGCGTCGCTTGCATGGCATACCCTTCGTGCGGCTCTGGACAACGTTGCGACGCCAGTTGACTAGGCGACGATCGGCCTGATGTTCGAACGTGTCGCACGCCTATCGGACATTCTCTCTGACACTCCCTACACTGCGAAGCTTTCGGATGGAACCAGCTTATGCCTGGTGCGCACCGGAGGCGAGCTCTTCGCGCTGGTCGACCGATGTTCTCATCGTGATTTCACCCTTTCCGATGGAGAGGTGGTCGAACCCTTCATTCTGGAGTGTCCATGGCATGGAGCCCGGTTCGACGTGCGATCAGGCTGTGCGATAAAAGGGCCTGCGGAGGAGAGCGTCGAAATATTCGCGACGCGTGTCAAAGGAGACGAAGTGTTGGTGGAACGGATTTCCAGCGGAGTAACACATGATTGACGGTGTCATATCGGCGCTTGCGCCACGCGATGATTTTCCACTACTGGTCGGGCAAGCTGGCTTGCATTATCTCGATTCAGCTGCCACTTCGCAAAAGCCCCGCGCAGTGCTTGATGCGGTGAACCGCTTTTACGAATCTGCCAACGCAAATCCCCATCGCGGCGCATATGAGCTCTCGGCGGTTGCCACCGATGCATACCATAGTGCTCGCACCACTGTCGCCCGATTTGTCGGCGCGGGAGACTCCGACTGCGTGATCTTTACTCGGGGCACCACCGACTCGATCAATCTGGTTGCATCCTCGCTGGGTTACAGCGGTATAGGCGTCGGCGACGAGATCCTTGTAACTGCAATCGAGCATCACGCCAACTTTGTCCCGTGGCAACAGCTCGCCCACCGAACCGGAGCAACGTTGAAGATCGTCGAGGTAACCGCGAACCAGGAAATCGATCTCGACTCTCTTCACGATCTGTTGAATGGGCGCACCAAAGTGCTTGCGATAACGCATGTCTCCAATGCCGTTGGTTCGATCACGCCACTTGGCAGGGTGATTGCGATGGCCAGAGAGCGATCGTCGGCACTCGTCGTGGTTGATGGGGCTCAGGCGGTGCCACACCTTCCGGTAGACTTCGACGGGCTCGACGCGGATTTTTACTCGTTCAGTAGTCACAAGATGCTTGGCCCCATGGGCATTGGTGTGCTGGTAGGAAAGCGAGCGCTGCTCGAACGACTCTCACCGGCGATCTTTGGCGGCGATATGATCGAGGTGGTTGGCGACCACTCCAGCACGTGGAACGTGCTGCCTCACAAGTTCGAGGCCGGAACGCCAAATGCTGCGGGCGCTGTTGGGCTCGCAGCCGCGGTTACCTATCTCGAAGGCCTGGGCATCGCAAACGTGCGATCACATGAGCGCACGCTGTTGGAGCTGGCGGAGACCCGTCTTGGCGAGCTGCCGGGGTGTGTCGTGTACGGCCCGCCACCCGCGCACCGAAGTGGAGTAGTGAGCTTTACCCTTCAGGATGTTCACCCCCACGACCTGGCAACTATTCTCGATCAGCACAATGTGTGCATCCGCGCAGGACATCACTGCGCTCAGCCGCTTATGCGGCGGCTGGGAGTGTCAGCAACGGCCCGGGCGAGCTTTTACGTATACTCCGACGAGTCTGATATCAATGCTCTCGGCGCTGCGCTGATAGAGGCTCAAAGTCTATTTGCCGGGTCGGCCTGAAGGTTGTTGTCAATGATGGCTCAGTTATTCGTATCAAGTCCGAAGGAAGATTCATTTGTCTCATGAAAAAAACAGCAACGCCGTGCTGTCAGCGATGTATCAGGACATGTTGCTTGCTCATTATCGGCGACCGCTCAACCGTCGAAAGCTCGACGTCGCTAGTGGAACCGGCACACGAAGCAATCCGCTTTGCGGTGACGCCATCTCCGTAGAGGTATTTACGGACGGAGAGCAAATCGCTGATGTGGCATTCTCGGGCCGCGGCTGCTCAATTGCCGTCGCATCTTCATCCATGATGACCGAAGCGGTGCGCGGACATACAGTGGCCGCCGCTCGTGCGCTAGCGCATTTGCTGGACGGTATGCTGGCAGGTGATCCGGCCGTCGAGCTTCCCGAGACGCTCCGCGCATTGCGCGGCGTCGCGCTCTTTCCCGGCCGCCACGGATGTGCCGCAATGCCCTGGCACGCGCTCCGTAGCGCGCTCGAATAAAGCGCGGGCTAAACGTCAGTCGGGATCGGTGTCACGCAGTTTCCACCGCGCCTTTAATCGCTCGATAACGCCTTTCTTATTCGGGTCCACCACCACCACATCGATTGAACCCAGAATTACATGCGCCTTGATTCGAATCGAGGGAGCCGAATTGTCCGTGCTGCTTTCTATTTCCTGCGTCAGCTCGAAGTTGCCGATCGTCGCATTACCGTCCACCTCAAGCCGTACGTCGCGCGGTACTCTGATCGATACGTTCCCAAGCATACAGAACACTTCAATATCGGAAACCGCGCCCAGATCGACAGCTGTCAGATCGATTTCCACATTTCCCATAATGGCAACAGTTCTGAACAGTCGGGGGAGCGTCCAGAGACCTCGACGTTCTATGTTGGAAAAGAACGAAAACACTCCCTTTCTCTCGGGAACTTGCGACGGCGACGCCAGCGAAATCCGGGACCTCGCATCTGCCGCCGGCACAACTTTCCTGGTCATTGACTTACCCCCGCAGGCCTAGTCCGGCCGGCCATGTTTCAGGAGCTTCAGCTTTTCGCCAGCTGCCCGCAACGTCTCCTCTTTCTTCGCAAAGTGAAACCGAATGAAATCATTGATTGGCTCGCGGAAGAAACTTGACCCGGCCACTCCAGCCACCCCGATATGCTTGATGAGCCACTCCGATGCTTCCCCGTCGGTGGCAAAGCCCAGCGCGCTGATATCGAGCATTACATAATATGCGCCCTGCGGTTCGGTGAATGGCAAACCGGTCTCGCGAAGATAGCCGAGGAATAGCTCGCGCTTGGAAGTGTAGAGGTCGCGCAGGCCTGCATAGTAGCTGTCGGGTAATTCCAGACCTGCGACGGCTGCCTCCTGCAGGGGAGCCGCCGCTCCAACTGTGAGAAAATCGTGCACCTTGCGAGCCTGGTTGATGACCGACGGCGATGCGTGGACATAGCCGAGGCGCCAACCGGTTATCGAGTAAGTCTTGGAGAGCGAGTTACAGGTGATGGTGCGTTCAAACGCCCCCGGTAAAGCTGCAAAATATGTGTGTTCATGTGGTGCGAACGTAATGTGCTCGTATGGTTCGTCGGTTATTACAAATGCGTCGTGCTTCTCGGCGAGTTCGAGGATGGTGAGAAGTTCGACACGCGTAAACACTTTGCCGGTAGGATTGGACGGATTGCAAAGCACGATCGCTTTCGGCTTCTGTGCAAAGGCGCGTGCGAGCTCGTCCTCGTCGAATCCGAAGTCAGGCGCATGCAACGGTACGTATATCGGCACCGCTCCCGACAGGATTGCGTCTGCAGCATAATTCTCATAGAACGGCGAAAACACGATGACCTTGTCGCCGGGATTGCACGCCGTCATCATCGCCACCATCATAGCCTCAGTGCTTCCACATGTCACACAGAGATGACGGTCGGGGTCGACGTCGAGGCCTGTGAAGCGCGCAATTTTTGCCGCCAGCGCCTTTCGGAAGCGTGGCGCGCCCCAGGTCACTGCGTATTGATGGAACGGGCCCCTAGCCGCGCGTTCCAATGCCTCGAGCAACACCTCCGGCGGGTCAAAGTCCGGAAAACCCTGGGCCAGGTTGATGGCGCCGTATTCGTTGGCCATGCGCGTCGTACCGCGAATGACAGATTCGGAAAAGACAGATAGTCTCGAGGCAGTCTGGGGCATTAGCAGAACCTAGTGCCAGACTGCCTCGATGGAAACGACGAATTATCGAGACAGCAGAGCTATAATCCTGCCTCGGCCATCGCTGTATCGTCCACCACCTTTCCGTCAAACAGGTTCACTGTTCGGTCGGCATGTTCGGCGTAACGGGAATCATGAGTAACCATGCAGATTGTGGCGCCGTTCCGGTTCAACTCGCGCATCAGATCCATAACCGCTTCACCGTTGGCCGAATCAAGATTTCCAGTGGGCTCGTCCGCCAGCAGAATCGCCGGGTCTCCGGCAACTGCGCGCGCCACTGCGACACGCTGTTGTTGACCGCCTGAAAGCTGTGCCGGATAGTGTTTTGACCGATGTATCATGCCAACACGTTCCAGCGCTTCGTTCACCCTGCGCTTGCGTTCTGCAGCTTCCATGTCGCGATATGTTAAAGGCAGCTCGACGTTCTCGAAAACGGTGAGATCGCCGATGAGATTGAACGCCTGAAAAATGAAGCCGATCTGTCGATTACGAACACGCGCGCGATCAGCGGGAGCAAGAGTTGCTACTGACTCGCCGGCGAGAGTGTACTTGCCACCATTGGCGGTGTCGAGAAGACCCAGAATCGAGAGGAGCGTTGTTTTACCGCAGCCGGAAGGCCCGGAGATGGCCACGTACTCGCCTTTCTGGATTTCGAAGTTCACATCTTCGAGGGCATGCGTCTCCACATCCTCAGTGTAAAACACCTTTTTGATGCCTTCCATCTTGATCAACGCTTCTCCGTTCATAGCCATGGCTTGCTCCGAATGAATTGATGTATCTTGATGTATCTTGATGTATCTTGATGTATCTGACTAAAGTGCGGACTACAGTGTTGCCGGTGTGATGCGCACCATCTCCGCTACTTGATGCGAACCCGGTCTGTGTTTGCATAGGGTGTCATGTCGGACAGAATTACTCGATCGCCCGTTTGCAATCCACGCACTACTTCTATGCTGTTTACCGCACTTCGTCCGAGCTCCACCTGCACTCGAACCGCGGCGTCTTCTCCGTCCACCAGCTTGAAGAGACTGACGGTACCTCCAGCAGCGCCGAATGCCGGGCGTCCGGTGTATAGCACGTTGTTCATCTTGTCGATCACAATGGTGCCATCCACACTGAGATCGGGGACCGCACCACTTGGCAGATCGCCATCGAGCGCCACATCTATGGTGACAGTCCCGCCCTGTGCTCCTGGATCTTTTCGGGCGACGTGACCGGCGATAAGACCATTTCGCGTATCGATCGACGCCTGCTGACCGATCTGTACATCCTTTGCCTGAGACTCGGGAATTCGCAGCACTGCCTTGAGCTTTCCTGGCTGTACAACGCGCGCGAGCGTCGTCCCTTCGGGAACCCATTGACCAAGCTGCAGAGTGAGATCCTGCACGACGCCGGCCTCTGGCGCCCGCACTTGAAGTGACTGCAGACGATCCTGCTGGTTCTGTGCGATCGCCTTCAGTTGAGTTACCTGTGCCGACTGAACAGATATCTGAGCGTCGATTGCGTCCTTCATGAGCTGCAATCGGTCTTTCTCGATCCGCAAGCGCGTGTTCATTTCACTTGCCTGCGCGGTGGCGTTGTTTGCCTCGAACGGAGACACAAGTTTGAGCTGTGCAAGCGAATCGGTGGCCTTGGCCACCTGCGATGTATTCACCCACGCTGTGTTCATCGATGCGACAACCCCTTCTTGTGCGAGCAATTGACTTCGGAGGTTTGTCCTGAGATTCAGCAAGTCGATTTCGGCCTGCCGAACCTGTTGCTCCGCCTGCATCGTCTGAATTTGCAGATCGGGATTGGAGAGGCCCAGGAGAAGGTCACCCGCCTTAACCTGTCGGCCCGACTCCGACGCGAGGCGATCTACACGCGCAGAAGCCTGTGCGGTGATGTATCTGATCTGCTCGGGTACAAGTGTACCCGGAGCGCGAACGTCGCGAACTATGTCACCGCGCGATACCGAGTCGACCAGCAGCGTCGAGCGTTCGACGGTGGGCGACGCAGGGTCGAGCCGTGCTACTGCGATGATTCCGGCAAGGATGACTACAGATCCAATGCCAATCGCGATGTTACGACCGGTCTTCTTTCTGGGGGCGCGAACAATATCCATTAAAAGTTTCTTGTCTCAGTATTTCGAGGATGTCAGGTGTCAAACGCACAATTTCGCTGCTGTCGCAAGTATCATGGGTGTCAGTCGTAGCGGAGTGCTTGCATTGGATGGACCTGCGCTGCTCGTCTGGCGGGGATCCATCCCGCCGCGAAAGCAACCATCGCCAGCAGCATTACCGAGAGGGCTAACACAATCGGATCGAACTCTTCCAGACCAAATAGCAAAGCCCTTGCGGCACGTCCAAGCGCCAGTGCCGCAACGATTCCAACCACGCCACCTACCAGCATCATTCCGGACATCTGCCGCATGACCAGTGCACGCACTCCGGATGCATTGGCGCCAAGAGCCATCCGAACACCGATTTCCCGGGTTCGCTGAGAAACACTGTACGCGAGAACACCATACAATCCGACGCCCGCAAGCAGTGTCGCAAGCACTGCGAACGCGGCCGACAAAATGGTGATCATCCGATCGAGAAAAACATTCTCCCTGATCTGCTGTGGCATAGTTTTGAGATTTTCGACCGGAACGTTTGGATCTATGCGCTTGAGTACCGCGGGTATCGTGCGCAGCAATTCTTCCGGGGGGAGAGAAGTTTTCACGTAAAAGTTCATCTCGCCAACTGCCGGATCCTGACGCCAGGGCAGATAGGTGACCGGCGGTATTGTGTCTTTGACACTATTGTACGCTGCATTCCTGGCGAACCCAATGATCTGAATGCTTAACGAGTCATCACCGTTGATCGACATGAACTTTCCAATCGGATTTCGACCAAGCCCGAATTTGGCTGTAAAAGCTTCGTTTACTATCGCGACCTTCGTTGCACCGTTGCGATCAGACGCTGTGAATTCGCGACCGTCGATGAGCTGCATTCCCAAGGTGGAAAAATACTGTGCGCCAATCTCGTTATAGCGTGTTCCGCAGTCGATATCCGGCCCACATTCGAAGCCTTGCACGTGCACGCCGGTTCCCCAGCTGTTGCCGCCAATGAGCTCCACCAGTCCGGAGGTCACGCCGTTCACACCCGGAATGGCCGCCAGCTCCTGCTCCACGCGATCGAACAGCACGGCAGAGCGAGTACTGTCGTACCCGTTTCGGATTGGCGAAATACCGAAGGTGGCCACCTGATCGACCTGCACTCCAAGGTCGACCTTGCTGACATTCGAAAGACTCTTGAGAAAGAGCCCCGCCGAGATGAGCAACGCCATTGAAAGCGCTATTTGCACGGTGACCATTGTCGCGCGAAATCTCGAGGCTGCTCTCCCACCTGCAATCTGACCGGCTCCCGCGCGAATAACGGTGATGAGATCCGAGCGCGTGCTGTGTAACGCGGGGAACATGCCGAACAGAAGACCGGTGGCTATCGCGGTAATGCCGGTAAAAAGTATTACGCGCGGTTCGAGCGAGAATTGAAGAGTCGAGATTGCCTCGGCGGGCATCAATGCGCCAATCAGACTTAGCGTTGCTTTAGCAACAAACAGACTTACCGCGCCACCAATCAACGAGAGAACAACAGATTCCACCAGTAGCTGCGTTAGCAACTGCCTTCTGCCGGCGCCCAACGCCATTCTTACGCCCATCTCCATCGAACGCCTCGCACCGCGTGCAAGCAAAAGGTTTGCGACGTTTGCGCAGGCAATCAGCAAAACAACACCGGTTATTCCGAAGAGCAGCAACAGTGGAGTCCTGGCTTCGCCATGAATGGAGCTCTGACCACGGGCACCGGGAGCAAGTCCAATCGATTTGGACTTGAAGAGCTTCAGTGTGTTGTCACTCATTCCGGTCTGCAAAGGTGCTTCGACGTCCGAAAGAATCGGTTTGTAAATTCCGTTGATTGCGCTCTTTGCCTGATCACTCGTCACGCCTGGCTTGAGACGACCAAAAAGGTACGCCCAATAGCTCCGTCGGTCATCGAAACCCTGAAAGCTTCGCAAAACGATCGACCGCATGCTCAGTGGTATGAACACAGCGGCTTCGTTTCCGAGTACAGTTCCGGTGAAGCCTTCCTGCGCGACGCCCACGATCGTGAAGGAGTTTCCATTGATCTCAAGCGTTTGTCCGATTACATCCGGGCGCGCACCAAGTTTATCCCGCCAGAATGCGTAGCTCAGGACTGTATTGAAATGGCCACCAACTTTGTCGTCATCATCGGGTGTTAGCAAACGACCGATTTCCGGACGAAGCTGCAGAGTCGGGAAGTAAGAGCCGGAAACCAGCGCTCCGTGGCCAGTCGTTGGTTCACCTCTCACTGTAAGGTTGGCACCAAATCCCACGTGGGCAGCGAGCCCCGTAAATACTGTTTGCGATCGCTCCATGTCACGAAACATCTGGTAGCTGAATACATCTTCGCACGGCCCCGCCTGCGAGCAACTCTGTGACCCCGGCTTTGGTCCGGGCGCACTCATATTCACAAGTTGATCGGCGTTTGGCACCGGCAGCGGCCGGAGAAGAATCTGGTCGAACAGTGAGAAGATCGCTGCATTGGCTCCGATTCCCAGCGCCAGAGACAATATCGCAATGGTGGACATGAACGGCGTCTTGATCAACATGCGGATGGCGAGCTTTAAATGGCGCATATGCAGCAGGTTCGGGATTGTTCGAAGGAACATTCTGCGGGGAACAGCGCACGTGAGCTACAGCAGGGCACTGCCGGAGGTTGGACAGCACACGAGCCGAATTGGTTTGCAACGGATAATTCTTGCGGCTGACGCCAAGCTACCGGCTGAGCGTTTCACGCGTCATGGCCTTCACTACTGAAAACGATGTTGTGAGGTTTCAGCGATCTGAGGTTTGCCGGCGAACCGCAGCGGTGCACCGCCATAGCGCGGCTTTGGAGCTCATTGCAGAGGTGGTAGTGGCGAAGCGAGGTGGGGGGAAGGCCCACGAGCTTGCGCGTCGGTGCTGGTTGAAATACGAAACCGCGGTATTGCGATAAAGGCTGGTTTGCTGGTACTGAGGGCGTGAATGCGATATCGCGATAAACGGCCATTCGGCGAGTTTAGCAGCCAGCGTAGGCTGTCAGCCCGAGCGCCAGCGGTGCTGGTAGCTCTGAGCTGATAAGGAGAGTTTGGTTTTCTCTGAGCATGAGCGCTTCGAGCCTCGCGCAGCTCTTGTCAGCTGAAAGCCTCCAGCACCGCTGGCGCTGGAGGCTCAAAGCCGATGCTCATCGCTGATCGGTTGCAATGCCGGGCATACAAGCCGCAACCCGCAGTCCCTTGATCAGAACTCCATCGGGTCGGTCCCTGTGACCTCAACGCAGGTTGGGGTTCGCGCCCACTTCTTCGGTCGATATTGGGAGACACTTATCTCTGCCCTCAAGGAAGCTGTTTCGACCTTCGACGAACCAGCGCCGCAAGTCCCAGAGTCGACGGCCTTCGAGCCAGAGTACAGCGCCACGCTCGCGCATAAGGATGGTGTAGGCCTCGTTGACAGTCGTAGCGGTGAGCGCCGGCAACGTATACGATGCTCGTTCCTGATTGATAAAGGTCATGGCCGCTGTCACGTCATTGGCCCGGAGTCGCTCCTCGGCGCGGATGAGCAACATCTCCGCGCCTCTCACCAGCGCCACGGGATCGCCGAGCGTCGTGTATTTTTTCTGGCGGAAGAAACGTGTAGTTCCATCCTGCCCTGTCTGAATTGCGCCACTTGATGTCTTCACAGTGTCGTACGGAACGCGAGTATCTCTGTTCGCCACCCACTGCGTGTTCCAGACTGTTATTTCGCGTCGCGAAATTGTCTGGACTGCAACTTCCAGATTTTCACGCGCGGTATTCGTAGAGAAGAGCGCGTTGTGGCGGAAGTTGGTAGGAACGAGCGCGGCATCGGCCGCGGCTGCGACCCACTTACCCTGCGCAGCGAGAACAGAAGCGCGTCCTCCGAGGGCGGCGTTGGTGAGTGGGGTGTTGTTGAGTGTCCGTGCGATAGTAAGTGCACGCGTAAACAAACTCTCTGCACGCACAAAGTGAGCTGTGTCGCTTAGCGCCGGACCACCGTCGAATACCGCCTGACAGACGTTTTCACCGAGCAATCGGTTTGCAAATCCTGCATAGAGGTACGCGCGGGGAGTGAGCACACTCGTTTCAAAGCCACTACCAAGCACAAGCTTCAAGCGCTCAATGCCATCTTCTGCGACATAACGGGCTCGCTGCATTCTTGCCCAGTCTCCGTTTGCGTCATCGGGACGAAGCTGTCCGATTGCGTAAAAGCGTTCAACCGCAAAATTGCCGGCGTGATTCAACTCATCGGTGATGAGCGACGAACGTTCGACCCATGTACCGAGGGCAACCGAGAGGTCTCCACCCATTCCGTTCACGAGCGCCGGCATTGCGCCCGGCGTATTGAGATCCTCGTCCTTGATTGGACCGGGATTGGTGACCTCGAAGTTGCAGGCGGTCAATGCACCCGCGCTCGCCGCGGCCAGAACAAGCAATCTCGCAGCACGACGTGTGGGAATGTTGCACAGCATGTCGATTGATCTTTTGATGTTAGTCATGGTCAGAAGCTCGTCCGCACAGAGAAGAGAAACGTGCGATACGGAGGAAATACGTAGTAGTCACGACGCGAGAAGATACTTGTGGCCTGGTCTGCCACCTCGGGATCGCTGCCGGTATAATTGGTGCTCGTGAACAGGTTTCTTCCTGTGAGCCCCAAGGTCATGTTCCTCGCGCCCGGGATGCGACCATCGGGGACCTCGTAGGTGAGCGAAAGACTCCGAACTTTGAAGAAGTCAGAGCTTTCGACCCAATAGCTGTAGTCGCGATCGGCAGTGGCGCGCGAGCAGCGCTGACGATCATTGGCATTGATGTTGGCCAGTAGGGCTGTATTCCCTGCCGCGGCAGCGGTAAGCGCAGCCTGGGCTGCGTAACATGGCTGCCAGATGCCCAGACCTGCGTTCTGGTAGCCGATCGCATTCAGCAGGTGACCACCGCGCTGAAACTCGCCAACGCCTTCGACTGTAAAGCGCTTGAAGAGTGTGAGTGCGAGCGTTGGATTGATAATCGCCGTCGGGAAGGTGGCACCGATGGTTGCTCCGCCATTGGCTGAGTTGGTGGTGTCGATGATTGGGGCGGCGAAGTCGATCGGGTTGAGCACGCGTCTGCCTGCATATACCGGCAGCGGATCGCCCTCGCGTACGTAGCTTCGCGACAGCGCCTGAATAGTGATTACCCGTCCGCCAAGGTCAACCGCTTTTCCCTTGACACCAGTGTATTGAAGTCTTGCATCAATACCGAGCCAACTGGCGGGCTGCAGCGCCGATGAAAGCTGGGCCTCGAACCCGGTGTTTTCGAGTGTGCCAACGTTCTCGAGCTGATTGTTGAGGAAGCCCTGCGATGGTGGGTAGGCGACAGCGACAAGTGCGTCGGATGTTTTCTGCTTGAAAGCAGTGAAGATCATGCCGAGACGTCCATTCCACATGCTGGCGTCGAATCCGCCTTCGATTTCGCGGGTGCGCTCCGGACCCAACTCCGGATTACCCACCTGAGAAGGCGTAAACGCAGGCTGTCCGCCTTCGGCGGCCACCGGATCCCAGGTACGTGTTGCGTCGAAGGCACCGGGCGCCTTGCCTGCTTCACCAACCGAACCGCGGAGCTTGAACGTTTCCACAAACTTCGCGGGCCAGAAGGATTCTTCCGACAATACATACGAAACCGAAAGCTTGGGATACGTCTGAAGTCCAAAATTGCTACCAAACGCGCTGTTACCGTCTACGCGAACACCACCCGTAACAAACAGCAGGTCACGCCAGCCGAGTACTTCCTGGGCAAACATCCCGGCATTGATGACGCGTTGCTGATCTACGTTGGTGATCTGCCGCAACGCCCCTGATGTAAGCGTGGGTGTTCCCGGGCCTGCAAAGTTGTCGGCCTGCAGTTCTGTCGAATTGAGTCGGCTGTCAAAGAGCTGTCCACCAAGCGAGGTCGAGGTGGAGAAGCTGGTTCCCAGGGGCATCTTCCACGTGCTCGCAGCATCGACAGTCAACAGCGAACGGTTCCACAGCTGCTGAAAATACTGGCCTTGTGGAACACGCGGAAATCCGAACGGGTTGATTGTTCGCAGATCAAAGCTGTTGTTGTCGTAACCGACGGAAAGGCGATTGGTAAGCTGCGTTACCGGCGTCCAGGTGATCGTTCCACCGTTGATGTAGTGATCACCGGCAATGGAATTGGTTGTCGAGAAAATTGTATCGTTGATGACGCAGTCGGTGATGCCGGTACTGCAACCCGACCCCTTGAAGTTGGAGCCGGGGCCGCGCGATACGGCGAGGAGGAAGCCGTTCGCGCTGTTTCCGTCGGGAACCAGGACAGTGTTGCGCTTTTGATATGAAGAGTTGAGCGCAAACGTGACGTCCTTTCGCGGGGTGAAACCGATGTTTGCCCGCAGGCCGCCCGTCTTGTTGTTACCGACACGGAGCACGCCGGCTTCGTTCTCGAAGTTTCCGGAAACTGAATAGTTGATGACACCACTCGACCCTCGAACACCAAGTGCGTAGCGACTGACCGCTCCATTCTGGAGATACGAACCGCTAGCTGGGCATGTAGCGTCCTCGAATGGCTTGCCGGCCGCATCGACGAGATCGGGACCTCGGCAGGATTTGAGAAAGAGGCCAGTCTTGTCCGACTGCGGCCCGTAGCGGCCCATATTGTTTATGCCACCGGAGGCGTCCAGCGTCCATACTGCCGGGCCTTCGCGGCCGCGCTTGGTGAAGATCTGGATAACACCGCCAGATGCCTCGGTGCCATAAAGGGTCGTGGCAGCGGGGCCCTTCACGATTTCCACCCGATCGATGTCGGCGGCGGCAATATCGTTGAGCGGCGAAACCGACTGACGCGCGGAAACGGCAGTCGGGGTGTTGCCATTGAAAATTCTGACACCGTCGACGTAAATGAGCGGACGGTTGCCCTGGCTGATGCTGTTCACTCCGCGCAGTCTGATGGTTCCGCCAGCGCCGGGCTGACCGGAGTTTCCAAGCACGGTAACACCGGTGGAGCGCCCTTGGAGAATCTGCTGAGTGTTGGCAACTGCGCCGCGCTCGAACTCGGAGGCGTCGACGGTGGTGACGGCGTTACCCACTTCCTTCTTTCGCTCCTCTCCCGTCGCCGTTACCACGATTCCGGTAAGAGAGACCGTGCTTTTCGCCAGGACGAAGTCGGCTGTGACAGTACCATTTTCGGTAACCGTGACAGAGCGGGTTTGTTGTGTGTATCCGATTCGTCGCACCGTAACAGATCTGCTGCCCGCCGGCACAGCGGGGATGACGTATCGACCGTCATCGCCCACGGCGCGGCCAAGCCCGGTTCCCTCTACGATCACCTGGGCTGCGGAGACAGGCTGGCCATTATCGGCGTCCGTCACTCTTCCGGAAATGGTGCCGGTTGCCTGCGCACCCGCCGTTGTCCACGGGGCAAATGCGAAAATTACAAACGCAAGAAGGCCTGCACGCGAAAGCCATTTGGAACGATGGATTAGAGAGCTTTTCAGCACCTGGTCCTCTGCTAAAGTAGGAATAAGGAAGGTCGCTCTCGGGCGGGTCGCGCGAGACACTCCACTGGTGGGCCATTCATGTTGCGCAGTGTATCACAGACGAAAGGGATTTGCGAGTGTGAGGGACGAAAGTGCAGAATTGCGCTATAGAACGCGGTTTCCCCACCCTCCACCCGCAGTTGATGTCCGGAGAATAAATGTCCACCGACCCATGGCTGTCGCGGATGTACCACCTCTGCGCACTGCTTATCGTACTTAGCGCGCCGTCGGCTCTTGCAGCGCAGACTCGAATAACAACTCCTCGCGAAGCGATGGGGGCGAACTTCGGAGACGACTACTTCCTGGCCAACTACCAGGCTATCGCCAGCTACTGGCGAACCCTCGAACGCGAATCGCCTCGGCTCAAGATCGTTTCGATGGGGAAGACTGCAGAAGGCCGGGATCAGCTCATGGCCATCGTCACGTCTCCGGAAAACCATCGGAATCTGGAGAAGTACCGGGAGATATCGGCGCGGCTTGCGCATGCGGAGGGGCTGACGGACGACGAAGCACGCAAGCTTGCCGTCGAGGGAAAGGCAGTGGTGTGGATCGATGGCGGCCTGCACGCCACTGAAACGCTGGGCGCGCAACAGCTCGGGGAGACGGTGTACAGAATGGTCAGCGCAACCGATGCCGAAACAATGCGCGTACTCGACGACGTCATCACTCTGTTCGTACATGCAAATCCCGACGGCAACGATCTCGTCGCCGACTGGTACATGAGGACTCCCGACCCTGCCAGCAGAACACTCGCCGGGTTACCCAGGCTCTATCAGAAATACATCGGACATGACAACAACCGGGAATTCTTTACTTCCACTCAGCGCGAGACGGAAAACATCAACCGCGTATTGTATCATGAATGGTTTCCGCAGCTCCTTTACAATCATCATCAGAGCGGCCCAGCCGGTACGATAGTCTACTCGCCGCCGTTTCGCGATCCATACAATTACAATCTCGATCCGGCGATGCTCCTGGGAATTCAGGCACTGGGGACGGCCATGCACACCCGACTGGCGATCGAGGG
>JBBSTN010000001.1:0-59876 GCA_038235845.1 Gemmatimonadales bacterium | reverse complement strand
GCGGGAAGCTTCTGGGCGTTGTATCATGCCTGAACACTTCTGCGTCAAACTACAATCAGGCTAACATCTACATGGGAGCTGGTGAATGCGTTTGTTGAAAGTGGGTGTTCTCACGTTTATTGCGTCGATGCTTTCGGGCGTACTGTCGACTGGTGTATTGGCCCAACCGGTGGCCATCGCCTCGGACACCATACTCCGGCCTCTTTTGCCTCCGCCCAAGGCTCTCGGCTCCGAATCAGCAACCGCGTCGCTTACAAGGTTTTCGTTCATAGCGTATGGCGATACGCGCGGAAGGCATGACGGAATCAAGGTGCAGGCGGAGCACGAGCTGGTAATCGAGTCGATGCTCTCGACAATCAAAGCGGCCCGCACACCGCAGGATTCGATACGATTTGTGCTGCAAAGTGGTGATGCCGTAGTAAACGGCAGCGTTGCTTCACAACTCGCGGTCAGCTACGCACCCCTGATTAACAGGCTTACTCAGGAAGGCGGCGTGCACTACTTCCTGTCAGTGGGCAATCACGATGTTGGAGTGTCTACCAACCTGAACGATCCTCGGCGCCAGGCTGGTTTGCGCAACTATTTTCTTGCCAACTCCCGGCTCATTCCAGCCGAGAACTCTGCCCGGCGTCTCAAGGGCTATCCGACCTACGGGTTCGGCTACGGCAACAGCTTTTTTATTGCCTTCGATTCCAACATCCCGGATGATTCCGTGCAGTTGGTATGGGTCGAATCGCAGCTCAAAGGGCTCGACCGGAAACGTTTCGTGAATGTCGTGATGCTCTTTCATCATCCGGCGTTTTCGTCGGGGCCACATGGCGGCGCGCGTGTGGAGCGACAGGCGCTTGCAATTCGAAATACCTGGATGCCGTTGTTTCGCAAATACCATGTGAAATTGCTGCTCACAGGACACGAGCATCTATTCGAGCACTGGGTGGAACGCTACTCCGACAGCACTGGCACGTATCGACTGGATCAGATCGTGAGTGGCGGCGGAGGAGCACCTTTGTATGCGTACGTCGGCGAGCCCGATGTCTCCGATTACCAGCTGGCGTCAAGCGCTAATCGCGTACGACTCGACCACATTGCGCGTCCCTCCATCGAGCCCGGAGGCAACCCGTTTCACTATCTCGTGGTGCACGTAGACGGTGACCGTATCAGCGTGGACGTAGTTGGGGTTGATTGGGGCAGAGGGTTTGCACCTTATCGTTCGAGCAGTGCAAGAATGGGAGAAGGCAACTGAACATCGCTCGACATTACTGACCTGACTATCCCACAAGGCTGCGCATGATGTGATGTGCAGTAGCCTGCGCTTCCTGAATTCTGGGAATATTCTGCGAGTCCGTGGAGATGACGTGATCGGCGAGACCGTCCGACAATATGCGGCCGCCATCATAGCCGACGAATGCAATCGATGAAAGACCGCGGGAACGTGCTTCCGAAAGGGCCAGGATAACGTTTCGGGAATTTCCGCTCGTGGAGTACGCAACCACGATGTCCTTTTGGCGTGCATGAGCGATAAGCTGACGTGAAAAGATTACATCAGGCCCGATGTCGTTTGTCAGCGCCGTGATGATTGCCGCATCCTGCGCCAGGTCTTGCGCTCGTCGTGGTTTGAGCGGCGCTGGTGGAAAGAGATAGTCTGCAACAGTATCCATTGCATCTGTGGCGGAGCCTCCATTCCCCATAGCGTATATAGTTCCCCCACGTTCGAGCGACGTGGTTATTGCCTGCGTTGCTCCAAGAAACGCCCGTCTATTACCCGAGTCATGATCGCCCACCGTACCGAGACGGAGGGAGTTGATTTCATCAGACTTGGCGAGGATGGAACGCTCAACGTCGGCAATTACAGAATCCAGATTGGACGTCGGGCGATCGAGAAACGGGTAAAGAAAGCTCGCGGCTGACTGGGTGCGTACTGCTGGCGGCTTTCCTTCGGAAACGGAAACATTGTGATCGAAAAACACATGTACGAGTTCCCAGAGCATGTGGTAGGCAACTTCACATATTTCCTGCCGGACAAACGCATCATCGCAATCGGCAACGAGATTGTACTCGGCTTGATCGCACCGAAACGCAATCGTGAGACACTGGTTCGCCTTGGCAAGTGCAAGTGCTTCCATCGCGGGATGCGCAAACTCTTCACAATCCGAATCCAGCGCGAGCACGATGTCGGCCGGTTCCGCCAGTAGCCGTACCTGTGTGGCAATCGATGACGCTGTTCCTGTTATACCGAACGCTGGGAGCGCCCGCTTCCCGACGATAACCGGATGGACGAATTCAACGGTGACGTGATGTACATCGGAGCGTGCAGCGGGCGACGCGCCGATACCGATAAGCCGACCACCGCGAGCGAAACGAATCGCCATCTGCTCACAAAGTGTCGCGAGTCGCGAACAGTTACTGCGAAAAAACCGGCTTCCAGCAACAGAGCGAAGCGAAAGGGCCGCGTCGATTTCTATGTGCGTTGACGAAAGATCCTGACTTGTTGAAGCGAAACCAGCATCGTCAGTCACACCGTGGGTCCCATGCTCACTCACATTGCTCGCATCTTCATGTACCGGCGCAGTTCAGGTAGCTGCTTGACGATGGCCGCGCCTATGGCTGCACCGAACAGTCCCAGGAACAGGTTTCGAATTCTCATGGCTTGCAGGTCTCAGGTGAGAGGAATTGAACTATCACAGTGACAACTCGGGTTACTGTTCCTTACTCTTCAAATCATGCAAGAGCTCATGCATCAGCGACTCAACTTGTGCGACTGCGGTGCTGAGCGAGCTACGCACTGGTTCGCTGAGCGCCATCTCCATCTCCGACCAGTCGCTTTTAGAGTCGACACTCTCAGTTTCACAGGCCACGATGATGACGCGGCTTGGCACCTTGCCCAGTGCCCGGGCCATCGCCAGGACTTTCACCGGATCCATTCCGTGCGTGTCTACTGCGAGCGGACCATCTGCATCGACTGCAGCATCGATCACATACAACGTGCCAGCGGGTTCGCCACGTGATGTTGCATCGATGAACACAACGGCGTCGTAGTCGTTCTGCAATGAATAGGCGAGGTCCATTCCACGAATACCAAAGTCACGCACATCTACGCCTGCTGGCAACTCACGCTCCGCGAGACGTCGTGAAACCGCGACGCCAAACCCATCGTCCCCCAGAAAGATGTTGCCGATCCCGGCCACAAGAACCCGCGGCATTCTGGTAACCGCTTTCGAGCCAATTTCGTGTGGGATGGGCTCGACCTCGTCGACATTAAAAAAGAATCGGTGTCCGGGATAGCGCCCCTCACCCATATCTCTTCCTGGGTCGTCTTCGAGAGTAACGGCTACCTGTGCAACGCCATCAAGACTTTCATCGAGGCCTTCCACAACTCCCGTCTTACCGGAGAGAATCTGGTCAAACACATCCCCTCGTGGACGTGGCCGCAGTTTGACACGCGTTCCTCGCTGTACGGTGACGCCCTGTATGACAATCGACGTAGGTGGCTCACGCTGAAGCTCCTGCCAGATGTCACTCAACTTTGAGTTCCCTCAACCGATCTATCGTTACTCGCTGCCGATGCTGATGGATTGTTCGAGCGAACAGTGCCGTGCAAGCGCATCAGCTGTTCGTTTGTGAGCGATTTGCACCGATCCAGAATTTCGCGAGCCTTGGGATCGCTGGCTCTCATTTCGTTCTGCTCTTCTTCGGTGAGAGAAAGTACGTTCAGCACCAACAGCTGATCGATTTCCCCGCCGTCAAAAAGGTCTCCGGGGCTTTCCGGAGCTATTCTAGGAAAGTCGTCCAGAATAATTGGCGAAGCGAGGATGGTGTCGCTCCGGTCGCTATCGCCCACAAGCACCGGCCACAGACCAATATTTGCGTTCGTAGATGAGTGTTCTTTCAGACTTGGTGGAGGGTCGGTCTGTGAGATGAACTTCGCTCCGCTCGCACGCACAATGACATGTGCTGAGATCAACGTGCACCTGACGGCCTCCTCTCGGGACGTATTGGTGCTGCTATTTGTGTTGCTGATGGAGACACCAATCCGATGCAGACTCGCGCCTGATTGATCGTTATGGCGAATCCCCGCACTGGTCACCGTTACCAGGCCTGAAATGCTTTCCCAGCTCCGAACGATTGCTCCAATTTCCTTCCCATTTTCGAGCAGTGGTTCTCGGAACCTTCCAGACCCCATGTTCAAGGTCATCGAAGCGGCCGCGCAACCCGTCTTGATTTCGAGCGGAATCTCTGCCTCTCGCTCCGAAGCTTCGTCCCAGGACATATAACGCTCGCCGGCCACAGTCATCTCACTTACCGGTTCGTCTCTACCGTCGATCACCTTTACCACTTGTCGCGCCATCACCTGAAGGAATCGAACCGTAGCAACTATCGATGGTTTACCGTCTGTCGCTTCGACCAGCACCTCTGTGCGCACCGTCGAGCGATCAGCTCCGCCGCTTTGCAGTGCGTACGCCTCCGGATACACTCCCCCGAACGTCCAGCGCTGCTGATTCTTGGTCGCGCTCCGCGTGTATGGCCACAGGATGTACCCCTCGTAAAGCAATGCGCGAGTAATGGCTTCAACTGTGCTCACGATGGCTGCGATCCTGATTCGACAGACGCGGAGTCGAGCAGAACATCCAATGTCTTTTCCCACGTTTGTAGCGAATGCGCAGCGCGGAAAGCATAGAGCTTCTCGATGGTATCTCGCTCGAGCCGCAACCAGGAACTGTTCGGAAAGTAGTGATCAATCATCTCCTTCCACACACTAACTGGCATTCGGAACCGCGATTCCACATCCCAGTTCAGTCGGGCTGTTTGCAGCTGTCCCTCATCGTCCTGGTAGAATACGCTACCACTGAAAAGAAAATCGAGTGGAACTTCGCCCTTACTCAAGCCGGCAAAATATTTGGCAGTCACGACATCAAAGTCGTAGGTACATGGTACGAGGAGCGCGAACTCGGTTTTCTGCTGGAACGACGGAATGACGGTTGTCGCATGAGTCCAATAGAGACTTTTCAGGGTATCGCCCCATCTGTCAGCAGTGCCAAACAACTCCGCAAGCTTCTCCTGCTCTGTTGAAGCATAGGTTCGTCGCTCAACTGCAATTCGAATCTGTGAAGTGAGCATAACCGACTGGACTCTGTCAGAGCCTCCCGTGCATTCAACGCCGATCGTAAACCGAAGCGTGGGCACGGCAGCGTAGGTTTCCGCGTTCGCGTCAACGACATCAAGCTTCAGTACGGGTGTATTCACATCCATCGGCGTCACGCTTCCATCAGGCTGGCGAGAGATTCGGCATACGTGGGTCTATTGGATTACTAGAGTCGGCATTAATACCAGTCGATCGTCGAGCCGTCGATCGACCGTCGGGCAGATGACCTTCCATCTTCTCATAGTGCCCAATGTCATTGCCGGCATTCGTGCCCTTCACATGCCCCGGAGCTTCGATATCAACATCTGGCTTGCCAACTCTGATTGGACCAGAGCGTCGATCAAGTGCTTTTCGTTTCATTGGCTGTTTGCCTCCTGTAATGGTGAACCAGCAAAGGACCTCAGCGGCAACGCTCTCGAACGCAAGTTCTCGAAAAAACGATCAAGCTCGACCCACACCTCTTCACCCCCGCCCAGGCCTTTCCATCTTAGCCGAATCAGCCCGACCAGCGAATAGCATGTATCTATCGGAACGAGCCACTGCTCCCTTGCGCCCCGAGTTCTGTTAACGAGTAGAGCTTGAACGTCGGGCTTGAGCTCGCAAAGGGCGGGATTTACCCCCAGCAGATCTTCCCACGCGCTCGGTTCAAGCTGTGACTCAGCGGCACCCATTGGTCCGGGATAGAGAACCACTGTGCGTGACGCAGCAGTATCTGTGAAAAAGAATGCAAGATCTACGGGTACCGCCAAGGCAGACCAGAACACATTGTCGAGTTTAAACTCTCTAAGTGCGATCACATCATCCGGAATCAGCTGATAATTCCTACCACCGATGGAGCCATCTGCAAATAACGTAGAACATGCGCGACATGCGCAAACCAGTTTTCGCTTTGAAAGGTCGAGCAAGTGACGATGCTCCCCTGGCACCGTCTGCGTGCAGAGTTCACAGCGCTCGACGTGCTCAGGAATGTCCTCCTTTACGGTATCGCTTGCGCCACTGTTGATGATCGCGTACAACCGGCTTTTTAGTGCAGGATGATTGCGCAACGACATATTCACGCCGTAACGGCCGACGAATGCGAATCGTTTTCTGGAACCCCGTTCGTTAATTCCACCCTCCGCGCGCGTCGCAACGGCACCAACGCCGGACCCTGGTCGACCGGTGTCACCGACAGTTGACCGGCTGGATGCAAGCCGTGCAGCAGAAGCAGGTGGGACACCAGTTCATCACCAGCAAAAGCATCGGCGATGTCCTCCTGCGTCGCTCCACGACATTGTTCGGCGACGTGGCCCACCATGCGCGACAGTCCTTCGCCGTAAATATCGAGAAGAGTCTGAACAGTCTCGATAATCAGATCCCGGGCCGACGCATCCACCACATTCTCCCCGCGTTCAAGCAGAGATTCGACTTGAGCCACGCGCTCGCGCGCCTGAAGATCAGTGAGCGACATGTGCTACCATCATTTGCTGTGAGCACCAAACATCGGCGAGTGCGTCGTTTTTAAGGTCTTGCCGTTGCCAAGATACATGTGAACACCGCAAGGCAGACAAGGGTCGAAGCTCCGCACCGTGCGCATGATGTCGATGCCCTTGAAATTCTCCTGATCATTCTCCTCGAAGATCTTGAGACCGTTGACGGCATCCTCGTACGGACCAGGCGTTCCATACATATCCCGGGGACTCGCATTCCAGGGCGTCGGCGGATACGGGTGATAGTTGGCGATCTTTCTGTCGCGAATGACGAGATGATGTGAAAGCACTCCGCGCACCGCCTCGTGGAATCCGCAACCGATAGCGTCATCGGGCACCTTGAAATCGGTAAAAACCTTCGTCCGCCCCGCGCGCACTTCGGTCATTGCCTTTTCGAGAAAGTGAAATGCCGCAGCGGCCGAGTAAGCCACGAAGTACATTCGTGCGCGATCGCGCTCGATGGTGTTGGACCACTTTGGAATCTTCCATTCGAGTTCCGTCTCGGGCAGCTGAGCGCTGCGGGGAAGATTCATCTTGACACTACTGCCGGTCGCTTTGATCGTGGGCAGATCGACAAGGCCACTTAGCGCCGTCGTCCAGAGCCGCGCCAACGGGCCGCCGCCGGTATCGAGCGCAAGGTGATCGCCAGTGCGTTTGTCGTACCAGCGCGGACTCATCACCCAGCTATAGTTGCCCTCGAAGTCGCGTTTTTGCGGATGGGGAAGAGTGGTTTGATTCCACGGATGTCGCTTGTCGATCGTATTACCGAGTGGGTCTTTCTCGACGAAGTTCTGCTCGCCTTGCCAGTCGTCGTAGAAGGAGCTGCCCAGCAGTATGCGCATGCCGACATTGATGTCGACAAGGTCGTTCGTGACGATTTTCCCGTCGACAATGATTCCGGGAGTGACGAACATGTCCTTGCCCCACGAACCCATTGTCTTGTAGTCATAGTCGCACGTGTCGGGATTCTGGAAAGATCCCCAGCATCCTAGCAGTATTCTCCGGTTGCCAACTTCCTCGTATCCGGGCAGTGCGTCGTACCAGAAATCGACGAGATCGTCGTTGAGCGGGACCGCTTTCTTGACGAAGTCGAGTACGTGCATAAGACGCACGAGGTAGTCCGTGAATACCTGCGGCGTGGCGACAGTACCTACACCGCCTGGATAGAGCGTGGACGGATGAACATGTCGCCCTTCCATGAGGCAAAACATTTCGCGCGTTACGCGGCTGATGTGCAATGCTTCCTTGTACATGCTGCCGGTAAACGGATTGAATGCCCGCATGATGTCGGCAATGGTACGGAAACCGTGAATATGCGCATTCGGTGCGGCAGTCTTCTCTGCTTTTGCCAGCACACTCGGATTTGTTTCCTTGACCATTTGCTCACACCAGTCAACGAAAACGAGGTTGTCCTGGAAGATGGTGTGGTCGAACATGTATTCAGCCGCTTCACCCAGATTCACGATCCATTCCGCAAGCGGCGGCGGCTTTACGCCGTACGCCATGTTCTGGGCGTAGATGGAACAGGTGGCGTGATTGTCACCGCATATACCGCAGATGCGACTTGTTATGAAATGCGCGTCCCGCGGGTCTTTACCTTTCATGAACACGCTGTAACCGCGAAACATCGACGAAGTGCTCTGGCACTCTGCAACTTCACGATTCTCGAAGTCGATCTTCGTATAAATCCCAAGGTTTCCGATAATTCGTGTAATCGGATCCCAGTGCATGTCGACGAGCTTCTTTTCCTTCGCCGGTGGTTCCGGCGGCGGCGTTTGTGGGTTTATGGCTGTAGTCATTCCTTATTCTCCCTTACGCTCTGGATATCGCGGCGAGTAGCCAGTCGTTAGCTCTGCACGATTGTGCCGCCACTTGGGCTCCTTGTTCACGGTGTGATTTGTAATTGCGCGCAGTTTCCTGATCATCCCGCCATACGCGCCGGAGAAGGCAGATGAAAGTGTGCCGCCGGGCGGTGCATCCATGAACGGCATGAACTTGTCCGGAAAGCCTGGCATCGTGCACCCTATACATATCCCACCAACGTTGGGACATCCACCAATGCCGTTCATCCAGCCACGCTTGGGTACGTTACAGTTCACCACCGGGCCCCAGCAGCCAATCTTCACCTGACATTTTGGGGAGTTATAGTCGAGCGCGAAATCGCCCTGCTCGTAATATCCGGCACGATCGCAGCCTTCGTGGACAGTCTTTCCAAATAGCCAGGTAGGTCTGAGCTGCTCGTCGAGCGGTATCATCGGCGATAAGCCAGCCGCCTGATACAAGAGCCAGGTGAGTGTCTCCATGAAGTTGTCGGGCTGCACCGGGCAGCCGGGAACATTCACGATTGGGAGGCCGCCCGCGGAGCGGAAATTCCATCCGAGATAATCCGCGAGACCCATACACCCGGTAGGATTCCCCGCCATCGCGTGAATTCCGCCGTAGGTGGCGCAGGTACCAATCGCGATGACCGCCCATGCCTGTGGTGCGAGACGATCAATCCACCAATTGATACTCAGCGGATTGCCATTCTCATCGTTCCCGAAGCTCGTCCAGAAACCATCACCGTTAATGTTCTCATTTGGGATCGAACCCTCGATGACCAGAACAAATGGTCCGAGTTCCCCACTTACACCTTTTCTGAAGGGAGCCAGAAAATCTTCCGGACCTCCCCATTTCGATGTACCACCCAGTGTGTACGAGAGAACCTTGTTGTGGAGATGAACCTTGGGGAGACCGGGAATCAGCCCAAGCAAGACGTCTTCGATACTGGGTTGAGTTGCCGCAGTAATTGATACCGTATCACCGTCGCAACTCATTCCTTCGGAGATCCACAGGACATGAACCTCGTCAACTCCCTTCGGTTTCTTCTCCACTTCCTTTTTTGCGGTTTTGGTCGTGGCAACACTTTGCTTGTCCATACTTCATCTCCCCCTGCGGTTTGGCGTTAGCCCTACCTTGACTCCTTCTGAAATAGCGCGATCACATTCTCCGTTCGATTGAAAATCAATAATTAATGCTGCGTGTTGTTATTGTCAGCAAATGCGCGGCAAGGGATCGCCAACGAGTAGGTCCATTACTCTGCGTCCGCCAAATGATGTTTGCACCAGAACCATACCGGCTGGCTCTGTTCGCACTTCGCCGATGTCTGCGGCATCGTCACAACCTTCCACCAGTCTCATCGCGTTGAGCGTGCGCTCTGCCGCATCCGGTGAAACAATCGCGATGAGTTTTCCTTCGTTAGCGACGTACATCGGATCGATTCCGAGTATCTCGCAAGCGCCGTGTACCGCCGGCTGGATTGGAACCGAACTTTCGTTCACCAGAACCGCGACTCCGGATGCAACCGCCAGCTCATTCAGAACAGAGGCCACACCTCCCCGAGTCGCGTCGCGCATGCAACGTAGGTCTGCTGCTCCAGCTTCGTCCAGAATCACATCTACAAGTGGCCAGAGCGAACGCGTATCCGAACTGATGTCCGCATCGAGCTGAAACTCGCCACGAGCAAGCATGATCGCCGTGCCATGGTCGCCGATACGTCCTGAAACAAGCACCCGATCGCCGGGCCTGAGCGACGCTGGCGAGAGCTTAGCGCGAGAGTCGATGTGACCGAGCCCAGTGGTGCAGATATACATACCATCTGCCAGGCCTCGTTCCACAACCTTGGTGTCACCGGCAACTATGTCTACTCCCGCCACGCGAGCTGCACGAGCGATAGCCTCTGTCTCGCGTCGGAGAATGTCCGCCGACAAACCCTCTTCCAGTATCATGGAAATTGTGATTGCCACCGGACGCGCGCCCGCCACTGCCAGATCATTCACCGTCCCGTTAACAGCAAGCTCGCCAATCGAGCCGCCGGGAAACTTGAGCGGCTTTACGACAAACGAATCTGTGGTAAGCGCAAGACGCACCCCGCCCACATCGATCGCACCAGCATCGTCCAGTCGCGAGAGAACTTCATTAGCAAATGCAGGGACGAACAACCCCTGCACCAAAGTTGCCGTTGCCTTGCCTCCCGCACCATGCGCCATGGTAATCTGTGAATCACGAAACCTGGGAGCTCTCGATCTGACCAGATCGATCTTATCCAGAGCTTCCTGTTCACGCTCCTTCTCACCGCGCCTCGCACCATCTGCGAACGTCTGTGTCACACGACCGCCCGATCTCGTGCCACACGACCAAAATTGTAGTAGGCTGCACAGGCACCTTCGCTGGACACCATACACGTACCGATGGGATGCTCGGGAGTACACGCGGTGCCGAACACCTTGCATTCCCATGGTTTGATCACGCCTTTCAACACTTCACCACACTGACATGCCTTTGGGTCGGCAACACGGACACCGGGAACAGCAAAACGCACTTCCGCGTCGAAATCGCGAAAGGCAGGAGCGAGTTGCAACGCACTCTGGGAAATAAAACCAAGTCCTCTCCACTCGAAGTGCGAGCGCAACTCGAAAACCTGCGACAAAACCTTTAGTGCCTGCGGGTTTCCATCATAGGGAACGACGCGTGTGTACTGATTCTCGACCTCGCATCTACCCTCTGCCAGCTGCCTGAGAACCATGTACACAGCCTGCAAAAAATCCAGAGGTTCGAATCCGCCCACAGCAACCGGCCTGCCATAATGCGCTGGAATGAATTCGAATGGCTTGGCACCCACCACTGTACATACATGTCCAGGACCGATGAAACCGTCCAGTCTCAGATCTGGTGAATCCAGGAGCGCACGAAGCGGAGGAACTATGGTGACGTGATTACACATCACAGTGAAATTGCGAATGCCCTCGGCGCTTGCACGAAGAATCGTCAACGCGGTAGACGGCGCGGTCGTTTCGAAGCCGATGGCGAAGAAAACCACTTGTCGGTGTGGATTCTCACGGGCGATGCGAAGAGCATCGAGTGGTGAATACACCATTCGAATGTCCGCCCCTTTTGCCTTGGCGTCGATGAAACTTCCGTTTCCTCCAGGCACGCGCATCATGTCGCCGAAGCACGTCAGGATAACGCCTTCTTCCCGCGCGATCGCAATTCCGTCATCGACACGACCCATCGGAATCACACAGACAGGACAACCCGGGCCGTGCACCAACTCCACATTGGCAGGCAGAAGATCGTCGATTCCGTAGCGATAAATAGTGTGGGTGTGGCCACCGCACACTTCCATGATCTTGTAATGACGGCCCGGCTCCACTATGGCGCGTATCTCGCTCGCAAGTCTGGCACCAATAGCGCCGTCGCGAAACTCGTCGACGAACTTCATGCCGTGGGACTCTGAACGTCCGACATGGACGAGACTCTTGCGATTGCTGTGCCCGCATGCACGAGCAGTATCTCGCCCTCGGTGACATTTAGTATCAAACCGGTCATCACTTCCTGAACCTCCCCGTCAGCGGCTTTGCACATGGCCGAATCAAACTGCGAGTTCATCGACATCACCCGCATAGTGATGCCCTCGTCGGAGCACGTTATGCAGTGAAAGGTCACTTGATGCTACTCCCGCGGTACTCCTGCATTTCCTCATGAAACTCGGCGCCCATCTGCTGAAGAAGCGACAGCGTTGCGTGGGCTTCGGCTTCATCGATTCTCGACATTGCGAAGCCGACGTGAATTAGCACCCAATCGCCGACCACTACCGGGGGCGAAGCGCCATCGAGTAGCCCGATGTTCACGTTGCGCTGAACACCAGTAACGCTCACTCGAGCGAGTCGATTTTCTTCGTCAACCATCTCGATGATCTGACCAGGAATGGCGAGACACATCAGCGACTTACCGTAGAGTTTGCCATGCCGTTGTTGACCTCTGGACGTGAAAAGCCGACATACTTAATCAACCCCCTTCATCAACCTCCATCGCGGACCGCGCTGCAGCAACCGAAGCCTGCCCGAAAGCAATTCCGCCATCGTTTGGCGGGATTTCGATCGGAATGCGCACCCGGAGCCCGTTCGATTCGAGAGCAAGAATCGTGCGGCGCAGCAAGAGTGAATTTTGAAAGACACCGCCGCTAAGCAGAACTGTCGCGATTCCTCTCTCCGAAGCAATCTGTTTGCAACATGTCGCGCATCCTTGAGCAATCGTGTTATGTACGCGCGCCGAAATTTCCGAAACAGAGTTACCGCTAGCGAGATCATCCATCACGCCGTTGACGATGGCACGCCCGTCCAGAACGCGCCCCTCAAGCGTCTGTAGAAGCGGAAAATCGTAGCATGTCGCAATGGTCGAATCTGCTACCGCCTCAAACTCGATGGCGGCCTGCCCCTCATATGTTATGGTAGCGCAGATTCCGCAGATTGCAGCAAGGGCATCCAACAAGCGCCCCATGCTCGATGTGATCGGTGAGACCAATCCACTGCGAAACAGCTGGCAAGTGATTTTCCATTCCCTGTCGCTCACACTCGATTTCAGTGATTCAGGTAGCAATGGATATTCTCCATCGCCCCCGTTGAGCTTTGACTCCGACAACCACGCGCAAGCCATTCTCCAGGGCGCGCGGATCGCGGCGACTCCGCCCGGCATACGCACCGGCCATAGATGAGCAACACGCTCGAAGTAGCAGAGGTCCCCGACAATGATTTCCCCGCCCCAGAGTGTCCCGTCGGTGCCGAGGCCGGTTCCATCGAGCACAACTCCTATAGAGGAGGCTTTTAGACCGTGTTCCGCCATGCACGCCGCGTGATGTGCGTGATGATGCTGAACCGCTACCGCTGGAATATCGTCAGTATCTGCGCGCGCGAGCGCGTACTTTGTTGACAGATACTCCGGATGCAGATCGTGCACGACCATCGCCGGTGTAACATCGAAAAGACGTTCGTGATGGGCTATTCCCATGCGAAATGCTTCCAGCGCTTCATACTGCTCGAGATCGCCTACATGCGGGCCAATCCATGCGTGTTCTCTCCGCGCGATACAATAGGTGCTCTTGAGTTCCGCACCGCAACTCGTCAAATCGCGTGATGCGGCCACCGGCAGCGTGAGGCACGATGGCGCGTAGCCTCGCGACCTGCGAATCATCATTTTCTGGCTGCGGCCGCCGACGCTGACCACTCTCACGATGGAGTCATCGGTCGACGTGGCGATTGGTCTATCGTGAACAACAAACAGATCGGCGATGGATGATAGCCGTTCGAGCGCATCATCGTTTTCGTGCGAAATGGGTTGGCCGCTGAGATTGCCGCTGGTCATGATCAGCGGCAATCTGATATCGCGCAGCAGTAAATGGTGGATTGGCGAATAGGGAAGCATTACTCCGAGCTCCGCCAAACCCGGTGCAACTGCTGAGGATAGCGTCGCACTCGCAAGCTTGCGAGCAAGAACGATCGGACGTTCGGGGCTCACCAGCAATCGCTCTGTACAGTGGTCCATCGCGATGAGTTCGCTCGCTGCATCGACATCGGTAACCATCACCGCAAATGGTTTGTGAGGCCGTCCTTTTCTTTCGCGCAATCGCATCACCGCGCCATCATCGCTCGCGAGGCATGCGAGATGAAAACCGCCAATTCCCTTGACGGCCACGATTGCGCCATCACGAATCCTCGTCGCCGCCTCCCTCAGCGCGTCGATGCCGTGGTTGTCAGGGTCACGTTCGTCGATACCAGCTGCATTCAACAGTCTCGCCGTCGGGCCGCAGTCCCTGCAAGCATTTGGTTGAGCGTGGAACCTGCGATCCATCGGGTTGTCGTATTCTTCCTGGCAAGGCGCGCACATTGTGAACCCCGACATCGTGGTGAGCTCCCTGTCATAAGGAACTCCGTTGATGATAGTGAAACGGGGGCCACAATTCGTGCAATTTGTAAATGGGTAGCGATATCGGCGGTTTGATTCATCAAACAGCTCTCTGAGACAATCTTTGCAGGTGGCTATATCCGGCGGAACGAGCACCGCCGCACCCAAAGCGCGCGACCGACCGTCGCTCGGCAGGATGAGAAAACCCTTCGTGATTGATGATGAAGCCGACGGCGTGAGACTGGAGTGTGTTACGCGGATGATCCTGGCAAGAGGTGGTGCATCGCGCGGCAATTGCCGCGCGAATATCTCTATCCTGTCGCGCTCGCCTTCGACCTCAATGGTCACGCCATCCGCGTCGTTGCGCACCCATCCCGACAAATGATGCGCCATTGCGAGTCGATAAACGTACGGGCGAAATCCGACTCCTTGAACGACACCCTCAACATGCAGATGAACACGCGTCAATGCGTTCACTTATCGGGTCACTTCAGCGATCCAACATATAGCGCAAGTAGCCGCAGTTCGCTGCCGCTCAAGCCTGAGATGCGTGGCATCAGCACGCCAGGTTTTATGGCCGGCGCATTGGCTATCCAGCCAGCAAGTGCGCCGGGTTGCATTGGAAGAACGCCGGCCCCAATCGACATCCTGCTTGCAACGTGCGTAAGATCCGGCGCGTCAGCTCCGTTGGCGTCGGTACCCCGAACTCGATGGCATGCCGCGCAGTTTGCTGCGACAAACAATCGCTGTCCGGCGCGGGACGTTGAATCTGCGGAGCTATGGGCATTTTCAAGCTGACCAGCCTCCCACACCAAATAGTCTTCAAGGGACTCGGCAACAACAGTTATCGCCATGTTGGCATGTTGAGTTCCGCAAAACTCAGCACACACGCCGCGATAGATACCTGCTGTGTCCGCGGTTATTCGAATGTCGTTGATAACTCCTGGAATGGCGTCGAGCTTTCCTTGAAGTGTCGGAACCCAGAAACTATGAATTACGTCACCGCTGCTCAGCAGCAGACGTACAGTTCGTCCAACTGGAATATGGATCTCGTTCGCACTGTAAAAGGTCCGGGTGGAATCATCCGGGTGATACTGCAATTTCCACCACCATTGATGCCCGACGACACTAACAGTTAACGTCGGTTGCGTACGCTCATCGCGGTTCATGGCACCAAGCGAAACGATGAATACCGCCAGAAGGATCAACCCGGGAAGAATCACGCCGCCGATGATAATCCATGAAATGCCGTGACGAGTCAGGTCAGGTGTATCATCAGGCGTCGCCCGATTTCGCCTGATTGCCACCGCGGTGGTTATCAGTACAACGGCATACACTGCGCCGCCGAGCAGTAGCATAAACCACGTCAGTCGTGCGATACGTGCTGCGGGCTCGCCGGAGCCGGAGAGCATTTCCAGTGGGCCACTGCATCCCGCAGCGAGCATAATGGAAGACATTATCGCCAGCCAGCCTACCGTCTTCAAGAGGGTCATACGACGGTTCATTTGAGCGTCGCCAGATAAGCCGCTATCGCTAATGCGGACGATTCATTGATGTGTAGATCAGGCATTGCTGTGCCCGGCGTTACCGCGGGCGGATTCATCAACCAGGCCCGCATGTTCGCTGGTGTATTGACGAGCTTTCCGGCAATCAGCGTGCGCCGACCGATGCCGTTTAGCGTGGGCCCAACTCTGCCTCTAGCGTTGATAATCCCTTGAATCTGATGACAGGAACCGCATCCGTAGGCAGCAACAAGCTGGCGTCCATTTTCGATCTCATCCCTGTGCGCATGAGTCGTTGAGCTGTCGCGGCAGCCGGCCAGAACAACGACACTCAGAGCAAGAGAGATCTTGGCTAGCGTCACGCTTTCTCCGGCCCGACGATCGGCATGGGAACGTTTTTTCGCGTTGCGCCTCCGCGAATCAATTCCTGAACAAGGCCCTGTGCCGCATGGCGGGAGCGATAGCGAACCCATGCGAGAAACAGTGCGCTCATAGTGGCCACATATAACATGCCCCCCACCACCCACATGATGAGCCCTGCAAGCTGTTGATCCTTCAACGCGGGCATGAACGGCGCAGCCGCCGAAAAAGCTTCCGCAGTGTTTGTCCGATACCAGACATGGTCCGAGAGGGTGAATAGCGCGCCGAGCACCCCAGTGTGCATGGCGGTAAAAAATATTGCTGCGACACCAATTCCGTAGCTTTCTCGCCGACTTCGTCGTGGGTTAACGATTCCCCACCACAACAACACCGCCGTCCCAACAAAGCTTGCATGTTCCAGAAAGTGGACTTGCTCGCTGGCAAGTGCTGCTTCATACAATACGGGTACATGCCAAATCCACATTGCTGCGCCGTGAAGCACTGTGGCAACCGTAATTCCCGTAATGAATCTCCATGTGGTAACTACGACGCGCGTGCTTTTTACTCGCCTGAACAGAAACAGTCGCCAGTTCCGAGGCAGTATCCATGCTGTGGCTAATTGTGGCGCCCCCAGCACCAGGAACGGCGGTACGACCGTCGTCAGAAGCAAATGCTGAGTCATATGCGCCGAAAAGAGCTTCTCGCTTAGTTCGTCGAGCGGTGAAAGTAGCGCTACAGCAAGAAGCACGATCGCTGTAACAAATGACCATAACTGCCAGACACGAACACCTCGACCGTATCCTGCTCTGCGCCAGATGATTCCGGCGCCGAGCAGGTAGAGCATCATAAGAAGGGCCAATGATGGAAGCACAGCCAGGTTAGACGCGCACGTGTTGACACACATCGAGAACAAGCGCTGGCACACCGAAGAGCAACGTCGCGACAACGAAAAGTGCGCTTCCTATCACTCCGGTTTTTGCCATGAACCGCTCCCTACCCTCCCATGGTTGACCTTTTGAACGGTGGGAATGCTTCCAGTTGCCGAGTGCAATTACCAACGCCGCTGCAGCGACACCGGTCAGTATTACAGACAGCCCGACAGTGAGCGTTGCAGGATGTGTCGGCCCTGGGGCGTGAATCCCGCCGCCGTCATCGCAGCCACGAGCAGCGATATAGTAACCGATGAGTTCCATCAATACCCATGCCGCAGGTGCAAGCAGGACTCCAGTCCAGAGTCTCCAATTGCTGATCCGATTCGACATCGAATCTGGTTGTTGAGACATCAGTTATAGAGACGCGGCGTGAGGTAAAGCACTGTGAGAATTACCAGCCAGACTGCGTCGACGAAATGCCAATACACCGACACATTTCTTGCATACGCCGGCCGCTCGGAGGTCACGTATCCACGCAGCTCCTGCAATAGCGCCCAGGAAATCAAGAGAAGACCAACAAATACGTGAACGCCGTGAAAGCCTGTAATGGTATAGAACATCGACAGATAAGCGTGCATGGTGGGCCCACCATGCTTCAATTCGCCCGTGTATTCGATCGCCTGCAAAGTGAGGAAGCCACTTCCAAGAAGCACAGTACTCACCACTCCAATTCGATACAACATCGTTCGTCCGCGCCCGATGGCCCAATCGGCAACCGTGAGTGTTGCGCTGCTCGAGACGAGCACCAGGGTCATGATGAGCGGCAGCGTAAGTGACGGCTTCTCGATTCCTGGAGGGGGCCATGCACTGTTGACGACTCCAAGATAGAAATATCCAGCCAGAAAGTAGGCGAATAGCGCTGCTTCGGTAACGCACAGCAGCACCATTCCCCATCGGGCGATATCACCGTTACCCTCGACTGCACTGCCCGGACGCACCCACCGGGCAACCGAGAAGGCGGTAAGCACGGCTCCAACGACGGCCACGATATTCATCCGCGCCAGAAGTGCACTGCACGTCACGAGCAGTCCCACCGCAACCCACACCGGCCAGAGCGATCCCTCGGGCAGGTAAACGGGGCCAGCGAACTCCGCATCCAGTACCGATGTGGATGCCGTAAGTCGATCATTGGAAAGCGCAGGACCGCTTTCGACATCCTTTGTCCAGAGCGGATATCTGCTCTTTACCAACGGGGCGTTAAGGAAATTGTATTCAGGCGGCGGCGATGTGGTCATCCACTCGAGAGTGCCAGCTCTCCATGGATTGTCTCCTGCCACAGCTCCGCGTTTTCGACTGCGAAGGATGTTTACTAGCAGGACAAGTATTGCGACCGCCTGAAGGAACGTTCCCAAAGTTGAGAGCAGGTTGGGCAACGCCAGATTTTCCCATGCGCCATACGTGTAGACCCTGCGAGGCATCCCCAACAAACCGCTTATATGCATTGGGAAAAAGGTCAGGTTGAACCCAATGAACAGCAGCCAGAAACTCCACTTGCCAAGTGCCTCATCGAGCATCCGCCCGGACATCTTGGGGAACCAGTAGTACAGAGCGGCCATCACCCCAAACAGAGTTCCGCCCGCCAGCACATAATGCAAGTGAGCCACGATGAAATATGTGTCCGTTGCCTGCCAGTCGAACGGAACCGCAGCCGTCATGACGCCGGTGATACCGCCGATTACGAACTGTGCGATAAACGCAAGTGCGAAGAGCATCGGCGTTGTGAGGACGACACGCCCGTACCAGAGCGTCACTACCCATACCGCGATAGTCATCGCCGATGGAATCGACACGGTCATGCTGGCAGCAGCGAAGAATCCTATTGATAGCTGCGGTAGGCCCGTGGCAAACATGTGGTGCACCCAAACCCCAAAGCCAATCAATCCAGTCATCACGGTAGACAGCGCCACTATCGTATGACCGATCATCGGGCGTCGGCAAAAGGCCGGGATTATCATTGAAAGCATTCCCGTGGCGGGAAGGAACACTATGTAGACCCACGGGTGCCCGAATACCCAGAACAGATGCTGCCAGAGCAGTGCACTCCCACCACCATTGGGATCGAAGAAATGGAAACCCCAGTTTCGCTCCAGCTCCAGAAATATCAGACTCGCGCTCAGCGCAGGCATCGCCATCAGAATCGCGAGCGAGGTTGTCAGCGAGCTCCATAAGAAGAGCGGCATTCGATCGAGTGACATGCCCGGCGCACGCAGCTTGAGAATCGAAACGACAGAGTTGACCGCGCCCGCCGTTGTCGCAACGCCCAGAAATAGCAGTCCGATCGTGTAGAAATCGATATTCGGGCCTGCATTGAACTGCTTGCTTGCAAGTGGCGTGTAGTTAAACCAGCCTGCGTTGGGAGCTGCACTGACAAGAAAACTCCCATATATCAGCAAGCCGGCAAACAGAAACGCGTAGTAGCTGAAGCTGTTGAGCCTGGGGAATGCCAGTTCCCGCGCGCCGATCATGAGCGGTGTGAGATAGAAGCTCAATCCCGACAGCACCGGCTGAATGAAAAGAAACATCATCGTCACGCCGTGCATCGTGAAGAGCTCGTTATATGCTTGCGGTCCCACCAGATGATTATCCGGCTTTACCAGTTGCATGCGCATTATCAGCGCCTCAATTCCACCCGCCGCGAAAAATGCGAACGCGGTAATGATATACCTGATGCCGAGGGTCTTGTGATCGACGGTCGTCAACCAGCCATAAAGTGTTGCGGGCGTTTCCCAGAGCTTGTTTAATCGCTTTTGCTCGTCGCTCTCGAGTGATTGTCCCGAAACGTCGTCTGGCGGTCGAGAGCTGGGAATCGGTGCGGATTTCACGCTACTGCGCCGGCAAAAGCTGCGTCCCCATCCTGCAACTCAACGGCATCGTTGCGCTTCTGCGCGCGCCAGAGAGACCCGGCTATGGTTAACGCAGCCACGGACATAAGAGCGACCGGATCTGTCCATGAAAGCGGAATATCGGCCGGGGATAAAGCCGGCATAACCAACCAATAGATGTCCAGCACATGACCGGCTAGAAGCATGACGCATACAATTCTGATAACCCGTTGACTACGTTTTCCTTTCGCCGATACAAGAAGCGCAAACGGAATCACCAGTTGCGCCAAACCGACCACGACCGCGAGCCATCCCCAGGCGCCAGATGCACGAGATGCATACCAGCTCACTTCCGATGGCAGATCGGCGATCCATACGATGAGATACTGAGAGAATGCGATGTATCCCCAGAACATCGCAAAAGTCAGAAGGAGTTTGGCCATCGGTGTACTGACATTGTTCTCAGCACCTTCGTCGGCACCTTCTCTCTTTTCATCTCTCGATGCAGAACGCGCTATCGAGATGAATGCAAGCGACGAAAGAACTCCGCCAGCAAACACATACACTCCGTAGATCGTCGAATACCAGTCGGGCTCAAGCGACATCAACCAGTCGAAGCATGCGAAAGTGAATGAAACGCCAACAGCTATCAGCAGGGGTGCGCTGTACTTTCCCTGACGCACCGCCTTTGTAGAGCGAAGGAGCTCCGCAGCTAACACCCAGATAACGAGATACGCGATACTCCGCATGACAAACGAAGTCGTATTCAGCCAGGCTTCCTTGCGCTCCACAACCTCGCGTACATGTGGTGCAAGGCGTGACAAATCTGTCCAGGGATATAGCATGTGTAGCCCCGCCAGGATCGGGATGGTCAGTAATGCGATCGCCGGAAGCGAGCTAATGGACGTAACGGCAATTGCTCGAAATTCCAGAAACCAACGCGCCCCCGTAAGGTTCGATAGCAGCAGGATGAACAGTGCGCCCATTACCAGTGTCATCACGCTCGCATACGCGAACAGGTAAGAGACGAGCGCCTGATGCACATCGAAGTAGGCTCGAATTGCGAGTGCCAGGCCGCACGCCAGCCCCACGGTAACTGCAAGCCGAAAAGCCTGCTGGTGCTTAGGAGCATCGGGCGACGATGTGTTATGCAGCACTCCTTTCATTCGACTTCATTTTGCTGAAGTCGCTTTACATATCCCATCACCATCCATCGATCGGTCGCGGAAAGTTGTGAAGCGAATGCCGGCATTCTTCCCGTTCCGTCTCGCAGCAATACGAACAACTGTGCGTCGTCCATGGATCGCGCGCTCGACGATAGTAGCGACAGCCCGGAGAGTTCAGGAGTACTTGCTCCAACAGCACTCTTGCCGTCACCGCGGGCGCCGTGGCATGATGCACAGAATATCTCGTACTGTGACCGCCCTCTGGCGCTGTCTGCGACTGGGCGGGTCGAGCTTTCCTCCTCCGCCAGGCTCTCGCGGGAGATCGCTCCGTAAGGTGGAGGCCTCATCATAGAGTGGCCGTTACTATTGCCGTACGGCTGGTACCGCGGCTGTGAACGCATCCGATTCCAGTCCCATGACCCTTCCGGTCGCTCCCTGCACGCGGGTACAATCACGAGCGCTATCAGTATAAGCCAGCGACCGTTTACGATTCGACGAGCCGTTCTCATATGGCCCCACCCGCGCCACCGTGCGCCGTAAACGCGGACCCGCCTGAAAGTGGAAGCACACGCAATGCTCCTCCAGCTTTCAGCAACCGCGATGCCTTATCGGCTTCGTACTGCGAGTCGATGGAATGCACCTCGATCCAGAAGCGATCAATCGATGCACGCTCAAATCCGTCGACCTCGTCTTCACGCGCCCACAGTCTCGGAAACCTCAGCAGAATGAGTGTACCAATGAAAGCGGCTCCCGCTGCACAAAGCATCGCGGTTTCAACCGTGGCAACGGTAAACGCCGGACTCGCGTGCACCGGACGGCCACCCACGTTGAGCGGGTAGCCACGAACATCAGCCCACCACTGGATACCATATCCCAGCAATACCCCCGCAACACCACCAGCAAGAGCAATCCATCCGATTGGCGACCGACGCTCATCCAATGCCTCAGGCAGACCAGGAATGTCAAAAGGAGTGAAAGTTTCGAGATGACTGAAACGAGCTTCACGCAAGCGCGGTAACGTCGCCATCATGGACTGTGCGCTCGCGAACTCCGCGAGAACCGAATCGCTCATGCACTCCTCTCTGGACCAGCTTGAACCATTTCGTAGCGAAGCCGTTTGATTTCACTGATCGGGATGAATGGCATCCAGCGCAGAAACGCCAGGAACAGAAAGAGGAAGAGACCGATGCTGCCGAGTAACAATGACCAATCGATCCAGGTCGGTACAAAGTCCTGCCAGCTACTGGGAAGAAAATCTCTTGTCAGCGAGCCGGCGATTATAACGAACCTCTCGAGCCACATGCCAGCAAATACGATCAATCCAACCAGCCAAAGCACTACCGGTTGAACACGCATTTTCTTCCACCAGAAAAGCTGTGGGGAAGCAACGTTCGCCAGCGTCATTAACCAGAATAGAACTCCATATGGGCCAAATGGTCGCGCTACGAGCATCGCGAACCGCTCGAACTGATCACCACTGTACCACGCACCAAACGCTTCGCACAGATAGCTGTATCCGAGGATAGTGCCGGTCGCCAACATCAATTTTGCGATGTTTTCGAGATGTCGTTCGGTAATCAGATCGTGCAAGCGGAATACCGACCTGATCGGAAGCATCAGCATGAGCAGGAGCGCCAGACCGGAGAAGATCGCTCCCACGACGAAATAGGGTGGGAAGATGCTAGAATGCCAGCCCGGCAATTGCGTGATTGCAAAGTCGAGGCTCACGATGCTGTGCACAGAGATCACAAGTGGTGTTGCGATTCCTCCAAGTAGCAAATATGTCGCGCGAAAATGTCTCCATTCTGAAGACCGGCCTCTCCAGCCCAGTGCGAGAACACCATATATTCGCTTCCTTGTGCGCGAAGCTGCACTGTCGCGCGCAGATGCAAGATCGGGGAGCATGCCCAGATAGAAGAACATCAGCGATACCAGGAAGTACGCCGTAACAGCCGCCACATCCCACGGCAGCGAACTCCTGAAGTTTGGCCACACACCGGTGGTGGCTGGATAAGGAACGAGCCAGTAGAAAAACCATGGCCTGCCAAGATGCAATACCGGAAACAGGGACGCATTGACTAGCGCAAATATTGTCATTGCCTCTGCAAGCCGGTTTATCGACGCACGCCAGTGTTGACCAAGCAGGAGCAGGAATGCCGAAATAAAGGTGCCTGCGTGACCGATACCAATCCACCACACGAAGTCCGTGATACCGTATGCCCAACCTACCGGAATATTATTACCCCAGCTTCCGATTCCGCGGGAGATGGTAACAGCCATCGCGACAACAAAGAGCAACGCCAACGCGCCGGAGAGGAGGAAAAGTGGCCACCACATCCAGGAGGAATGAAACGCCGAGCGAAGGAGCTGCACGGTTAGTTTACCATCATCGGGAAGTGAGTCGACACGAAGCACATCCCGGTGTGCAATAGCTTCGTTACTCACCCTTCTTCCGGCTTCAATTTGGATAGATAGCGAACGCGCGGTATGGTACCCAACTCTTCCAGCGCACTGAACGCGCGAGGTAGCTCGGACAACGCGGCGACCTCGCTATCTCGCGAGGTAAGCGATCCAAATACAATTGCCTGAGACGGGCAAGTTTGTTGACATGCCGTCTGCACCGGGCCGGTGTATGGTTCACCGGCAAGCTCCGCCTCGCGTTGCGCACGTCTGATTCGCTGAATACAGAAGGTGCATTTCTCCATGACGCCCCGGGCACGCACCGTGACGTCCGGGTTCTTCTGCATTTTTCCGGGCTCGCTTACGTCGCCATTGTACTCGTACCAGTTGAATCTGCGAACCTTGTAAGGACAGTTATTCGAACAAAATCGCGTTCCAACACATCGATTGTAGACCATCTCGTTCAGTCCGTCGTCGCTGTGTACCGTCGCGTTTACTGGACATACGTATTCGCATGGCGCCTTCTCACAGTGCTGACAGAGCATCGGTTGCACGTCGATTCGGGAAGCGCTGTCATCACTGAGGTATCTGTCGATACGTATCCAGTGCATCTCGCGCCCCTTTAGAACATCCTCTTTCCCGACAACCGGAATGTTGTTCTCTGACTGACAGGCTACGACGCATGCACTGCAGCCGGTACACTGGTCGAGATCGATTGTCATGGCCCACTGGTCAGCGCCAACGCCGACCTTTGTGTCTGTCGGCGGCTCGTAAAGTGTGAGCGGGCGACGACTGCTTTTCCGTTTTGTCGACACTGGATGGAGGCTATCACCAATCTGTTGATCGACACCCGAACCCTCGGCGTCCGAACTTTCGACGCCCCTTCCTTCGACGCCCCTGGCGATGACCGCGTGCCCCAGTATGCTCTCGCCCCGACCTTCAACCAGCCAATGACGCTGTGTAATTGCAAGCTCGACCCTTCTGCCCGTCGAACTCACCTTCGCATCGCTGATATTCATTCCCGACGTCGAACTTCTCAGTGCATTTGCGTTGACACCCACAGCGCGCGCTATCGCTTCCGCACCCTCACGCCCGTATCCCAGCGCAATCGTGAGACTGTCTTCGGCGTGGCCGGGAACGATCAAAACAGGAATTTCGACAGAGCCAACTTCCGATTTCACGGTGGCGACATCACCAGTCTCCAAACGCAGTTGCGCTGCAAGCCCTGGCGCCATTAAGGCGGCATTATCCCAGGTAAGTTTGGTTATCGGATCGGGCAACTCCTGCAGCCAGGCATTGTCGGCGAATCGACCGTCGTGCACGGTTCTGCTCAATTGTAACGACAACTCCACCGACGCGACTTCGTTCGCTACGGCTTTCGGTCGTTCCCCACGCACACCTGCTTCTGCAGCCAATTGCCTATGTAGCAATCCTCGCGCGGATAAGACCTCGCTCTGTCGCGGCGTAACGCTGACGCGGGGGGATGAAAAATTTTCCACTACTCCACGCCGAACAGCGTCGCGCCAGGTTTCTTCGGAATTAACTCTCGACGCGGCAGAATTCGCCGCGAAGAACTGAGCGCGCACCAGGTCGTAGCCGCTGATTTGCCCGAGCGACGGAATGCCAGCAGAACCGACCGTGCCATTTGTTTCTTTACCCGGGTCGACTCCAGCAATGAACGCGAGTAACTCAGCTACTGACCTCCCGGCATACAAAGGAGAGATGAGGGGCTGCACGATTGACTGCACACCGTTGTATGCGCATTCGATGCCCCATTCCTCGAGAAAGTGCGTGGCTGGAAGTTGCCATGTTGAAACGCGAGCGGTTTCATTGTCAAACTGACCCAGGTAAACGGAGCTATTCACAACGCGCGCTCGGGCCGCGAAATCTGCGTTCGCAGGCAGTGTGTAAGCAGGATTGCCATTCAATACAATGAGAGTGTCGACCTCTCCGCTGCCGAGTCCTTCCATCAAGCTTGAAAGTTGATGACTCCGCGAGCCTGCTTCAATGATTGAGGAGCGCGTGTACCATACGGTCGATCCGATATTCCCAAGTTCGAAGTTGATCGCATGCACCAGCAGTTGCACAGCCTCGCTCTGACTTGAGTCGCACACCACAATCGAGCTTTGCGGAGCGCTCCGTAAGGCCTGAGAAATTCTGCCTATCCACGCTTGCTCCCGCTCGTTCAGTGTAGGCCTGTCGTTGGCGGTGGGGCGATTCAGATCATCGATTGGTGAACTAGCCAATTTTCCGGTGTCGCTGTCGCGACGTCTGGCGACCTCGTCATAAATCCCTGCCACCAAACGTGCAATTCCACTTGGAGTGACGGCGATGCGATCGTCTGCTAGAGTGCTCGTTGACGAAGGGCAGGTTTCAGCGCAATAAAGTCTGACGCGGTTTGAACGGCGGCGGCGGTCGCTGAAGTCGTGCGCATGCCTTAGATGAAAGGGGCCCCAACCTAACGGGTCGGCGCCAAGGGACACCACAACATCTGCGGCTCTGAAGTCATACTGCGGCAGCACCACCTCACCGAATCCCGTCAGCGAAGCCACGCTTTGCTCCGCGTTCTGATTCAACGAATGAAAGTGCACGCGACACGCCGGGAATCGTTCACGAACCCTGGCGAGCATGGCGGCAGTGAGCGGCGAAGCGGTCGGCTCCAAAAGCAGCATCAGCCCTTCTCCGCGAACACCCACTCTTCGAGGGAGGTTAGCGTTGTCGAAAGCCTGCTCAAACTTGTGCCAGCTTGAAGGCCGCGAATCTATCCACGGTCTATTCGGTTTTCGCGAAGCAAGTCGCGGCGATTTTAGTCGATGTGGATCATATAGTCCGAGAACCGATGCCTGCTCGAAGATCCCGGCCGCTCCCAGACTCGCTGGATGTTCGGGGTTTCCTTCGATCTTTGTTGGCCGGCCGTCATGACTTTCTACCAGCAATCCCGTCGCAAAACCGTCAAGACTCATCGAGGTCGCGTAATGCACGGGTACGCCTGGCAGGTTGTGCGAAGCGCGAACAAAGGGCAGGATCTCTTCATCGGGAGCGCGCACGCAAGCCGACATTCCTGCCAGCGCAGCGCTGGCACCAAGCAGCTTTACACAGTCGCGACGCGGCAGCCCGGCCGGGCGCGTGCCCTGCTCGTCGCCAAACTCCCGAAGGTCTGATGCGCCGCCGAGTTCAGGAATGTGCATGCTGGTCGAAGGAGGGGGAGGCGGAGGACGCCAAGTTGAGGTCTGCTATGGGCATATCAGCGGTGACAGGTGGTGCAATCGGTGAGCGAATGTGACCGCGTCACAGCCACGCTGGCCTTTTCCGCATCGCGATGACAATCAACACACCATGACATGGTGAGCGGGCGGGTCTGTCTAACCACCGCCATTTCAGAAACCTGCCCATGGCAGGTTTCACATGTAACCTTGTTGGTAACATGCATCGCGTGATTGAAGTACACGAAATCCGGAACTTGCGTAACGCGCTTCCATCGTATGGCAGAGCCTGTTTGCATACTCTGCCTCACCGGAGCGAAAGTTTCGCTCGTCAACCATTTTTCGGAATGACAGTCGACGCATTGCTGCGTTGTCGGCACGCCCGCATTAGCGGTGCGCTCGGCACCCGCATGACAGTAGAGGCAGTTGATCTGAAGACCGTTGACATGTACCCGATGGTCAAACGGAATCGGCTGACTTATCCATCGACCCTCGCCCCTCGCGTAGGGTGTTCTCACCCACGCCATGGCAAAACTCGGCACCGCAATTGCTGACAGCAAGAGAAAGACAAATGCTGCTCTTGCCAACGTGTTCGCGCGGGGAGAAAATATCGCGGCCAAAGTGTTTTTAGTCTCCGCACTTCCTGTGCCGACCGACCTTGGTGAGTGAACCATGCGCACAACTTACTTCTTGATAAGTCAGTTTGCTGGTCTATTCTTGTTGCTGAGTACCATTCTTTTCGCGGGGTGCTCGGAACAATCCGCGCGCGCGAAAGCGGTGGACGCGAGCATCGAGCGGGGGAGAATCGCAATTCAGCACTACGGTTGCACCAGTTGCCACCAGATCGGTGGCTTGCCGGGAACCCGCTTCGAGAGCGCAGCGCCCTTGGCTGGAATCGCTGAGCGCGCTTATATAGCTGGCGTTCTTGTCAATTCCCCGCGCAGTCTTGCACGATGGATTCGCAATCCGCCAGCGGTGAAACCAGGTACTGCAATGCCCGCACTGGCAATAAAAGACAAAGAGGCAAGCGATATGGCGGCATACCTGTACTCGCTTCGCTAGCTGTTAACGGCTAGCTCTCCGTTGAGTCGCGCATGAACGCTTGTCGAGACGCCTCAAGGCGAGCCGGCTCGAGTTTTGCGCGCTGATTCTCTGCGCGCTTGATCAGGAGGTCGTAATCGAGCTTCGCGATTGCCGAACTCTTGTCCTGGTTGGCGTCGAGCGACTTCCACAACGCGATCTTCCCCTCGATTCCAAGTGAAAGAACCTCCAGAGACTCGAGCAAGCGAAGTGCTCCGTCCGCTGGATCGTCCAGCTTGATTTTGAGCTCGAGAGCCTTTTCACCGAGCCACCCTAGCACGCGGCGCGGAATTAAGCTTGAATCTGTAAGTTGTTCGATAAGGCCGTTGAGCGTCTCACGATCTTCCATTATCTGAGGACGAACTTCTCTGACTGCACTTCCCGCTTGGGTGTCCCCGTGCGACGATTCGATGTGATCCATGATCTCGAGCGCCGCTTCAGCCCCGGCGACGTGATCGAGGAGATAGGCACTCAAATGATTGGAGGGCATTTATGGCATCCTGGCTCGTTGATGTTATTCCATTGACTCTGGCCATCACATGCATGATCAGATTCACGATCAGATTCACGATGACATGCAAATGTGTAGCCAATGCATGAGCTATCCATTGCGATGAGTCTCATCGATGCTGCATGTGAGAAAGCAGCGCTCATGGGGAATCCCCGCGTAGAAGCTCTGTACATTCGCGTAGGTCCCCTTTCCGGTGTTGTGGCCGACGCGCTCGAGTTTTCTTTCATGGTAGCGCGGGAAGGTACGGCGATCTCGGAAGCGCGTCTCGTAATAGAAAAAACGGCGCTTGTTGCACACTGCGTTCGCTGCGACAAGGATCAGACGATTGACAGTCCGCAGCATCTGCGGTGTCCAGTGTGCAATGAAGCGACACCAGACGTAGTCAGCGGTAACGAACTCGAGTTTTCAGCCATGGAGGTTGACGAAGGTGTCACCACGAATAGTTGAAGTAAGACAAAACATTCTGAAGCAGAACGACCTGCTTGCTCGTGATCTCCGAAGTCGGTTTTCCGAAGCTGGCGTTTTTGTGGTGAACCTTGTCTCCGGACCGGGCGCCGGTAAAACAGCATTGCTGGAGACTACGCTCCGCACGATGCGCGACAAACATCGTGTTGCTGCCCTGACGGGCGATCTCGCTACCGATAACGATGCACAGCGACTTGCACGGTCAGGAGTGCCGGTCAAACAGATCAGTACCGGTACCGTTTGCCATCTCGACGCAACGATGATATCGAATGCACTTGGCACCTGGAATCTTGCCGAGCTCGATTTCCTCTTTATTGAGAATGTCGGCAACCTGGTGTGCCCTGCCAGCTACGATATTGGCGAACATCTTCGTGTCGTGCTTCTGTCCGTTACCGAGGGTGAAGACAAACCGCTCAAGTACCCCACGCTCTTCAACTCCGCCGACTGCGCGGTGATCACCAAGTGCGATATCGCTGCTGCCGTCGAATTCGATCGCGAAGCAGCATATGCCAACATACACGAGGTACGTCCGGGACTTCCAATTATCGAGACTGCATCAAAAACCGGGCAAGGGGTCGAAGAATGGATCGCCTGGCTTGAATCTCAATCCGTCGTGATGTCTTGAGCAATCCGTTCGCCGCTGTCCTGAGCGACGAGAAGTCGCAAGCCCGGTCTACCACCACCGCGCTTTTCAGCGTCATCGCTTTGGTCAACGTTACGGGATGGGCATGGGCTCTGGTTGCCTTTCGGAACTATCCCCTGTTACTGGGCACCTCGCTGCTGGCGTACGGACTTGGGCTGCGCCATGGGATCGATGCCGACCACATCGCTGCAATCGACAACGTTACGCGCAAGCTCATGCAGCAGGGCAAGCGACCGGTAGCTGCGGGCTTTTTCTTCTCGTTGGGACATTCCTCTGTTGTGTTTCTTGCTACTATCGCGGTGGCAGCGACAGCAATGGCGCTCAGCGCGCGTTTCGATGCCTGGAAGAATGTGGGTTCGGTTATCGGTACAGTCGTCTCCGCGATTTTTTTGCTCGCCATTGCGATCATGAATCTCTTTATTCTGACAGACGTTCATCGAACGTTTCACCGCGTCCGAAATGGCGGCACCGACGTGGAAAGCGGAGTCGACACCATGCTCGAAAGCGGCGGCTTATTTGCCCGCATATTCAAGCCACTGTTCAGAATTGTCGACAGAAGTTGGCACATGTACCCCCTCGGACTTCTGTTCGGCTTGGGATTCGATACCGCAACCGAAGTTGCATTGCTGGGGATTTCGGCGGCCGGCGCCGGACACGGACTGTCGATCTGGTCCATCCTTGTATTTCCGGCGCTATTCACGGCGGGGATGACGTTGGTGGATACAGCCGACAGCGCGCTTATGGTCAGCGCCTACGACTGGTCGTATACCAAACCGTTAAGAAAGCTGTATTACAACTTCACGGTTACTCTCGTATCGGTGCTGGTGGCCCTCCTGGTTGGCACCATCCAGGCGTTGGGATTGATTCAGCAGCGATTGCAGGCTTCGGGATCTTTTTGGGCCACAGTGGAGCGGCTGAACGGACATTTTGGGGTGCTGGGGTATGTGATCGTAGCCATATTCCTAATCACATGGGGCGTCTCAGCAGCGTTGTACAGATGGAAGGGATACGATCGGGACGATGATCGCCTTCGCCTGACGGTGCAGCCCTGACGCTTCACCCGTCGATCCCATCTTGCGACCGACTCTGCCAAAGGATCTAATTATTGGCAACGGTGTTAATCGTCCTTCCTGAGCCACGCCGCATTTTCTGCTTTCCACTTCGTCTCCATCCTTTCCTCTCATGAAAAATCTGTCTTCCGGGCGTTTGGTCGCCTTCGCAGTCATGTTTTCACTCGCCTCCGTCACTGTAGCCGCCCAACGCGCGCTTGCAGACCTTTCCGGCAAATGGTTGATGAGCATTTCGATGCAAGGCAACACGAGTCAGTCGACCGTGAACTTCAAGCAAAGTGGCGACTCTCTCAGCGGCACCATTGAGATGGAGCAGATCGGCACTCGAAACCTCGTTGGAACGGTCAAGGGAGACACTGTTCGCTTCACCTTTTCCGTCGACATGCAGGGAAATGTTCTCGAGTTGTACGGCGCAGGCCTTTTGAAGGACAAAGACTCGATCGACGGTCAGCTCGACCTGCCCCAGGGAATGGGCTCCATCCCGTTTGCGGCGAAACGACAGCCGTAGCCGATCCCGAAGAATTACTGCTTCAAAGCGTCAAACAAATCGAGGCGTCCGGCTTCAGCCGGACGTCTCGATTTGTTCGAGCGCACGAATATCACTCACTGAGTGTCCAGCAGTTTCCCGCCCGGAAGGGGTACTCGTGAACCACATAGCTTGCAGAACTGCGCATCCCTGTCGTGCTCACCAAAGCCACAGGTAGCGCAACGCCTGTTGTGCTGTGCGCGGCCCCGCGTGAGCTCCACCGTTACGATTCCTGTCGGCACTGCCACGATTGCGTAGCCCAGCAACATGATAACGGACGCGAGACTCTGTCCGAGCGGTGTCTCAGGTGCGATGTCGCCGTATCCAACGGTCGTAATGGTGACGATTGTCCAATACACCGACTGGGGAATGCTCGTGAACCCGTGAGTGCGCCCTTCCACCAGGTACATCGCCGCGCCAAATATGACGGCGAGCACAAGTACTGTGGCGATGAAAATCGCAAGTTTCCGGCGGCTGTTGCGTATGGCCACCATCAACACATCCGCTTCGCCGATGTACTCCGCCAGTTTGAGGACACGGAATACGCGAAGCACACGAAGAACACGAATAATCTGAAAGTACTGCGTTCCCGGCATGACCAGGCTCAGGAAGGTTGGCAGTATCGACGCCAGGTCGACCACTCCAAAAAAACTTCGTGCGTATTGCGCAGGCCTGGGTGAACAAATCAGCCTCAGTATGTACTCGACTGTAAACAACAGAGTAAAAACCCACTCGATCGTATAAAGCGCGAACCCGAACCGCTCGCGCACGGAGCTGACGGAGTCCATCAGCACCGCCACTACACTGAGCAGAATGGCGGCGATCAGCGCCAGGTCAAAAGCCTTGCCAGTCGACGTTTCGTGGCCAAAGACTATCCCATGGAGCTGCTTTCTCCATGGAGGCCAGCGATCAGGTATTACCTCGTCCGACGGCCAGAAACGATCGCTGCTCATTTCAACCGACTCTTGTAGCAATCCACCAGGTGGTTCCACCAGCGTCTTTCACACCGCCGCGCTTGTCTTCGTCGGACTTCTGTAAAGGCGCCTGTATTGATTCGGCGCCAGCATCGAGCGCTTTTCGAAACGTTTCGTCAACGTGCTCGACGTATACATGCACATTTGCATTGACAGGTGGCCAGCCGTCGCCGCCGTCCGCAATCATCACAACAGAATCGTCTATTCTTACTTCAGCGTGCATCACCCGGCTTTCGTCATTCGAATCCGGAATTCGCCGAAGCAACTCCGCAGCAAATACCTTCCTGAGAAACTCGATGGTATGATCTGCACCGCTAACTATCAGGTACGGCGAAACGCTCGTATAGGCGTCGGGCTTCCAGTTGCTTTCTGAGTTCTTCCCGTTCATTGACTCTCCCCGATGAGTTATTTCCTGTCACACGTAAAGAAAGGAAAGTCGCGGAAGCACTTCGACGCTACTCCCGGGCTGCGGTGTGATACAGCCACGCGCCCGCCGTCGCCGACTCGCCGTTGCTGTATCCGCCTGTTATGAGTACGCTGCCATCATGAAGACGAGCGGTGGCGGAGAATTGACCGGATAAATTCGCGGCCCCGGAGACAATCGCAAAACTGTTGCTGATCGGGTCAAACAGCTCCGCGCGAGATGCTCCTCCAGCGAACAGAATCCGCGCATCATTCAGCATCACGGCCGTGCCCCGATGTTTGTATCGACCGACGTTCATGTCGCGGATCACGTGAAACGTATTGCTGCGCGCGTCGAATATCTCCGCGCTGCTGTACACGCCCCGGCTGTCTCTTTCGTCTGCCCCGCCTGCAATGAGAACGCGTCCGTCAGCCAGGAGAGTTGCCTCATGCTTGTGACGTCTGACTCCCATATTTCCCGCGTTCGTAAACGTTGACTTCGACGGGTCGTAGATTTCCGCACTTGAATAGATCTGGATGTCAGTCCTCCTGCCCTGATGACCACCAACCACCAGAACTTGGCCGTCAGTAAGCCGGACGACGGCATGGCTTTCTCTGGACATTTGCATTGAGCCTGTTGGTCTGAATCTGCCAGACACAGGATCGTAGAGCTCAGCGCTCGCGAGAAAAGTCCAGCCGGTGCCTACTCCGCCAACAAAAAGAATCGTTCCGTCGAGAAGCTCCACCGCGACGTGATCTGCACGACATACCGTCATCTGTCGGGCCCTCGTGAACTTCCCGGTGGCGGGGTCGTACAGCTCTGCGCTCTTCAGATAGCACCGCTATCGTCATAGCCACCCGCCACGAGCACGCGACCATCTCGAAGCAGTGTAGCCGAGTGACTTTTCCTCGGCGTTATCATGGGGCCGGCGGCGGAAAATTTTCGGGACTCGGGATCGAATAGCTCACTCACGGTTTCCGCTGGCGATGAGTTTGCCGTGCCACCGACAACCAGAACTCTGCCATCTCGCAGGGTTGTGGCCGTGTGCGAGAAGCGAGTCTCGTGCATCGGCGAGATTGACAGGAGAGCTCCGGAGTCGGGCTCTCTCGTGATGCCGCCAGCGCCGAGAAGCGTAGCTGCTGCAAGAGTTGCGACTGTGGCACGCGCTCGTGCGAAATACGGACTGGTGGTCTGGCGCGATTCGATTGCGTTCATGTTGCCTCCTTCCCATGTTCCTATCGGTTACCTAGGGAAGGTATAACATCTGGTCGCGGACGGCAATCTATCGCGACATTGTGTCCGCCACGTTGGACCTGATATACGCGATCGCTTCCCGAAAATTCTGGAGTATCCGCTCCCTCGGCACCAAGTCGGGAATGATGTCGATTTTCTCCATCATCATGCGGGGCTGGGGAGCGAGGTTCTCAAATATTGGTTCGATTCCGCGTTGGTGCAGATCGAGGAGGACCTCCTCCATCGCGTAGAGGCCGGATTGATCCACATATAACACCTTCTCCATACGGATGATGATATGACGCGCCGAGTCGGGAATTTCCTTTGAGAGCTGCTGAAAGTCGGCCGTGTAACCAAAGAACAGCGGCCCTTCCAGACGCTTTACGAACACCTCTTCCTTGAGATATTGCGGAAAGTCTCCCTCATCATTCCAGGCCATGTTGAGCTCGTCCGCATAATCGAGTTTCACGACCTTGGAATGGCTGGCGGTCAGGTCGCCCATTTTCTTCATGAAGATGAGCGCCGCCATCACCAGGCCGACGCCGACTGCATACACGAGATTCCAGAAGATCGAAAGCAGAAGCACGACAATCATCACTGCGACTTCGCTGCGCTGCATTTTGGGAATGGCCTTGAGGCCCTTGTAGTCCATCACGCCAAATCCAACGGTGATCAGAATTCCGGCGAGTACCGCTGCAGGGATCTGCGAGGCGACAGGACCAAGGACCAGCAGCGTAAGCAGGAGAACGATTGCGGCAACGATGCCAGACAGACCGGAGGTGGCGCCGGCTTTGATATTGACTACCGTTCGAATCGTAGCTCCAGCACCTGGGAGACCGCCAAACACGGCCGCGAAACTATTGCCGATGCCCTGACCGATCAATTCACGATTTGGATTATGCTTGGTCTTGGTCATGTTGTCAGCCACGACCGACGTGAGCAGCGAATCGATAGCACCAAGAAACGCGAGCGTGAACGCGGTGAACACGTATGGGCTCAGCTCATCGAAACTGAACGCCGAGAAAATGCCGAGTACGGGAAGCGGAATACCTGCGGGTATTGCCTCGATAGGTCGATAATCGAGATTCAGAAAATATGCAGCACCCGATACGGCAAGCAGTGCAACCAGAGTGCTGGGAATGGCGGTTGTTATGCGCTTGAACAGATAAATGATAGCGATCGTAGTCAATGCAATAAACAGTTCGAGCAGGTTAGTCCGACCTATTGCTCTGGGCAGTGTACCTAATGCCCCGACAACGCCAGAACTTTGCGCTTTGGCCAGCGATCTTGCTTCAACCAGCACCTCTTCTTCGGTAATGCGCTCCGCTCTCGATACGGTTTCCCTGAAATCTTCGAGAACGAGAATGCCTTCTCCCGCTTCGTCGCGAAGAATCTTATCGAGCAACTCCGCTTCAGCCCGGGGCTTGAAGCGATCGATCAGCTCCAGGTCATTCTGGCTGTAGTAGCCAACGAGCGGCAAAAGTTGTGTGATGAGAATTATCACGCCGATCGCAGTCATGAATCCCGACACGACCGGGTACGGGATGTATCGGATATTCCGGCCCACGCCCGAGAGGCCGAGGAGTATTTGCATCAGTCCGGCCAGCAAAAAAACTACGAGTATGTAGGGCAGTGCCTTCTGCACATCGCCTTCGTGCGTAGCAATGATTCCGGCAATGATAACCATCGAGACCGCTGTCATAGGCGCAGTGGGGCCGGAAATCTGCGTAGGCGTACCACCGAATATCGACGCGAGGAATCCAAGTACTATCGCACCGTACAACCCCGCGCTTGGGCCAAGACCTGATTGCACTCCGAACGCCAGCGCGAGAGGAAGCGCTACGACGCCAGCGGTGATGCCACCGAATACGTTGCCGCTGATGTTGGAGAAAAAACCTTTGTTTGCCATCACCGGATTAGTGGAAGGTCAACTGGTACACACTATCCAATTCGGAGTTGCTGCTCACGTTTACCTCTAGATCCCTGATTATCCCGGTGTCCAGGCCGTATACCCAACCGTGCACACTCAACTCCTGATTGTTGTACCAGGCCGCCTGCACTATCGACGTTTTCGCGAGATCGAATACCTGCTCCTGCACATTCACTTCGACAAACCGATTGAACCGGACTGTCTCGTCGCCAATGGCATCGAGTTCCGGAGCATGCAGGCGGTAAACATCCTTTATGTGCCGCAGCCAATTGTCGATGAGGCCAATCGATCTGTTCTGCATCGCCGCTTTCACACCACCACAGCCGTAATGACCGCACACAACTACATGCTTCACCTTGAGCGCATTCACCGCGTAGTCGAGAACACTCAACATGTTCATGTCGGAGTTCACCACCATGTTGGCGATATTGCGATGTACAAATACTTCACCCGGCTGGGCCCCGATGATCTCGTTGGCGGGCACACGACTATCCGCGCATCCGATCCACAAAAGCGGGGGACTTTGCCCTTTCGCGAGCTTGGCGAAATATTCCGGATCTGCGTCGAGTCTTCTCTGAACCCAGTCCTTATTGTTCTGGATAAGCTGATCGTAGAACTTCATTTTTGTCTCCGCCTGCGGTTTCTGGTCAGGAAGCACTTTATCGGATAAACCGCAGTTTCGGAATAGCAGAGACATATCCCCTTCTTCGACTAATTCGATGGCGTCAGTCATAAAGCTCGACATGATTCAATCGGTCGCCGTTGCCGCAGTACTGCTCTTTGTCGGCTATGGGGTGCGAAAGCGAATAGGATTTCTCGATCGATTCAACATTCCGGCGCCCGTGGTGGGTGGCTTTCTGTTTGCTGCCATCGCGTTGGCGCTTCGCCAGTTTTCGATCGTCGCTTTCGAGTTCGATACAACGCTGCAGACGCCGCTCATGGTCGCATTCTTCACTTCGATCGGCCTCGGCGCTTCGCTCGCGCTGCTCAGACGGGGAGGATACCAGGTAATACTGTTCTGGGGCCTCGCATCCGGCCTCGCAGTCATCCAATCGGGCGTCGGTATTGCGCTTGCATCAGCACTTGGTCTCGACCCCCTTCTGGGCCTTCTGGCGGGATCGACGACAATGACGGGCGGGCACGGCACCGGCGCTGCCTTCGGAAAGCTTTTTGAAGAACAGTATCAACTTGCAGGGGCGCTCCCCCTCGCCATTGCGGCTGCGACCTTTGGCCTTGTCGGCGGCGGAATACTGGGCGGGCCGGTTGGCACGAGACTGCTGCAAAAGCACAAATTGCACGGCCCCGCGCCTCTAGCCGCAGACCGCGACATGATGCTAGCGGCCCAGTCGGCAGCGGTAGACTCCCCCATCGAGCGGGAGCCGGCGGGGGACGCACCAACGGCCTTCAGTCTTCTCCGGATGTTGACAGTGATTCTGGTGTGCATGGCGGTGGGTGGCATTCTTTCAGGCGCGCTGGGGAAATTCGTCACCTTGCCAGCCTACATTGGCGCAATGATCGTAGCCGCGGTTTTTCGGAATGTTGGCGACTCCACCGCGGTAATCAGAATCGACATGCGCACTGTCGAGGACATCGGAACCATCGCGCTCTCGCTGTTCCTTACCATGGCCCTGATGTCACTTCGCCTCTGGGAACTATTCGACCTGGCCATCCCGTTGCTTGTGATTCTGTTCGTACAAGTGGTGATCATGGCACTTTTTGCCTACTTCATCACGTTCCGTGTAATGGGGCGGGATTACGAGGCGGCGGTCATGTCTGCCGGACATTGCGGTTTCGGGCTGGGCGCCACACCAAATGCTGTCGCCAACATGGAGTCGCTGGTCGAACGCTTCGGTGCTGCGCCGAGGGCGTATCTGGTTCTGCCGATGGTAGGTGCATTTTTTATCGACTTCAGTAACGCGATGATAATCACCACCTACATCAATTTCGTCAGGTAGAAAATCATCGCCGTAGATGTAGCAAGAGTTGCTACGCTGTCTGATTCACCCTTCACTTCATTCGCTTGTCATCTCAACCTGTTAGTCCGGACGCCGAGTCCGAGAAAGCCATTACCAAGGAGCGGCTGAAGCGGGGTGACACTCCCGCCCAGCAAGATCGTCAGGCGAGACAGCGTCGGCAGATCAGCGCTGGTGTTGTCCACGAAGCGATCCGCTTCGAGGGGGAAGAAGAGCTCGATCGAACATCGTCGGCACTTTTCTGGTCCGGCCTCGCCGCGGGTCTTACAATGGGCCTGTCGCTACTCACTCAGGGTCTATTGCGGACCTCGCTACCGGATGCCCCATGGCGCGTCCTCGTGGAAGCGCTTGGATATACGGTGGGATTTGTTTTTGTGGTGGGGGCACGTCAGCAACTTTTTACAGAGAACACGCTGACGCCAATTTTGCCGCTGCTTCACAGCCGCTCGCGTTTCCCCGATGTTGTTCGACTGTGGTCGATAGTGCTGGTGGCAAATCTCATCGGTGCGGCAGTCTTCGCGTGGGTGGCGGCCAAGACGACGGTTTTTCAACCTGACGTTCGAGCGGCGTTTTCAGAGATCGCCAAACATGTCATCGAACCGTCGTCCAGCGCACTTCTCATCCGGGCCGTGGCAGCAGGTTGGCTGATTGCGCTGATGGTTTGGCTCCTTCCCGCCAATCAGTATTCGCGGCTGGCGATGATCGTCCTACCCACCTATGTCATTTCGCTGGCGCAGCTTACGCATAGCATTGCAGGTTCGGTAGACGTGCTGTACATCGTGGCCACGGGGGAAGCGACCTGGCTCGAGTTTGCTCGTTTCGCCAGTCTGGCGTTACTGGGGAACGTCCTTGGTGGAGTGACGCTGGTGGCACTACTCAATCACGCACAGGTGATGGCGGGGAAACCGAACGAGGACGAGTAGACGCCGACTCCTCACCAGCTTCGGAACCCGCGTTGACTCCTGCTTCACCTCCCGCCGCCAGCCTGCGCTCGTACACGGCAAGAATGCCCGCTCTGTGCACAACCCCCAGCAGCTTTTGACTCTCAGGGTCGACCACCGGCAGCGCGCCCACCCCGCGCACGCCCATTCGACGCACGGTCTCCAGCAGCGAGTCGTTTGGACCTACCGTCTCGGACGGTTGAGCTATATCGGCAGCGACGAGAACGTCGTCGAGGGCCCTGTCCGCGCGCGCAACTGAGCCTAGATCGGCGGTAGTTAGAACCCCCAGCAGCTTACCAGTCTCGTCGACCACCGGGAAAATGTCCTGGTCGCGATTACCAAGGTGCCGCAGCGTCTGATGAACCGGATCCGCTTCGCCCACAACCAGCGCATCCCTCTCGTAAGCGTCGGCAACGGTCAAACCCGAAAGCAGGTCGCGATCGGCGCCGCGGGCGAGATTCTCTCCACGTCGCCGCAGCCATCCGCTGTACAGGTTGTCTTTCTCGAGCCGCCGAGCGACGACATGACAAACCCCGACGGCCACCATCAACGCTGGTACGATGGCGTAATCGCCAGTCATCTCGAACACCAGCAATATCGCAGTGATGGGAGCGCCGGTTGTCGCTGCAACTACCGCCCCCATCCCGACCAGCGCATATGCCTCAGGCGCAATCGCGATGGAAGGCAGCAGATCGCGCAGCGCTACGCCAAATGCACCGCCAATTGCCGCACCGACAAAGAGCGAAGGCGTGAACAACCCACCCGAACCGCCGCCCTGTAGAGTCAGCCCAGTCACCACAATCTTGCCCAAGCCCAGCAGCAGCAGTGCCCACCATGCAATTCGGCCAAAGGTTGCCAGTGGAATGGCAATGTGTCCGTTACCGACAATCAACCCGCTGGACGCGAGCACAATTGCGCCCACCAGCGCGCCCGCCACCCAGGGGATTGCGGGAGCGGCAGCAGGATATGCGCCCCGCAGGCGCGATATCTGGGCAGCAATGCCGAAATGCGTTCGAACAAATAGCGCGGCGGACACTCCGCAGACGACACCGAGCAGAGGAAAAAGAAGAGCCACCTCGGACAGCGCCGCGTAACCGTATTCTTCCGGAATCGGGAACGCAGGGTGGTTTCCGAAAGCCGCACGTGCAACGACCGCTCCAACGACGCTTGCCACGACTACCGGCGGAAACGTCGTCGCCCGAAACGATCCAAGTATTTCCTCGAGCGCGAAGAAAGCGCCCGCCAGTGGCGCATTGAATGCCGCTGAAATGCCCGCAGCCACGCCGGCGCCCACCAGCACTCGAGTTCTGTCCGGTGAAAATCTGAAGAGCCTGCCGAACAGCGAACCGGACGCGGAGCCAAGCACGGCTACGGGCCCTTCGCTGCCGGCCGACCCGCCACCACCAATTGTGATGGCACTTGCCAGCGTCCTGCCCAATGCGAGCCTGAACGGAATACGTCCACGCTGGCGAACTACCGCAAGCTGCACGTCTGGGACGGTCAATCCGTCGTTCCCCTTCCCAATCCGGCGCCAGATCCACGCTGCTCCTGCGATGGCCACCGCAGTCACGATGGGACGTGCCAGGTCGGCGGGCAGTCGCGAAAGCACGTGCTCTGGCCAGACGAAAAGCGCCTCGTGGAAAAGGTCGATGGCGCGATAAAACGCTACCACTCCAATCGCCGCGGCAAGACCAACCGCGACCGCGAAGGTGAGTAGCAGCGCATTTTCGTCCAGCCCAAGCCGATCGAGACGTAACAGCATTCGATCCCAGCCGGTAACTGCTACTCTCGTTACTGCCTGCGTCGCACTCCGGCCCGCGAGTCTGGCACCGGCCGTTGCGTCACTCCATCCCGCTTTTGTCAGGGGTTCGGTTTCCCACCGTCGCTCAGCGTGAGCGTTCCATCGTCATCAACTTTCAGGAGCGACGGCACCACTCTCGACGGCGCCACTCTGGACGGTGTCACCGCGTCGCCATTGCTCTCGCTGTTCTTTCCGCCGTTCTTTTCAACCTTCTTCTCAGCTTTCTTGTCGGAGGAGGCGTCGTCCTCAGCCATGGTCCCCAGGAATGCCGGCAACTCAACGCCGGCCACCGAGCGGAGCACATCCATCATCGGCGGCATGCTCTTGGCCATGTTCTGGATGAAACCGGCGGTGCCGGTCTGCCCAGAGGAGTTACCACCGTCCCAGACAACCACCTTATCGAACTTGATATTGGAGATGGCTTTCGCCGCCGTCTCCGCTAGAACAGGAATCTGCTCGACCATCAGGAGTTGAAAGGCCTCTCTCGCACCGCCGGCCTTATCGACGAGTTGACCAAGAGCTTCGGCTCGCTTTGAGAGTACCTCGTACTCGCCGCGCGCCTGAGCATCCAGCCGGGCAAATATCGCAGCGGCATCGGCCAATGCACCTATGCGCTGCCGCTCGCCGGCAGCCTCTGCCTCAACAATGGTTCGGGCTTTTTCTGCCTTCGCAGGTGCTTCGAGACGGGCACGCTGCTCAGCTTCCACTCGTTCGGCATCGGCCACAGCGGCGCGCGTTTGAGCGCGGTTTTCCGCTTCCACAACCGCCGCTTCAGCTTCACGCTTTTTGGTTTCGGTGAGCTGATAGGCTTCGGCTTTACGCAGCGAAAGCTGCGCCTGTGTAGCTACGATCTTGGCCTGGGAGTCGGCCTCACCGGCTATTGCACGCGCATCGGCGTCGGCAACCGCAATGCGTTTACGCTGTTCGGCCTCCTTGACCATTGCCTCGCGCTCGAACATCGCCGTCTGCTCACCAATGCGCTGCTCCTTGTCGAACATGGCGATCTGGACAGCCTGCAAGCGCTGGGCGTCTTTTACAGATGCGTCTCGTTCGAGGACCGCAAGCTGCTCGCCCACCTGACGTTCCTTATCGAGTTCTGCCAGTCGAACGGCGCGCTCGCGATCAGCGAGCGCGAGGCCAATCGCCTTCTCCTTCGCGGCGTTTGCCACGAGCACAAACTTCTCGCGCTCCGCCTCGGCCACCCTCACTTCACCCATTCGCTCCTGATCGGCCACGTCGCCACGTGCCTGTTGAACTGCCGTCGCTGCAGCCTTTCGGCCTATGGCCTCGATGTATCCACTTTCGTCACGCAGGTCGTGGATATTCACGTTGATGAGCACCAGACCGATCTTCTTGAGTTCGGGCTCGAGAGACAGCTGGATCTTGTGCAGGAACCCGTCACGGTCGCGATTGATCTGATCGATGGTCATCGAAGCGATGACCTGGCGAAGCTGACCGAAGATGATGTCCTGTGCGTCCTTCATTATTGCGTCCTGCGGCCGGCCGAGCAGTCGCATGGCAGCGTTTTGCCGAACTTCGGATTCCGAGCCAACAGCCACCGTAAAAACGCTTGGCACTGGCACGCGGATATTCTCGAAGGAGAGCGCGTCCTTGAGCGGTATGTTGATCTGCATCGGCTCGAGCGACAGATATTCGTATTCCTGAATGACTGGCCACACAAATGCGCCACCACCCGATATGCAGCGCGCAGACTCCTCTCCGCCTACGCGACCCGAGATGACGAGAACGCGATTTGCCGGACATCTTTTATAGCGTGCCACGAAAAGCATTATGAGGCCGAGGAAGAGTGCCAGCGCGAGCACGCCACCAATAGCGGCAATTCCAAGTCCACTCAGGAGGTCGCCCGGTGACGATTGAAGGATTGCAAGAGAGGCACTAAGCGGCATTAAAGAACTCCATCAAGAGAGGGAAGAGTTACGACTTCCAGAATATCCTGTTCGCGAACGTCCACCACTACTACGGTATCACCGGTAGCAAGTGGCAAGTCACCCGCTGTAACGGCCTGGTACTCGACGGTTCGTCCGCGCTGGGTAAGCAGCACCTTGCCCACGCCAGCCAGGGCAGGTGGCACTGGCACGTAGACGGTTGCAGTCAATCCAACGGCTCGCTCGACCTGCACGGTTGCGTCCCTCTCCATTCTGAGCATGGTACGCATGGCATACGCGACCACAAACATGGCCGACGCGCCGAGGAGTGCGCCTGCGGGAAGCGCGAGAATTGTGGGGGCTCCCGCCGCGGAAGCGCCGAGGCCACCGATGCCAAAGAATGCGGTACCCGCGCTGAGGGCCCGGACGCTAAAAAGTTGAAGCCCGTCGCTGGCGCCGTCTGAAGGTGAGTCGTGGTCGGCAGCGTCATGTCCATCGGCCCCTAGTGCGCCGAGCAGAAGTTGCGCAACCATGATCACGCCGCCCAGAACGGCGCAGGTGAGGAAAAAAGTGGTCACAGGCGAATGCGCGATGACGAGTTGGTTGCGAGCGAGTAGTCGCGCGGGCGCCAGCGCGTTACCGTCGCGTTCGGCGATACTGTAAGACTAGCCACGTTCCCATTGGCTCGCCATGTGGCTCATGGCTTTACATGCCGTACCAGGCTTGCGTGCGAAAAAAGCTGTGAATCTCACGCGCGATCTTGAGTCGGCCCGTTTCGCTCGGATGTACCCCGTCTCCCTGATAGTCGCTGCGGATATAACAGACGCCCGTCCCGTTGGTTTTCCCGCTATCGCAGGGAGGCGCCCAGAGATAGGGCCCCCAGCCGTACCATACGCCGCCCACCGAAGCGTGCGACGAAAGCCAGCTATTGAGCGCATGTCCCTCCTCGTAGCTCAGCGGCTCTCCTCGCGCCGGGTTCGAGGTAAACCCGCCGTAGCTTCTCGAGCTGGTGTAGACGGCTTGCACTGCGGGAAACATCGGCTTGATGCGCGCCGAAAAGACCGTCAGGTTATTGAGAAAGTTCTGATAGTCGCTGTCGGGTGAGGGATAAAACGGGAGCGACGTGCCATCGTCTTCCACTCCGAACTGGTCTGCTGCCTTGTGATAGATCACGCGTACCTGATTCAGCCGGAGGCCAGCCTGCGGGAGCTTTCGATTGATGCAGTCGTTCCAGAGTGTGGCGTCGAATTGAGGATCGATCCACTTCTCGATGGCGTGTCCACCTACCGCACAGTCGACCACCCGCACATTGGCGTTCACTTCCGATTTCCATGATGATGCAATCTGCCGAATCCACTCACTGCATTCCTGGGTCGCGTTGCTCATTCCGATGCAGACGATGCCAATAACTCCTTCGACGGGAGTGACCGTGGGAGCGGCGTTCGCTACCAGGCGAAGCGGAAGCCCTTTGTATGTCGCGGGGCCGCCTGGCGCATCGATGGCAGAGGGCAGCACCACGTCGCCCTGCTTGGGCGGGACATTGTCGCTGTTGTCGACCGGAGCAGTGCCTGAACATGCAATGAGCGACGATACCGCCAGTGCCGTCAGGCATTGCGGCAGTGACCAGGCGGTCGTGCTGGTGCATCGGGTGGGCCGGGAGTGCTCAGTCATGGTTTCGTCGATGGGTTGGGTTACCCTGTTTGACGACTGTTCCCCGCTAGTGTTAACCGCATGAGGGTGTCAGGCACGACTCGTTATGACACTTGGTAGACCACCCTTCCGGCTTTAAGAGTCCAGCGACCATTCGCAGCTTTGTGAAAGACAACTTCACGCGCGATTATCCGACCGTCACCACGGTCCTCATCGCTTTTTGAGTGCGCGGCCAAAAGTATAGTCAGTTCGTCTCCAGAGTTGTTGCTGACTGCACCCCATATTGCCATGAATCGTCCGCTGCGACGAATTGGGCAGGATCGGCGGGGGTGGGGTTCGGGGCAGGAAAAGAAACTACTGAAGGTGGAAGACGAGAACTCCTCAGGCAGTGCGATCTCAACGTTTTGAGGGCGTGCGTCGGAGCTTGTTGCTGTAATGAGTTTTTCCAGACTCAATTTCACATCGACCATCGGCTTCTCGTCTTTATTGCCCCCCTTCATAAGCAGGGAATCTTTTGACGCTATGATAAACGACTTTCAACGATGTCTCGAATGTCGGAAGTGGTCATCGCTGGTTTTACCTGACCTTGCGCAATGGCAGGAAGCGCAAGGCAGGTGAATAGCAAAAAGAATGATCGAGTGATCTTCACCATATCTCCAAAGATAAGACCAAATGGGTGGTGTCGAAGAAGTAGAAGCGTCGGCCGTACCGGACGCGTCGACGCGCAGCCGAGCCTCACGGATTGGGCGGGTCGTGCTTGCTAGCGCGGCGGCAATTCTCATGGGCGGATACGCAGCGCTGTTTTGGACTGCCCAATATGACTGGGGTGTCCGCGTCCTGGGCGCGATTGTCATCGGGTGCTTCTTTCAAGGAGCTTTTATGATTGGCGTGCTGGTCGCAGAGCGGCTGTCCGGTCTGCGTGGCGCGATTTGGGACACCAATTTTTCAAAGCTGCGCGCGGGGGCGCTTTTCGCCTCCATGCTCTGGATTGGCCTTGCGTATTTGCAGCGACAGCGTGAGCAGGTCTTTGTCGACTGCCTATTGAATGGGTCGGCTAAGGTCGACTTCGGAGCCGGAAACGTCCCGTCCTTGGTTTCGCATTGTCGGCCATTGCAACCCGGGCAGGCTCGTATGCAGGATTGATCCGCGCAGGGCGGTCGCACGTACCCAGAGCGACTCTTGCTGGCGTCGGAGTTTTTCCGGCGTTCATCGGGAAACAATGGACGCGCCGGCGCTGGGGAGAGGTCAAAGCTGGTTGTGAAGTGGCGCGACAAGAAGACGACGACGGGAACCTACGGCAACCGTTCTGTCAGCTCTTGCCGATCTGCCAGGTACTACCTACCTAGTCGCCGATCCGCTTTTCACGACCTTTTGCCCTTTTCCGGCCGAAACTCCATCGAATATCTGCGACACCGGTCCACCAGTGCCCCCTTCGGCGCTTCGAGGGGGTGTTCCATACCTCGGGCATTCATAAGATTCCTGATTGACAACTGTATATTGGCGCTATACACTGAGGTAGATATGATCCGTAATTTCAAGCATAAAGGGTTGAAGCGCCTTTACGAAAAAGGCGACAAAAGTCTGATTGGGCCGATTTGCTGCGCAATGTCGAGGGAATTCTCTCGCTGATCGATATCGCAAGTTCGGTCCAGGCACTCAATCTTCCCGGCTATCGATTGCACGCCCTGAAGGGCGAGCTGAAGGGCCACTGGTCGATGACGGTGCGGGCTAATTGGCGCATCATCTTCCGTTTCGAAGAAGGCGACGCGTTCGACGTGGAGCTGACCGACTATCACTGAAGGAAAACGGCTGCTTAGAACTGGAGAAGGATCAGAAATGGCTATGAAGAATCCGGTTCATCCGGGTCGGATTGTCCAGAGCGCATGTCTGGACGCGCTGGATCTAACGATCACACAGGCAGCAAAGATATTGGGCGTTACCCGCGTGACACTCAGCAAGATCGTAAACGAGAAAAGTGGAATCAGCCCCGATATGGCCATCCGCCTGTCTAAAGCGTTCGGGAGTACTCCCGAGACATGGCTGCAGATGCAACTGGCGCATGATTTGTCGAAAGCGAGAGAGCATGAAGACCAGATCGAAGTCTCCCGCTACGAGCTTGTGTGAGCATGAGGCACAGCAGAAACATCTGCTGTAATCCGAGCTTCAGCGGATACGCTCGTACGTGGCAAACGTGACGCCGGAAGTTTTGCCGTTACCGTCGTCGCGCATGTAGATCACCGCCAGAGTCTGACCGTCGGGCGAGAGCACGTTGGTTAATCGAGTCGTCACACGTCCCTCCTTCTTGTTGATGATCTCGTTGATGTACTGGTCGATAACACGCACCGACGCATGTGTCTGTCCCGCGTTGCCGGTAACGGGCATATCCTTCCCATCGAAATTGGTGGTATACCACCAACGCGTCGTGTCGCTCCGGGCATTCACAGATTGAATAGTGACTCTCATGCCGCTGTTTCCGAACGCTTCATACGTCATGACGTTGCTGGCAGGAGCAGGTGCGTCCGATTTTAGGCGCCATTGGCCGAACCGCGGATTTGATGCCTGGGCGAGAAGCGTTGTAGTCGGCGTCGGAAGTAAGATCGTCGCAAATACCAGCGCAACTATCGATCGTTCCAGCCATGTCTTCGATGTGAAACGCTCGCGGCGGAACTTCGGCATGCTTGGATTTCCCGTCAAGTGTGGAGAATCTGGTCGAGTCGACCGCTTTCGCATTCGAGCGAACTGCACGGCGAAATCGTATTCCACTAGATGATCGTGCGCTCAAGTTCCCGGAGTGCCTCGATTACCGGCTTGATATCTCTCGTAGCCAGCTCGGCGTGACCAAACACGTCCTTCTCCACATGGCGAAGGAGCCGTTCCACCTGAATGTCAGATGCACCCCTGGCCAGCAGGTCGTAAATAGTATGGGTCTGGAGATCGTACTCGTGGTGCTCTCCCGGCGCTTCATGCACTGATAACGGGTCCCACTGATCGAGAAGCACCTTGGCGATGCGGGCTTCGGCCTCTGGCCTGGGCAATGCCGTCATTTAACCTCCCCGGGGGTTCGCCTCCGCTCGTGCAGTACTCACTCGCTCGGCGACATTAAGTGAAAACTGCGAGCGCGATGTCCGTAAGTCGCATCGCGGACCGAGCGTCGTCAAGAGTTCCCTTGGTGACTAGGGATTAAGCCAGTAGCTCACCTTGAACAGGAAGATGTTCTCCGATCGATTTCCGAAGATGCCGCGAAAGTCGCGGTTGAAGTCGAAATTGCCAAACGCTGCCGGGTTGGAGCGACGATGTTGCCACACGAGAAACAGCGTGGAGCCGGGGCGCCATTCCCATCTCAGATTGCCAGTTGCGTTCATCGACCGTGTATTGAAGCTTCTATCGCTTACGGTGAACGCAGCAGCCGGACCTTTGCCGTCGGGATCGATAGTATATGCGCCCGACAAGGTATCAACAGCGACTGTTCCCGCATCCACGCCATACGTGTCGAACTCGAATTGCCGTGGCGCGCGAAGTTGCTTTGGCGTTCCATACTTGCCGCTCGCGACAAAAGGCTCGGCCACGAGCGCGAATGTGAGACGAGGCGACATCGTCAGGTTAAGACGCGTCTGCAGCGACACCGTAGTCTGGTTGATTTCGGAGAAGATGTACCGCCGGCCGAACGTACTACGAGCCGTTGTGTCGCGAACGCTCGTGATGTACTGCGCAGTGCCGAAATTCCGGTTGTACTTCGGGCCGACTTCACCGCTCCACCAGTCGGACGGCTTGAAGCCGAACTTGATTTCCCGCGACTGTCCCCAGCCCCCTGCCTCGTCCCAGCGCTCGCTTGCCGACACATTCCAGGTGTATGGCTTCCGTCCATCGCTGTAAACGTTGAAGCTGATGTTGTTGGACGGCACAGACATTGACAGCGGCCCACCCCGCGTAAGCCGGTCGTCGAGAGAACTGAAGTCGTGCGAAAGATTGAGTCGACCGCCGATGAAGTTGAGCAGCTGTGCGTCAACGTCTCCCCTCATAACCCGGTTCACGACGTCGCCGCCGAAATTGGTCTTTACCTCGGGTCTTAAGCCCATTCCCCATTTGCGAAAACGTTTTCCCGGCTGGTTTTCGTCGTAGTTTAGTCCGCCGTTCACAGTCACCCGGTCGGACGTGCTGAGAAAACCAAGGTCGTTGATTTCATAGCCGGGCGAGACCGCATTTACACGAACATTGCCGGTCCAGTGCAAGCCATTGTTCTTGCTCAGGCCGAGTGAACCGGTCCAACCGCGCAGTTGTGTAAGCGTCGAGTCTACGTCGAGGTAAGACGCATCCGGTCGGTTAAAAAATCGTGAAGAGGCCCGCTGAGCGCTGATGATTACAGTGCTGTCTCCGTCGATAAGCGAGCCGACAACGGAACCACTGAATTCCCACGTGCGATGCGCGAACAGATGTCCGAAGTCGAGACCTGAAACGTAGGCGGACGACCGGAGCCGCTGAGCGAGTGCGGAGTCGCCGAGCTGGCGATGAACGGAGGTGAATATGACGCCGACGTTACTCTGCCCTTCCCGAAGATCTTTCTTTACCCGCGCGACGAAGTAGTTGCTGTTTGGCTCGACCTGAGTGGTGAAACGGTTGGCAACGCTGTCTACCCAAGGCGCCTCCTGACTTCCCGTAACCGCTTCCATTATTCCTAGCGACCAGCCCTTGGCCGTTCGGCCGGTGATCTTCGCAGCGCCAAGAATTGTGGTCGCCTCTGGGATGTTGGAGTATCGGCTGGCCGACGGTACAGAACCCTGTGGTGCACGGCCAATTCTGCGGGAATAGAGAAGCTGTGACATTCCTCCCCCTCCCCCGCCCCCGCCCCCACCAAACCCTCCGAAACCGCCTCCACCCACGCCGGTGCCGAAGCGAAAGGTGCTGCTACCTTCGACAAAAAACGGTCGCTGTTCGCGAAGGAAAAGCTCGTTTGCGCTGAGGTTTACCTGCGACTCGTCCGCTTCGATCTGGCCGAAATCAGGATTGAGAGTGGCATCCAGTGTGAAATTCGACGTGAGCCGATACTTGATGTCTGCCCCAACTTGACGCGCGAAATCGCTGCCGTCCCGAAACGGGTTGTTGAAGCTTGTGTTGGCCGAAACCGGCACCTCCCGGAACTGGGCGCTGGCCGAGACGTAGGGAAGCACTTCGAGGGTTTTTCCTCGCTTGATATCCTGCAGGCCGAGCAGATGACCGAATCGTGATGGGCCACCGCGATCACTCTTTGGGGAGTAGGAAAACACGAGCTTTTCCGCGGTAGCGCGGATTTCCCGATAGAATTGCACGCCCCACACCTGCTGATCAGCTGGGCTGAAGCGCAGCTGGCTGAAAGGAATGCGAATTTCTGCCGTCCAGCCTGTGCCATCCACCGATGTGGCGACCGTCCACACAGGGTTCCAACCGCGATCGCCGTTGGCCTCGTCTCCGATAATCCCGGCGGGGTTGACCTTGAAGCGGAATCCGCCGGTGTGGTCGTGATAGCTGTCGAGAACGACGATGAACCAGTCGGAATCATTAAGGTCGGCGTCTCGACGACCCAGACGGGATGAAATTTTTCCGGTGGAGTCGTATAGGCGCGCACCGATGTAAATCGCCGCGTCGTCATAAAGAATGCGGACTTCGGTTCGCTGGCTGGGGGTGCCGCCGTCGATGGGATCGGTTTGCCGGAACTCCGAGGCGATCTGCGCGTCGGCCCAGGCTTCATCGTCGAGGCGACCATCTATGCTCACCGCGCGCTTTATGCCCTTGGCGGAGATGGTGGGCGCGGCAGCATGGGCGGCATTGGAGCTCAGCGGCTTTACCCGCGCATCGGCGCTATGGGCGCTCGTGTCCTTCGCGCCCGCTGGCCTAGTGCTGTCTGCGGATGATACCCATGTTGGAGGCTGCGACCAGAGTGGCTGCGCGGCAGCAAAAGGCGACACTAGCATGGCCAGGGTCGCGATCAACAAGCTTTTCAAGTCGGATTTGGCGAATATGTAATTCACGTGTTGCTAAGAGGTCGATAATACCCCCGATATTACGGGTCGATCAACGAAAAGTGACGGGGCAGCTCTAGCGATACAGCTATGCAACGAACGAGTACTGCCCCGGATTTGTAAAACGCGCCAGACGTCCCGGGCGTTGACGCTCGAAAAATGGGTTAAGTAAAAGCTGCCGGATCCTGAGGCATGGAATACCTGCTTCCTCGAGGCCGCCAACCAGGCCGCCCGAAGCTCGTCGGACTGCCCGTTAGCTCTTAACTTGTATTGGAACGATCTTCTTACCAGCGAAGGCGCCGAGCAGGGTGCCGGGCAGACCGATGGTGGCGGCGATTAGGGCCTCGAGCGGCCACAGGTTATGGCCTCCACGACCCGAGAGCTCGTCAATAATGACCCGAATGACAATGGCAATCATGAATCCGAGCAGCAAAAGGGGATAAGTGGTGGTAACCCTCGTGCGCGCGAGTGTCTGGGCCACGACGCCCGCGACGACTGCCATGACGAGCCACGGAATGGCAAAGGCCATGGTCCATATTTCGCTGTTTTCGGCAGGAATCAGCAGCAATGCTGCCCCTGCGAAGGCAATTCCGATAAGGATGATTATCCAGGAACGCGCCTTTATAGTCATGGTCACTTTTATTTTGGCCAGCCCGCCTTGGGAATTGCGGGTGTGATTGTCAACGCATTCTGATAGTAAACCTTTTTCAGCACGGCGTCGGGAAGGTCGATGCCATAAAGTTTCCAGAATGCATGATATCCCCTATAGTAGTCGAAATAATCGTCCTGCGTTTCGAATACGCGCCAGTAATACGGATACTCTTCCGGTTGAAATGAATCCTTGCCGAAGAGAATGCGATCCTGGTACTTGATGAAGAAATCATGGGCCACCCGTGGCTGGCGACCGATGTCATATAGAACTGCGCCCACCTCGGTGTAAACATTCGGCAGCTCGGTCAGGAGTTTGCCGAGCTTTTCCAGATCGTTCGCTTCCCAGCCCATATGGGCTGTAACAAATTTCGTTTTCGGATTTCGGCGAAAGAGGTTGTCCCGCTCTGTCGCAAGCTGCTCGAAGCTTGGAAATCTGTCCTGCGGATATCGTCGACCCGGGAAAAGCGCCAACTCCAGCCAGCGTTCGTTGCGATTGTCCAGGGTCTTGAAAAATTCCTGAGGGTCGGCGGTGTGAATGAAGACGGGCAGGTTGAGACGTGCGCACGCCTGCCAGATGGGGTCGAGCTCGGGGTCATCGATCTTGAGGCGGGTGCCGTCTCTTTTCGTTACGGACAGTCCCAGGCTTTTGGATATCTCGCCCACGCCAACTGCACCCGCGGCCACATCGGCCTCAAGCTGTTTAATCGCTTTATCTGCCCAGCCGGGACCAACGTCGCTGAAATTGATGCCCGCGAGAATCAGAACGCGGTCTTTCATCTGCGGAGACGCTTTTACAAGGGCCATCGTCTGGCTGATACGCGAACCCGACATGTTGTCGGCCGAGATCATGAGGCGAACATTGAGACTGTCGAGTGACCGGCCCATGCTTGCGAGGCCGTCGGCGGAACCGATCAGCGAGCCCGGATGTCCATGGAAGTCGATGACTGGATACTTTGCCCGCATGGGCGTGTGGGATGGCGTCTTCAAAGTCGAAACTGGCCGGTAATCGACGATGCTTGGTGGCGAGATCTCCGGCGCCTGACAGCGCCGTGGCCGAATCTCCGTCATCCCCGGCGGACATTCCTCGCCTGCGCCTATGGTTGTCGAACTTCCGCCGCGTCCGCCGGGTGGCTGACTGCAAAGTTCAAGCGGGATGGTAAACAGAAGTGCAAGACCAACTACAGAAGCGGCAGATGCGAAACGAGGCACAGACATTTTCCTTGATCGGGAATTGATTACAGCGCCGTCAGGGCAAGTATGGTTGGAGCATAACTGCTAACGGAGCTGCTATAGACCGTGGCGTGTCAGTAAAGCACGTACCGACCGCCGTTGGTAGTAATTATTACGAGATTCATTACCACCAGCATCAAGTCGTAGTGCCATCCTGAAGATTTTTCGCCCCAGAAGCCGGTGTGCCATACGAAGATCTTTTTCTGAATGGCGCCGAGCATTATCAGGATCAGGCCGATGGCTGCGAGCTGTGGAAACACCCCCAGCGCCACCCCAACCGCGCCGGCCAACTCGGCCCAGCCCAACATGAGGGTGAAACCCACGCTCATTCCGATGCTTTTTGCTCGAGCCTCGGGATCACGGACATGACTCAGCCCGCTTTGAAAGAAGATTGCTGCGACGAGAATCCTCATTAGCAACAATGCGATGTCGTTGAACTCGAGCAGTGCCGGAATGAGGGGTTGCATCCGTGCTCCGTGTTGGTGTGGGGGTTAGCGCGGGCGGGCGGGCATTATTGGCATGCACATCACGAATACATGATAGCGCTGCTGCGCCGCGCCTGCGTCGAGCGCGTCGTTGACGCGCATTTCAGCGTCCGTGTTGAGCAGTGCCTGCGCATTCACATGAAACAGACAGTCTGATTGATGGAGGCGAAATCGAAGCGCCGCTTCGTTGGGCGCGTCACGTGGATCGGGAGTTCGTGCCCAGCCTGCACTGCGAACACTTTCATAGAAACGAAGCGCCTCGCGTTGCACGCCGATGTCGGTGATGCCGGCCGCAGTGACTCGGCAGCCTGGCACTTTCCGACCGCTTCGCCAGTCGTCGATGGTGTCCGCTTCCACTTCCGCGATCATCTTGCGATCGTCGCGAAGAAACTTCGCTGCACCGCTACAGTGAGTGGAGTCCGGGAATGTCGGTTGGGTGAGCGTCGCTCGCCTGAGCGCCGCATTACTGTGCGCCGACTGAGAGAGCGTCGGTTTGGTTGCCGGCGGCGTATTAAGCGACGGTTGGTTGAGCGAGACAACCAGTGTTGCGAAAATGAACGGGAGTGCGAGCGACATAAAGCTTTACCTGTGACTGTTACCGGTGACTTTTACCTGCGACTGTTCAGACGGGCACTTCCGCAACTGCAGCGGTTGAGACAGTGCGCAGAGATGGATGCTTTCGTTTGCTACGACTGGCGCGCGCCCTCTCTCTTCGCCACGCTTCCCAGATATTCGCAACAAGCAATCCGGCGAGGAGGAAGTAGGCCGCACCAACAATCTCAAATACACCAAAGCTCACGATTGCGGTAATCGCGCCGAAGATGAGTTGATCGCGAGCTTTAGGCGGCGATGTTGGTGGATCTGTGACCATGAAAAACGCAAAGAACAGTGCAGCGTGCAGATCGGGCTCTCGATACAGCTCCACGACGCCAGCGGGCTCGCCAAGAAAACTCACGATAGTGAAGGCAAGGAAGTAGACGCCCAGGAATGCGATAACTGCCGGCAACTTGTTGACACGGTTGCTGATGTAGATGCCAGTGGCAAAGAGGACGGCGATGGTATAAATGGGTAGTTCCGGAAGAGCACCCCACCAGCTCTGCCCGCTGTCGAACAGATAAAATGTCGCCACCAGTGCTAACGCCGCGGGGTTGAACACATTTGCCGTCTTGATACGAATGAGATATTTGCTCAGGACTGCGACAACGGCTGTTACCGCAGCAAAATGCCACGGTTCATGCGGGCTCAGAATCATCGCAACGATGATACCGGTCAACATCGCGCCATCCGGAAATTCCCATTTTCCTCCGCGAAAACGCAGGATAGGAAGGTCCACGAGCATCGCCGCCGCCGTTGCTGCAATCAATCCGGGGAGCACGATTGCCACTCCGCTTCCCCATGCTGCCAGCGGAGTGAGAACTGCGAAGACAGCAATAAGTTGACCCTTTGGCGTGCGAAAGAATCGCTTGAGTGTCGTCTGTTGCAATTGTCAGTTCTTGATAGCTGTGAACGAGCACGAGAGTGCCCGCCACCCGTCTGTAGAAAACAGTTCAGTTGCCGGCGTGACAATGCATCCGTTTACGCCGCTTTTCGTGAGCAGATCAAGGCCTCGCGCTGGCCCCAGCACAAATGCTGCAGTACCAAGTGCGTCAGCAACCATCGCCGAATCTGCTACCACCGTGACACTGGCGACCTCACTCGGCGAAGTGTTGGTGTGCGGATCGAGAATGTGATGCTGTCGGTGAAGAGCTTGCGATTCCATCCCGACGATGCGCTCGTAGTCACCGGATGTGCAAACAGCCGTGTTGGTTACGAGAATTGTTTCGAGCAGACGTGAAACAGTCCGTGGATGCTTTATTCCTACGGACCATGGCTCGTCACGCCTGTTATGGCCGGAGAGAAACAGATCGCCGCCAGCATCGATGGCGAAGTTCTCAAAATTCGAGAGTTGCCGAGCCGCCAGATCAACTGCCAGGCCTTTGGCAACGGCGCCAAGGTCGATTTGCATGGGGCGGTGAAGTGTGACCGTGTGCCGGGCAATATCCAGTTCGATATCGCGATAGCTGGGACGGCGATGGTTGTCGTCGGCTTCGTGGTCCCGCGTGTCGTTCTCCTGCGATTCCCATCGAACCTGTTCGCCGGTCTGGTAGTGCCGGTCGAACCCACGTTTCTCCATTTGCCGTCCAACTGCAGGGTCGAACGCGCCCTCGGTTTCATGAGCTACATCGAGTGCAAAGCGAAGCAGTTGCAGGAGCATCGGGCTCACCGTCAGCGGGCGTCCGCTGATACGGCAGAGCGCCCTCAGTTCGCTGTTCTGGTCGAATCGGCTGCACACCCTCTCGACGGTCGAGAACCACTCGAGTGCATTTTTCGCGGCCGCCTCGCGCCGGCTTTTGTCTCCGACAATTTCCAATGAAACGACTGTTCCCATCGCCGCCATCGACCTCACATACGCGTCGTTCACTTTGCCTGTGAGAGGGCCTGTACAACCGCGTAATAGAACGCGTTGGCGCTTTGCGTGGCGCCTGACACGTAATCGACGTCTGGGCTCTGTCGGGCCACGACCTGAGGAGGCAGTGCGGAGATCCACGAGCACGAATAACGTGTCAGGCACTGGGAGATTATCGCTGACACAATTCGCCCGTCTTTGATCTCCACCAGCGCTTCGATGTCTCCATGCCGGGAGGTTCCGCGTCCCAGGTACATACCGTCCCGGTAGGACACAGTCGCGGAGCTGGCGGCGTCCGGCGCGGTCGCGGTTTCCGCGTCGTCCACTTTTTTGGCGGGCGGTGATGCTACTGCGGGTTCTGCCTTGCTGCTTTTGGCTGACGCCGCCGACGCTGCCACAGGCGCGATCGCCGCTGGCACGGTCGCGGCTGAGGATTTAGGGGCCGAGGCTTTGGTGTCGGACACGGCGGTCGCTGGCGGAGGAGCGGCGGCGTTTGACGATGGCTGAGCCGGCGACCTCTCCGGATCGTTTGCGGCGACGCTCGCTTTCTGCGCTACGTCGGGCAGCGCGCCGCTGGCTTCAGAGTGAGCGGCGGTTGAAGTCGCAATCGCTGGGGCCGACGAATCGGGGGATAATTTCGGCGCGGGCTGCACTGGGGAGCGGGTGGCGACCGGCGCCATGGACCGACGTCCGTCCATAGCTTCGGACGCCATGCGGTCGGCAGCGGGCTTCGTTCTCTCGTAACCAGCACCGTAAATCGCCATCACGGCTGCAGATCCCAGCGCGAGCAAGCCAACCGGACGACGTGCACGCCCGGAATGAGCAGCGCCCTTGTTGCCAGTCTCGCCCTCACCGCTGTCTGAACCGCTCCCTGAAGCTGACGTCAATGAAATATCTGGAAGAGGGCTTGAGATACTGTCGATGGAACTACGTGGAATTGCCTGAGAACGACAGAACAATTGCGACGTTTCTGCGATCGTACACTCAATAATACGGCTCTCCAGGCAAGCCCGCTGAGAGCTGGCGGCTTGTTACCTTGGTTCATGTCGCCAACGAACCATTCTTACAGGCCGCCAATGCGCGGCTTTGTGTTGTCCCTCGCAGCAACCTTCGCTACGGCGATTTGTTCGAGCACCGTTGCCGCACAGGAGAGCGGCCCCGCAGAAAGGCTGCTCGACCTCACCGGATCATGGGTGGGTTTCGTTTCAATTGCCGTCTTTGCGGTTGCTTACCTGCTCGTGATGGGGGAAGAGTACCTGCACCTGCGAAAGTCCAAACCCGTTTTGGTGGCCGCAGGCATCATATGGGCGCTCATCGGGTGGCGCTATCAGGCTGCGGCATCGGCAGCGTCGGATGATGCGACGCGCGAGGCGCTTCGACTGTTTGCCGAGGAGGCTGTTCGGCAGAATTTCCTGGAGTACGCGGAGCTGTTTTTCTTTCTGCTCGCCGCCATGACGTACATCAATACCATGGAGGAACGCGGAATCTTCGACGCGTTGCGAGCAAAGATCGTGGGACAGGGAATAAGTCTTCGCGCAGTGTTCTGGCTCACTGGCGCATTGGCGTTCATGATTTCTCCAGTGGCAGACAATCTCACCACCGCACTGGTGATGGGAGCAGTGGTGATGAGCGTTGGCGTTGGCAAACCACGTTTTCTCATTGTCTCCTTCATCAACGTTGTGGTGGCTGCAAACGCCGGTGGCGCCTTTTCCCCGTTCGGTGACATCACCACGCTAATGGTGTGGCAAAAAGGAATTGTGAGCTTTCAGGGATTCCTTGCTTTGTTCCTGCCGGCCCTCGTGAACTGGCTGGTGCCGGCCACCTTAATGAGTTTCGCAGTCGGCAAGGAACGCCCCGACGCGATCGAGGAAACGGTGCGAATGAGACCCGGCGCAATTACCGTCGTGTTTCTCTTTCTGGCGACAATCGCAATGTCGGTAAGCTTTCACCAGTTCCTCCACTTGCCGCCGGTACTGGGAATGATGACCGGACTCGGTGTGCTCAAGTTTTTCGGTTACTACCTCAAGCGTTCGGCGAGACGACTTGGAATTGCGCAGGGTAAGAGCCAGAGCATCGAAACAGACAATCCTTTCGAGATTGTCTCGCACTCCGGTGCGGAACTCGAGGAGTTTGACATTTTCAAGCGACTTGAGAAGGCAGAATGGGACACGCTCATGTTTTTTTACGGTGTAATTCTCTGTGTCGGTGGCCTCGGCGCAATCGGTTATCTCGAGTCGCTTTCGCTGTTTGCATATGGTGATCTCGGTGCCACGCGTGCAAACATCGCAGTTGGTCTGATGTCGGCCATCATAGACAACATTCCGGTAATGTTCGCCGTGCTCTCCATGCATCCGTCAATGGATCACGGGCAATGGCTGCTCGTCACACTCACCGCCGGCGTGGGCGGTTCGCTACTTTCCATTGGGAGCGCCGCGGGAGTTGCACTCATGGGCCAGGCGCGCGGTATCTACACGTTCATGGCCCATCTCAAGTGGACCTGGGCAATTGCACTTGGTTATGCAGCCAGCATCTGGGTGCATTTCCTGATCAATTCAAAGGTGTTCGACAACATTCCCGTTCGATGAACTAGCTCGCTCCCATTCCCGCCCGAAAAAAGGAGAGAACATTGAAGCTTCACACCAAGATTGCGCTGGGTCTCGTACTTGGCGCTCTTGTCGGCGGCTTGTGTAACCGTCTCTTTGCCGACGCCGAATGGCTTTTATTTGTCTCCAATAACATCGCCTATCCTGTTGGGCAGGTGTTTCTCCGAATGCTTTTCATGACAGTCGTACCGATCGTGTTTACGTCCATCGCTGTAGGCGTGGCGGGTATTGGTGACATGAAGACGCTGGGCAGGTTGGGCGGCCGGACGATGGGATACTTCGCCTTGTCGACGCTGATTGCCGCAACCATTGGCCTGACTCTCGTGAATACCATCAGACCCGGGTCGGGACTATCGGCCGCGACGCGAGACGACCTCATGTCGAGGTTCTCGAGCGGCGCGCAAGGGCTCGCGCAGTCCGGAGCGCAGGATTTCGGTGTCAGCACCTTCGTCAATATCGTGCCGCGTAATCCGATTGCCGCCGCCGCCGACATGGATATGCTGGCGCTCATCTTCTTCTCGCTGATCTTCGGTGCAGCACTCACGATGATACCGAAGGAAAAAGCGAAGCCAGTTATCGCCGTGCTCGAGGGAATTGGAGATGCAATCATCGCCATCATCAATCTCGCGATGAAGATTGCTCCCTACGGCGTGTTTGCCCTGATATTCGTGATCACGTCGCAGTTCGGATGGGGGATTCTTCAGCAACTCAGTATGTACGTCGTAGTCGTGATAGTTGGCCTGCTGCTGCACGCGGCGATAGGGATCTCCTTCCTCGTGAAGTTCTTTGGCAGGATGAACCCCATAAAATTCTGGAAGTCGATCGACGCTCCTATTATTACGGCATTTTCGACCAGTTCGAGTATGGCCACACTGCCTACTTCAATAGCCACGGCTGAAACGGAGCTGGGGGTGCAACCCAAGATCGCGGGCTTTGTATTGCCCCTTGGCGCGACCATGAACATGAATGGTACGGCGCTGTTCGAGGGGGTAACCGTGCTATTTCTCGCACAGGTATTTGGTGTGCATCTGGGATTCGGCCAGCAGATTGTCGTTGTAATCCTGTCGGTGATGACCGCGATTGGCGCTGCCGGCGTTCCCGGAGGCTCGTTGCCCCTGATGATGCTGGTGATGGCCACCGTTCGCGTGCCGCCCGAGGGCATTGCAATCATCCTTGGCGTCGATCGTCTACTCGACATGACGCGCACAACTCTCAATGTCTCTGGCGATATCTCAGCTAGCGTTTACATAGACCGGATCGACAGGGAAATTGAGGCATCGGAACAGCGAGCGGGTGCTTTAGCACTCGCCGAGCAATCTTACTAAAGCACGAGACGGCTACAACGTTACGGAGCAGGACGGCGGTAAAGCCCTACCAACACCGCTTTACCGCGAACATGCGAGCGCATCGCATCCATCACCGCAGCACGCGTAGCGCCCGGTGACTGTCCAACTGCTGGTACGTTGATAGTGTTGTCGAGCGCGTAGAGTTCGAAGACGTAGTGATGTGCCGGGCCTGACGCAGGGGCGGCTGGCCCCCGATAATATGGTCCGGTGCCGCTGATCTGCCGAACACCATCGGGAGTCTGCGCACCCGACTCCATCGCTGCCTGCAATGAAGTTTCCGTACCGGGGATGTTCCACACCATCCAATGAAGGACGTCGTCGCTGCCGTCGCCAATTGCTGCGTCGATGTCGTGAACCACCATGACGAAACTTCTAGTCGAATCTGGCGCTCCAGTCCACGAAAGTGGCGGAGAAGTATCCCGGCCAGTCTGCGTGTATGTGCCAGGCATCATGCCGCCATCGGTGAATGCCGATGAGGTCAGGGACATAACAGTTATCGCCCGCGGTCGGCCCTGCGAGTGAGCGGCTGTCGCGCCAAAGGTGAATGTCCCTGCGAGTAATGCTATTGCTATACTCGTCGCGTCACGGATGAATGTCATTTGAACGATGCCGGCTGCATTTTACGCCACGAGTCGTAACGGGCGCGCAAAGTTTTCACAGGGTTCAGATTCTCTCCGGGCTTTATGGCGTTCGGCCCGCCCTGCTCCGGCTGTGCGACGGTAATGTACATCGAATATTTCCCGTTATTGTGGCCGTCGCCGTTGCTGTTGTCCTTGTCGGCCATGAGGATGTACGCGATGTGCGAAGTCTTGCCTTCGCATGGGTTCACCGGCTTGGAGGCATCGGCCGGAAGTGGCGGGCAAGAGCACCTGCTGTCTCCGCCGAATCGATCCGCCGTCTCCAGCGCAGCCATCACGCGGTCGGTCAGCGAACCCTGGGTATAGACGAACGCCTTCACGGCATTGGGCACGACATCTCCCGGACGCAGAATGTTGCCCTGTATCGAGTAGTAGATCTGTGTTCCCGGCACCTGTCCTTGCATATCCTGCGACACGTAGCCGTTGCTCAATCCCGAATGACCAGCGCCTCGGCCCGTAAGATCGAGGATGCCGAATTGTCTGGACTGAAAGGCCGGATCGGCTGAAAGCATCTCGATGATGCGAGCAGGATCGGTGCCTTTTTTCAACTCCGCGTATACGAGATTCTGATTCGCATGAGTGCCGTCGACGCCCGCCTGGCAGGCCGCGACACCTTTTCCCGGAACCACAACCGCCTGGATTCCCATCAGGAAAGAATCGTTGTTGTTGACGCAGGTTGCGGAGG